>CAMFEL010000076.1 GCA_945949385.1 uncultured Clostridia bacterium | reverse complement strand
AGCGATGAAGAAACGCAGGAGAAAGCTTGCTTTCTCCTGCGTTTCTTCAGATGCCTGCCGCTTGCGCGGCACCCCTGCGGGGGATTTCTATATTGCCGTATCAGGGCAAAAGTTTTTGAGGATTGTCAAGGGACTTTTTTCAAAAAGTCCCTTGACCGGGGTTTGGGGCGGAGCCCCTCATATACTATACGGGGCAGCGCCCCGTATATGCTCACCGGTGCGTAAGGCAGAGACCCGCAGACAGTTGCAGCGGTATTTTCGGAAAATACAGGCAAAATATAGATTTTTATGTAAAAAACAATTGACAACCGAAGACCGGTATGTTATAATACGGTGTCAATGAGCAAAGGCGTTCATTCACCGACGGGAGAAGTTTCCCGTCTTTGAATGACCGCCTTTATTTTTATTTTGCGGTGTTACCGCAATGCGGCTCAGATATAAGGAAAGGAATGATTTTACTATGAAGATCGAAGGTCAGGTGCGCATACCTTCCGGTTGCGCCATATCAGCCGTTATTTCGAGAGACGGTAAAAAAATGACCGGAGAGGCCATAATGAACAGTATGGTGCCCATGCATGACCGTTCTAACGGTCTGGGCGGCGGCTTTGCCGCCTACGGCATCTATCCGGAATACAAAGAATTTTACGCTTTTCATATTTTTTACTCCGACAACGATGTGAGAAGCGAGTGCGAAAAAATACTGCGTGAGCGCTTTGAGGTGGTGCGCGACGAGTGGATCCCCATTAAAAAGATTCCCGAGATAACGGATGTGCCCCTTATCCGCAGATATTTTCTGGCGCCGCTGAAATCCGTGCTGTCCCGCCTTCAGCTTGACGAAAAGGAGTACGTGGCACGGGCAGTAATGTATATAAACTCTCATCTTGAGGGAGCCTATGTTTTCTCAAGCGGCAAGAATATGGGCGCGTTCAAAGCTGTGGGCTTTCCCGAAGATGTGGGACGGTTTTACCGCCTTGATGAGTACGAAGGCTACTCCTGGACAGCTCACGGACGCTATCCCACAAACACCCCCGGCTGGTGGGGCGGTGCCCATCCCTTTGCGCTGCTGGAATACTCCGTGGTGCATAACGGAGAGATATCTTCCTACGACGCCAACAGACGCTTCATCGAAATGTTCGGCTATAAATGCACGCTTCAGACCGATACGGAGGTAATCACCTATATTGCGGATTATCTGCTGCGCCGTCAGGGACTTACACTTGAAGAAGCGGCTTCCGTTATTGCGGCGCCTTTCTGGAGCACCATTGCCGATAAGGACGAAAAGACTTCAAAAAGGCTTTCCTATCTGCGCACCGTTTTCCCCAGCCTGCTCATAACAGGTCCTTTCTCCATAGTGCTTGGCTTCGAGGGCGGACTTATGGCGCTGAACGACAGACTGAAGCTGCGCTCCATGGTAGCTGCCCAAAAGGACGACAAGGTGTTTATTGCCAGCGAGGAGGCTGCAATACGCACCATGGAGCCGGACGCGGAAAATATATATGCTCCCGCAGGCGGCGAGCCTGTGATCGTTAAGGTAAAGGAGGGTGCAATCTGATGTCGGTACCCTATATGTTCCCCGAATTCGAGGTTGAAAGACGGCAGGATCGCTGTATATGCTGCCGCGTGTGCGAGAGACAGTGCGCAAACGAGGTTCATACATATGACGAGGACGGCAAGGTCATGCTCAGCGACGAGACAAAATGCGTCGATTGCCAGCGCTGTGTGACTCTTTGCCCCACCCACGCGTTGAAGATAGTCAAAAACGACTGCGCGTTCCGTGAAAACGCCAACTGGCAGACGGACACCATCAAAGAAATATACAAGCAGGCGGCAAGCGGAGGAGTTCTCCTTTCCTCCATGGGAAATCCCCGCCCGCTGCCCGTGTACTGGGACCGTATACTTATAAATGCTTCCCAGGTGACCAACCCCTCCATCGACCCTCTGCGCGAGCCTATGGAGACCAAAGTGTTTCTGGGAAAGAAGCCCTCGCAGATAGAGCGCGACGAAAAGGGAAACATCAAATGCGAGCTTCCCCCACAGCTTGAGCTTTCAATGCCCGTAATGTTCTCGGCAATGAGCTACGGCTCCATAAGCTACAACGCCCACGAAAGCCTTGCCCGGGCCGCAAGGGAGCTGGAAATCTACTACAATACCGGCGAGGGCGGTCTGCACGAGGACTTCTACTGCTACGGCGAAAACACCATAGTCCAGGTGGCGTCGGGACGCTTCGGCGTGCATGAAAAGTATTTAAGCGCCGGAGCCGCGGTGGAGATTAAAATGGGTCAGGGCGCAAAGCCCGGCATCGGCGGACATCTTCCCGGCGCAAAGATAGTGGGAGATGTTTCAAGAACGAGAATGATACCCGAGGGCTCGGACGCCATTTCTCCCGCACCGCACCACGATATTTATTCAATTGAGGACCTGAGACAGCTTGTGTATTCCTTAAAGGAAGCAACTCAGAACAAAAAACCCGTTATTGTCAAGGTGGCGGCAGTGCATAATATCGCTGCCATTGCCAGCGGCATTGCCAGAAGCGGAGCGGATATAATCGCCATCGACGGCTTCCGCGGAGGCACGGGCGCCGCTCCCACCCGTATTCGCGACAATGTGGGAATTCCCATTGAGCTTGCGCTGGCGGCAGTGGATCAGCGGCTGAGAGACGAGGGCATACGAAACAATGTCTCCCTTGTGGGAGGCGGCAGTATACGCAGCGCCTCCGATGTGGTAAAGGCTATCGCTCTGGGCGCCGACGCCTGCTACATCGCCACGGCGGCGCTGCTTGCTCTGGGCTGCCATCTGTGCCGTACCTGCCAGACGGGCAAATGCAACTGGGGTATCGCCACTCAGCGCCCCGAGCTTGTAAAGCGGCTCAATCCCGATATGGGAGCCGAAAGGCTTGTAAATCTTATGACCGCCTGGAAGCACGAAATCAAGGAGCTTATGGGCGGAATGGGTATAAACTCCATAGAAGCGCTGCGCGGAAACAGACTGATGCTGCGCGGCGTCAGTATGACGGAAAAGGAGCTTGAGATACTCGGTATCTCACACGCGGGAGAATGAAACGGGTATATGTAAACGAAAAATGGTGTCTCGGATGCCATCTTTGCGAATATAACTGCGCATTTGCAAATTCCGGTATGACCGATATGGCAAAGGCGCTGAAAGGCAAGAAAATATTTCCGAGAATTCATGTGGAGGGAGACGACAGAATAACCTACGCCGTTTCCTGCCGTCATTGTACCGACCCTCTGTGCGTAAAAAGCTGTATTTCAGGCGCACTGAAAATAGAGGACGGAACGGTAACTATCGATCATGACAGATGCGTCGCCTGCCTTACCTGCATACTTGTGTGCCCCTACGGTGCGGTAAGCTGTACCGACGAGGGCGTAGTGCAGAAATGCGAGCTTTGCCTCAAAAATTCCGCGGGCGCTCCGGCCTGCGCCGAGGGCTGTCCCAACCGCGCCATTGTGTACGAGGAGAGGTGAGAAGTCTGAAAACAAATAGCGCAGAGAGCGCAAGTTATCTGATTTCAGACACGATTTGTGTTTTTCGCCCAAAGCACGGGCAAATTTCGCCTACGGCGAAAGCGACACAAATCCGAAGAGAGATATGGACATGAGTTTGAAAATTAAAAACGCAGAGAGCGCAAGTTATCTGATTTCAGACACGATTTGTGTCTTTCGCCCAAACCACGGGCGAATTTCGCCTACGGCGAAAGCGACACAAATCCGAAGAAAGGTATGGTCATAATAATGAATAAATATGTAATCATCGGCAACGGCACCGCCGCTGCCGGCTGCATCGAAGGAATCCGCAGCGTTGACAGCGAGGGAAGCATTACCGTGGTGTCAAAGGAGAACCGCCCCGTATACTGCCGTCCGCTCATCTCTTATTATCTTGAGGGGAAAACAAGGCTTGAAAATATCGGCTACCGCCCCGGGGATTTTTACGAAAAGAACGGCTGCAGGGTGCTTTACGGCAAAAGCGCTGTCAAAATAGACAGTAAGGGCAAAAAGGTATACCTTGAAGATGGCACTTCTCTTGACTACGACAGCCTGTGCGTCGCCGCAGGCTCCTCGCCTTTCGTGCCTCCTATGGCGGGACTTGAAACGGTGGAGAAAAAATTCGGCTTTATGACCCTTGACGATGCGCTGGAGGTGGAAAATGCCATTACTCCCGCGAGCCGTGTGCTTATAGTGGGCGCCGGACTTATCGGACTCAAATGCGCCGAGGGCATACTTGACAGAGTGGCGTCCGTTACGGTGTGCGACCTTGCGGACAGGGTGCTGTCAAGTATACTGGACTCAGACAGCGCAGCAATGATGAAAAAGCATCTCGAAGAGAGAGGCATGAAGTTTATGCTTGGTGACACCGCCGCAAGCTTTGACAAAAACACGGCTCATATGAAAAGCGGTGCTGATGTGGAATTTGATGTGCTCATATTGGCTGTGGGCGTTCGCGCAAACACCTCTATCGTGAAGGATGCAGGAGGAGAAGTGGGGCGCGGTATACGCATCGGCAGCCGTTGTGAGACAAGTATTGCGGATGTATATGCCGCAGGGGACTGTACGGAGACAAGGGATGTGTCGGACGGCTCAGTTAAGGTCATGGCGCTTATGCCCAACGCTTATATGGAAGGGCATTGCGCGGGGGTCAATATGGCAGGCGGAGAGGAGTGCTTTGATAACGCCATTCCCATGAACTCCATAGGCTTTTTCGGACTGCACGCCATGACGGCGGGCAACAGAAAAGACACCGCAGAGGGCGGCGAGGTATACGAGGATGTGACGGATTGTCATATCAAAAAGCTGTACTGCGCAGACGGAAAGCTTTGCGGATTTGTTCTTATCGGAGACAACGGCAGAGCCGGGATATACACCGATCTTATCCGCAGACAGGTGCCTCTTGACACCGTAGATTACAAAAAATTGCAAATTGAGCCCAATTTATTCGGTTTCGGTGAAGATTACCGTAGAAAAAAGCTGGGAGGTGTGGTATAATATGTTGATAAATGCAAAAGGTATGGGCTTTTCGGAGCTTAATGACGCGATCCGCGCCTCAGGTGAAAGCTGTAAGATCACCGGCTGTATGGGTCAGCGCTTTATCGCCTCCGGCATGAACGGTGTGAAGATTGAAATTGACGGCGTGCCAGGCAACGCTCTGGGCGCTTACCTGGGCGGCGCCGACATCACCGTAAACGGCAATGCTCAGGATGCTATCGGTGACACCATGAACGCCGGTACTATCGTGGTTCACGGCAATGCGGGCGACGCGGCGGGATACGCTATGCGCGGCGGGGCGATTTATGTAAGAGACAGCGCAGGATACCGTGCAGGTATCCATATGAAAGAGTACAAGGATAAAAAGCCGGTCATCGTTATCGGCGGCAGAACGGGCAGCTTTCTGGGTGAATATCAGGCCGGCGGACTTATTATCGTGCTTGGTCTGAACACCGACGGAAAGCCTGTTGTAGGCAACTTCCCCTGCACCGGTATGCACGGCGGAAAAATGATACTGGGGGGAGATACTTCCCGCGTGAAATTCCCCGATCAGGTCAGAGTGAGCCGCGTGTCGGGTTCGGAGCTTTCCGACGCGGCAGAGCATATCCGCACTTACTGCGAGCTTTTCGGCAAAGATGCGGAGGAAATGCTTCAAAAAGAGTACACCGTAGTTGTGCCGGACAGCAAAAACCCCTACCGACAGATGTATGTGGCAAACTGACGAGCGCCGCGGCGCAAAAAGAAAGGAAAGGCTATGGGCATTAAGTATTCCAAGGATGAGATAATGCAGTATGTGGCGGAGGAGGATGTTAAGTTCATCCGAATGGCGTTCTGCGACATATACGGCAGACAAAAGAATATTTCCATAATGCCGCAGGAACTGGACAGGGCGTTTGAATACGGCATTGCCATCGACGCTTCCGCAGTTCCCGGCTTCGGCGGGGAGACTCATTCGGATCTGCTGCTTCATCCCGATCCGTCCACCATTTCGGTGCTTCCCTGGAGACCCGAGCACGGCAGGGTCGTGCGTATGTACTGCGGCATAACCCATCCCGACGGCACGGTTTTTGAGAGTGACACCAGAACGCTTTTGAAAAAGACCGCCGAAGAAGCTGCGAAGAGCGGAGTCAGCTTTGCTTTCGGTCCGGAAATGGAGTTTTACCTTTTCAAACGGGACGAAAACGGCGAGCCTACCGATATTCCCTACGACAGGGCGGGGTATATGGACATTGCTCCCGAGGACAAAGGGGAGAATGTGCGTCGTGAAATATGCCTGACCCTTGAGCAGATGGGCGTTACTCCCGAAAGCTCCCACCACGAGGAGGGACCGGGACAGAACGAGATAGATTTCCGTTATTCCGATCCCCTGAAAGCGGCAGACGACTGCCTGACCTTCCGCGCCGTGGTAAACACCATTGCCGCGAGAAACGGGCTGTACGCCGATTTTTCGCCAAAGCCTCTTGAGGGACAGCCGGGTAACGGTATGCACATTAACTTTTCCGCCAGAGGCGGGGAGAGGAAAGACCTTATGCCTGCCGTCATTGCGGGTATTCTTCAGCATGTCCGCGAGATGACTCTGTTTCTGAATACCACCGAAAATTCTTACAGACGTTTCGGCAGCAAAAAGGCACCCAGATATGTTTCATGGTCTCACGAAAACAGATCTCAACTTATTCGAATCCCTGCCGCACGGGGCAGCTACAGGCGTGCGGAGCTTCGCTCTCCGGACCCTTTGTGCAATCCTTATCTTGCCTTTTCACTGATGATTTATGCAGGACTTGACGGCATAAAGAGGGGGCTTACACTGCCGCCGGCTGCCGATATAAACCTTTATACGGCGCCGCAGGAAGTGACCGGAAGGTTTGCCGCGCTTCCCGAAAGCCTTGAGGCGGCGCGTGATGTTGCGCAAAAGGGAGAATTCCTGCGCACCTGCCTGCCTGAGAGCGTTATAAAGAGCTATCTCGGTTGACGGCATACGGAAAAACGGATAAACCAAACAGGGATTGAAAATTCGAGAGGAGGGAAGAAGTATGGAGTATGCAGAGCGCCGATATTCGGTACTTGTGGTATCGTCATCGGAAAAATTCAACCGTTCGCTGCTCTCTCTGCTTCCCGAGGACAGGTTTTATCCCGTGTCCCTTTCTCCAGACAACTCCGCGGCAAGGAGAGTCCTTGCGGAAAGCCGTTTCGATATAGTGATGATAAACACTCCGCTTCCCGATGATTTCGGAACACATCTGGCGCTTGATGCCTGCGAAGGCAGCGGCGCGGGAGTGATGCTGTTTGTTAAGGCGGAGCATTATCCCGATATTGCTGCCCGCGTATCTCCGTTCGGAGTGCTGGCGCTGTCAAAGCCTGTGACCGCGCAGACCGTGGCGCAGTCTTTGACGCTTATTTGCGCCACCCGAGAGCGCCTGAGGCGTATGGAGCAGAAAACCGCTTCCGTTGAGGAAAAAATCGAGGAAATACGCATAGTAAACAAAGCCAAGTGGCTGCTTATAGACCAGCTCAAAATGACCGAGCAGGAGGCGCACCGATATATCGAAAAGCAGGCTATGGACAGGTGTGTTACCCGCAGGACGATTGCGGAAAACATACTGGCAACCTACAAGTAACATTTATTATTAAAAAACACGAAAGGTTTTACCGGGTATTACAATGACAAAATATATATTTGTGACCGGAGGAGTTGTATCCGGTCTCGGCAAGGGAATTACGGCGGCGTCGCTGGGAAGACTTCTGAAAGCGCGGGGACTTAAGGTGGCGGCTCAGAAGCTTGATCCCTATATCAATGTTGACCCCGGGACAATGAGTCCTTATCAGCACGGCGAGGTTTTTGTTACCGACGACGGTGCGGAGACGGATTTGGATCTGGGGCACTATGAGAGATTTATTGATGAGGATCTGAATAAATATTCAAACCTTACCACCGGTAAGGTGTACTGGAATGTGCTCAACAAGGAGAGGCGCGGCGAGTATCTTGGCTCCACAGTACAGGTCATTCCTCACATTACCAACGAAATCAAGGATTTTCTGTACCGCGTAGGCAAAAAAACCGACGCCGATGTGGTCATAACCGAGATCGGCGGCACTATCGGAGACATTGAATCGCAGCCTTTTCTTGAGGCGGTGCGCCAGATCTCTCTTGAGGTAGGACGCGAAAACAGCTTGTTTATCCATGTTACGCTGGTGCCTTTCCTCAGCGGCTCCGACGAACACAAGTCAAAGCCTACCCAGCATTCCGTAAAGGAGCTGCAGGGCATGGGCATAAACCCGGATATTATTGTGCTTCGCTGTGACAAGCCTCTTGAGGAATCCATATTTAAGAAAATTTCGCTGTTCTGCAATGTAAAGCCGGACTGCGTCATAGAGAATATTACACTACCTTACCTGTACGAGGCTCCCCTTATGCTGGAAAAGGCAAACTTTTCCTCCGTGGTGTGCCGTGAGCTGGGCATTGACGCTCCCGATGCCGACCTTAAGGAATGGACGGATATGGTTCGGCGCATAAAATCCCGCGAAAAGGAAGTTCATATAGGTCTTGTGGGCAAGTACGTGCAGCTTCATGACGCCTATCTTTCCGTGGCGGAGGCAATGCGCCATGCGGGATATATTCTTAACACTCACATCAGAATCGACTGGATCGACTCCGAGACTCTGACGGAGGCAAATTACGAAGACAGGCTTTCCGCCCTTGACGGAATTATCGTGCCCGGCGGCTTCGGTGACCGCGGAATTGAGGGTATGATACTGGCTGCAAAATACGCAAGAGAGAATTATGTGCCATATTTCGGAATATGTCTCGGTATGCAGATAGCGGTTATCGAGTATGCCAGAAATGTGCTGGGCATTGAAGACGCAAACTCCGGCGAGTTCAACGAGCTGTGCAAAAACAAGGTTATCGACTTTATGCCCGGTCAGAGCGACGATATTGACAAGGGCGGCACGCTGAGGCTGGGCGCATATCCCTGCGTTATTGAACCCGGTACAACTATGGAGCGCTGCTACGGAGAACGCAGTATTTCCGAGCGTCACCGCCATCGCTATGAGTTCAACAACGACTACCGCGAAAGCCTTATTGCCGCCGGCCTTACGGTGTCAGGCCATTCGCCCGACGGACGCTTGGTGGAAACGGTGGAGCTTTCCGACAGACCTTTCCATGTGGGCGTTCAGTACCATCCGGAATTCAAATCCCGCCCCAACAGAGCGCATCCCCTGTTCAAGGGCTTCATTGCCGCTTCTCTCGATAAAGCCGAAAGCCGTAAGTGAGATACAAGCGGGGCTCCGCCCCGCGCTCCGCGGGATATATACGGGGCTCTGCCCCGAGCCCCGGTCAAGGGACTTTTTGAAAAAAGTCCCTTGACAATCCTCAAAAACTTTTGCCCTGATACGGCAATATAGAAATCCCCCGCAGGGGTGCCGCGAAAGCGGCGAGCGGGAAAAAGCACAGAAGAAAGTAAACTCTCTTCTGTGCTTTTTCTGTCGCTCCACGGACGGCTTCACCGTCCGCCCCTGCGGTATAATGGTATAATATGGT
>CAMFEL010000075.1 GCA_945949385.1 uncultured Clostridia bacterium | reverse complement strand
CAGTCTTGCGAAGTTGAGCTGTGCCATCTTAATCATGCGGGCAAGCTCGCGGGTTGTGATCACGATATCAACATCGGCAAATCCGTCATTACCAAGCTCGGGGCGCTTGGCCTCAAACTTCTTGGCGGTACAGGGGATAGCGGATACGAATACCACATCCTTGGGGTCAACGCCCATCTTCTGGCAGAAGTAGGACTTATAGATAGCGCCGAACATCTGCTGGGGAGACTTGCAGGTGGAGAGGTTTTCGGTCATTTCGGGGAAATAATGCTCGCAGTACTTGATCCATCCGGGTGAGCAGGAGGTGATCATAGGCAGCTTGCCGCCGTTCTGAATTCTGCCCAGAAGCTCATAAGCCTCTTCCATAATGGTAAGGTCAGCGGAGAAGTTCATGTCGTACACACCGTCAAAGCCCAGACGCTTCAGTGCCGCAACCATCTTGCCCTCGCAGTCGGTGCCGGGCTCATAGCCGAAGCACTCGCCAATCTGTGCGCGCACGGAGGGAGCGCAGCAGATAGCCACATGCTTGGTAGGATCGTTGAGAGCGTCCACGACCTTCTGAGTGTCGTCCTTTTCGTAAAGGGCGCCGACAGGACAGGAAACTATACACTGACCGCAGTTTACGCAGCTTGTGGAGGCGAGATCTGCCTCAAAGGCACAGCCGATAACCGTGTCGTAGCCTCTGTTCTGCGCGCCGATTGCACCGATGTCCTGAACCTTGTTGCAGGCACCTACACAGCGGCGGCAAAGAATACACTTGTTGGGGTCGCGCACGATGGAGGTGCCGGAGCATTCCACATCGAACTTATCCTTGCGGACGGGGGTAAAGTAATCCTCCTCCACGCCGAAGTCATGAGCGAACTTCTGAAGCTCGCAGGTCTTGGAACGGATACAGGAAAGGCACTTTTTCTCATGAGCGGAAAGCACAAGCTGTATGTTCATCTTTCTTGCCGCTTTTACCTTTTCGGTATTGGTCAGAATTTCCGTGCCGTCGCGCTCAATGGGGTAAACGCAGGAGGTAACGAGACCTCTTGCGCCCACTACCTCAACGAGACAAAGGCGGCAGGCGCCTATCTCGTTTACATCCTTAAGATAGCAAAGCGTGGGAATTTCTATGCCGGCGGATCTGCATGCCTCAAGCACGGTGGTGCCGTAGGGCACGGTATAATCAGCGCCGTTTATCTTGATATTAAGCATTTTGGTTTCCATTTATGTACTTGCTCCTTCCTTATTTCTTAGAGATAGCGCCGAATTTGCACTTCTCGATGCAGGCGCCGCACTTCAGGCACTTTGCGGTGTCGATAGTATGAGGCGATCTGACGGTACCGCTGATAGCGCCCGCGGGACATACTCTCGCGCACATGGTGCAGCCCTTACATTTTTCAGGATCGATGCTGAAGGAAAGAAGCTTTTTGCACACGCCGGCAGGACATCTCTTCTCCTTGATATGAGCCTCGTACTCGTCGCGGAAGTAGCGCAGGGTGGAAAGTACGGGGTTGGGAGCGGTCTGACCCAGACCGCAGAGAGACGCGCTCTTTATGTACTTTGCAAGCTCTTCAAGCTTGTCAAGATCCTCCATTTCGCCCTTGCCCTCGGTGATCTTGTTGAGCAGCTCAAGCATTCTTACCGTACCGATACGGCAGGGTGCGCACTTACCGCAGGACTCGTCTACGGTAAACTCAAGGAAGAACTTAGCAAGGTCTACCATACAGGTATCCTCGTCCATAACGATAAGTCCGCCGGAGCCCATCATAGAGCCGATAGCGATAAGGTTATCGTAGTCGATGGGAGTATCGATAAGAGAAGCGGGGATACAGCCGCCGGAGGGGCCTCCGGTCTGAGCCGCCTTGAACTTTTTGCCGTTGGGAATACCGCCGCCGATCTCCTCGACAACCTCTCTCAGGGTTGTACCCATAGGTACCTCCACAAGACCGGTATTGGTGATCTTGCCGCCCAGAGCGAATACCTTGGTACCCTTGGACTTCTCTGTTCCCATGGAAGCAAACCACTCGGCGCCCTTCAGAATGATCTGGGGGATGTTGGCATAGGTCTCAACATTGTTAAGAATGGTGGGCTTTTCGAAAAGACCCTTGACTGCGGGGAACGGAGGACGGGGACGGGGCTCGCCGCGCTTGCCCTCGATAGAAGTCATAAGCGCAGTTTCCTCGCCGCACACGAAAGCGCCCGCACCCAGACGGAGCTGGATGTCAAAGCAGAAATCGGTGCCGAAAATGTTCTTGCCCAGAAGTCCGTATTCTCTTGCCTGCTTCAGAGCAACCTCAAGACGGTGTACCGCAATGGGGTACTCGGCACGCACATAGATAAAGCCTTCATCGGCGCCGATAGCGTAGCCGGCGATAGCCATTGCCTCAATAACGGCGTGGGGGTCGCCCTCAAGGATAGAACGGTCCATGAACGCGCCCGGGTCGCCCTCGTCGGCGTTGCAGCAGACATACTTCTTGCCGGTGCTGCCCATAGCGAACTTCCACTTAAGTCCGGTGGGGAATCCCGCACCGCCGCGTCCGCGAAGTCCGGAATCCAGCAGAGTCTGAACAACATCCTCGCGGCTCATTTCCGTAAGCACCTTTGCAAGGGCGAAATAGCCGTCCATTGCAATGTACTCGTCTATTTTCTCGGGGTTGATGACGCCGCAGTTGCGGAGCGCCACTCTCTTCTGCTTCTTGTAGAAATCAGTGTCGTTCAGAGAGGTATGAAGCTCGTGAGCGGCGGCGTCCTCGCCTGCCTCATCGGACTTGTTGTATACCAGTCTGTCGACGATACGTCCCTTGAGCAGGTGCTCGGACACTATTTCGGGAATATCCTCAACAGTCACTCTTGAATAGAAGGTGCCTTCGGGATAAACGATCATAATGGGACCCAGAGCACACAGACCGAAGCAGCCGGTCTGAACGATCTTGATTTCCTCGTCAAGACCGTTTGCCGCAAGCTGTTCTGCCAGCGCCTCTCTGATAGATGCGCTACCGGAGGATGTACATCCGGTACCTCCGCAAATCAGTACATGTGAACGAACCATAGCTTTTTACTTCCTCCGTAATTACAGCTTAGTATTGCCGATGAGATACTCCCCAACGGGCTTGCCGCCCTTGAGATGCTCCTCAACGACTCTCTTTGCTTTTTCAGCGGTCATTTTAACATAGGTGACCTTGTCCTTGCCGTCCTCAAAGACCTCGACAACAGGCTCGTACTGGCAAATGCCGATACAGCCGGTCTGGGTTACCATTACCTTATCGGTAAGACCCTCTTTTGATACTTCCTCCACAAATGCGTTGAGTACAGGTCTCGCTCCTGCCGAAATACCGCAGGTAGCCATACCGACAACAACGCGAACTGCGCCGCTTCCGGTACGCAAAGCGACCTTGTCCTTCATCTGCTCCCTGATGGCAGCAAGCTCCGCTAAAGATTTCATGACTTAGTTCCTTTCATATATGTTTATTATTTTTGATCGTACATATCTCTGAGGTATTCCCTGATAAAGGACAGCACCTCATAGCTGTTGAGCGGAACATCGCCGCCCAGTATTTTACGCATTTCGGCAGTATCAAGGCAAACATCCGTGCCCTTTGCCTTATGCACAAAGCAAAAATCAGTATCGGGATTTCCCTGAATAAGCGTAAGCAGGGTTTCGCTTACATCCCCTATGGGTATAAAATCAATGTGATCCGTTCTGAAGGTCGCCTCCACTTCGGTGCCGTGACCCTCTCCCTCGCTTTCGGGTTTGGAGGAAATGCTCACACCGCCGCCCGTCATCTCCGCAAGCATACGGAGAAAGGGAATGCCCAGCCCCACCTTTCTGGTTTTTCTTGTGGTGAAAAATGGGTCTGACAGGCGCTCCACCTGCTGTGCGGTCATACCGCAGCCGTCATCCTTTACCGTAAGCTTCAGTAAATGATCCGCTTCTTCAAGGCGTATTTCGATATGCCTTGCCCCCGCTCTCACGGAATTCATGGCAATATCGAGAATATACAGGGACAGATCCTTCATATAAAGCTCCTTTACCGACGCTCACCGAGAGGCACCGCCGGACAGATACTCAATAAGCCTTTTTCTGACAAAATCGCCCGAATAAGGCTCGTCGTCAAGCTCCACCGTATTTCCCGCCTCGGATATATCCCACAGATAGTGGGCGTCGGAGCTTTTTACGCTTCTGAGGCTCCTGAGAACGGGATAGGCTATTTCAAGACTTTCTCTGTGGCCGCTGCCGCTTATTTCATATGCGGTATAGGACAGCCAGTCGGGAAAAGTACCCAGCACCGCCACCGCTCCGTTGGAGGTGCGGTCGATATGTGCGGGATAGCACACTCCGCCGTACTCCCGGCACAGCGCGCTCCCCTCGTCAAGAGAAAGGTCGGTGGCGTTGATAAGAAGATTTTCTTCTTCGGAGAGAATATTGTCCTCTTCATCCATAACATACTGGTGTCCGAAAATTTCGGGGCGGTTTTTCACGGGCATCATATGCCCCCGCACCGCGTTTCCGAATTCCATGGCAGCCTCAAGAGAGTCGAAAAGGCACAACAGATGTATGTCCTCCGACACCGTAAGCTCCATACCCGCCACGGGAATTATGCCGTAAGCCTTACACGCCTTAAAAAACGCGGGGCAGTTAGCCGTGGAATTATGGTCGGTCAAAGCCGCGATCTGCAAGCCCTTTACCGCCGCCATTCCCGCAATATTTGCAGGCGTCATATCGTTATCCCCGCAGGGGGAAAGGCACGAATGGATGTGAAGATCGTAATTGTACTTATTCATTTTTGCAAAGAACCTTGCCTACAAGACAGCACAGCTCATAGACGCTTCTTTGGTCGGAAAACAGGGTAATATCCTTTTCCCCCGCCGCCTTAAGCGTGTCGGCATCAGGCTCAACACCCTCCGCCATAATAACGCAGGCACACTCCGTAAGGCTTGCCACCGCCGCCACGTTTATGTTGGACATAATGGTTATCCAGACATCTCCGTAGGAAGCATGACTCATGACCCAACTGAGCAAATCTCCCGCGTAGCAGCCGCAGACCTCCTTGTCAAGGCTTCCGCAAAGCGGCTCTTTTCCCAGAGCGCGGCTTATTTCGTCAAGCTTCACCGTTGCCGTCACCGTCGCCGCCTCCTTTACTGTTCTCCTGCCCGTCGGCAGTCTCTTTGCTTTGGCTGACATGCCGCTGAATATAGTCGTGAAAAACGTGGCGCATAAACACGACGCATTCGTCGGCGCACGCCTCGCCGCGCACTATATCCTCAGCAAACGCCGCGCAGGTAGGCGCACCGCAGCTTCCGCAGTCAAGGTCGGGCAGATCCTTCCTTATTTCCTGTATGTCCGCCATCATCCGCATAGCTTCGGAGCGATCGTCGGACAGAGGCGTCTGCGGTATGTACTCAACCTCAGGCATTTTGACCCCCGAGGAAAGCGCACTGCCGGGGCGTAAGTTGGGAGAAACGGGAAGATAGCGTTTCAGCGAGTGAATTCTCGCCTTAGCTATATAGGGATTCGCCACGGTCATTACTCCGCCTACGCATCCGCCGTTGCAGGCGTTGAGTTCAACAAACTCAAGCTCGGGAAAATCGGAGTTTTCTATCTGGTCAAGCACGCGGATAACATTTTCTATCCCGTCGGCGGCAAGGTAGCGTTCGTTGAAAATCGCGGTGGATTCTCCGCCTGCGGTTGCCCAGCTTACGCCCACGGTACCCGCCTCCGTGGATTTTTCCGGAACGGTTATCTTGTTCATCCGCCCCACCAGCTCAAAATAAACATCCGAGACGGAAAGCACCTCGTCCACACTGCTCTCTGAGCCTGCAAAGGCGTTTTTTACATAGCTGACCTTTGCGGGACAGGGAGAAATGAAGAAGCAGCCGATATCCTTGTCGGAAAGCTCGGGATGCTCCCGCAATGCTTTTTCTCTTGCCGCCTTGCCCGCCACCTCTACCGGAGGCAGTATAGGCAGTATGTTTTTGCACAGGAACGGAAAGCGCATGCTGATAAGCCTGACCACCACAGGGCACGCCGAGCTTATGACCGGCTTTCCTATGTTGTCTCCCCGCAGATACTGCCGTGTGTAGCCCGACACCATCTCGGCGGCCTTTGCCACCTCGAAAACATCGTCGAAGCCCATATCGTACAGTCCCTGCACCACAAAGTCAATATCGTCAAGATTGTCGAACTGACCGTACAGAGCGGGCGCGGGAAGCGCAATTTTGTATTTGTATTTGCTAAGGCTGTCAAGTCGATCGTGTGTCGCTTTCTTTGCCTTATAGGGACATACCCTTATGCATTCGCCGCAGTCGATGCACTTCTGGGGATTGATGGCGGCGCAGCCCTCCCTCACACGGATAGCCTCCGTGGGGCAGCGCTGAAGGCAGTGGGTGCAGCCCTTGCACTTTGATTTGTCAAGCGACACGGAATGCTTATATTCTGTCATGTCGTCACCGTATCATATCAATATAAGGTAGTTTTCTGCAGTTTTCTGCAGTTTTCTGCAGTTTTCGGCAGTATTCAGATTTTAACCGTCATCACTACCGTGGTACCGCGCCCGACTTCGGTATCGATATGCATGGTATCGGTATACTTCTTCATATTGGGAAGCCCCATACCCGCGCCGAAGCCCAGAGAACGGATATTTTCCCTGGCGGTGGAATATCCTTCCTGCATGGCAAGCTCCACATCGGCAATACCCGGTCCGTGATCCTCAAGGGTCATTCTGACCTCGTCGGGCGTTACCTCCACCAGAGCTTTTCCGCCGTCAGCATGGATGACCATATTGATCTCTCCCTCATACATGGCAATAGCCACCCTGCGTATGACCTCGGGAGAGATGCCGAGCTGCCGAAGGCGCTTTTTTACTTCCACCGAAGCGGCGCCGGCAGACGAAAAATCGTCGCCGTCCACATCAAAGCAGAAGCGTACAACGTCGTCAGGCATCGCACACCCCGTCCTCAACATGACCTTTGAGCCCGGCTTCGTACAGGATTCCGCAGGCCTCGAACATACGCATCTGTGTTTTCATGAGAACGATACCCGCCTCCTCGGCAAGACATTTCATCTCCTCGGTAGGCACTTTTTTGCGTACAAACACAATGCAGCGCATATCCATCATCTCTGCGGTTCTGATAACCTGGGGATTGACCAGTCCCGTAAGCAGAACTGCCTGATCCTTTACGAATGCAAGCACATCGCTCATCATATCGCTGCTGCAGGCGGTAAACACCTCGCAGTCAAGCTGATCCTCGCCGCAAACAATGTCGGCGCAAAGCTTTTCGGAAATCTCCCTTATTTTCATATTATACAGCCGTCCAGTCTGTCAGTTGTATTTTGCGATAATTCCTTCGATATCGTCGGGGGTAAGTCTGCCGTAAACGTCCTCGCCCACGGTCATAACGGGCGCAAGTCCGCACGCGCCGATGCAGCGGGTAGCGTCAAGGCTGAATCTCTTGTCAGCGGTAATTCCGCCGCTCTTGATACCCAGAACGCTCTCCAGCTTTTCCATAAGGTTGCCGCTGCCCTTAACGTAGCAGGCGGTACCCAGGCAAACGCTTACGGGGTTGGTGCCCTTGGGATTGAGCAGGAACTGAGAGTAGAAGGTTGCCACTCCGTAAACCTCGGACACGGGAATGTCAAGGCTCAGGGCGATATGCTTCTGTACCTCGGGGGGCAGATATCCGTAGATATCCTGCGCCTTCTGCATGATTCCCATAAGGCAGCCCTTCTGGTCCTTCATCTCAGCGATGACCTGATCAAGGCGAGCCTTCTGCTCGGGGGTGTCGGTAAAAGGCACCGTCGTCATTTGCTTTTTCATAGGTAATATGTCCTCCTGGCCATATGATTTATTATTTATCCCATTTATTATATAATATTTCTGCGCGAATTTCCATAGTTTGCGACAATTTTATTATCATTTTTAATAATTTATTCTGATTTTTTGTGCGCCAAGCCGTCAGTGTGTCTCATTTGATACACTGTATATCGAATAAAACCGTGTTTTGCGAGCAAAAAAGCGCAGAATATTCCTCTGAAATCTATTTAATGTATTGACAAAGCGAATATGTCCGATATAATTGAAATAACAACCGAAAGGAGTTTATATATGCTTGGAAAAACACCTCCCATGGGCTGGAATTCATGGAATACCTTCGGCCCGAAGATCAACGAAAAGCTTATTCTTGAGACCGCCGACGCCATGGTGGAAAAGGGCTACCTTGACGCGGGATACGAATATCTCGTTATTGACGACGGCTGGATGATGCCGGAAAGAGAAAACGGACTTCTGGTAGTAAATCCCGAAAAATTCCCCCACGGCATGAAATTCATCGGCGACTATATTCATTCTAAAGGGCTGAAATTCGGTATATATTCCGCCGCAGGTACCCTTACCTGTCAGGGACTTCCCGGCAGCTACGGTCACGAGTATGAGGACGCACGTATGTTTGCCGACTGGGGTGTGGATTATCTGAAATACGACCTGTGCCACTATCCCGGCAGCGGAGATGTAAAAAATTCATATCTGACTATGAGTATGGCTCTGCGCGCCACGGGACGGGAAATCATGTATTCCGGCTGTACCGTAGGAGAGAGAGAGCCTCATACATGGATGCGCTCCGTAGGCGCTCACCTGTACCGCAGTACAGGCGACATTACGGACAATCTCCAGTCGATCCGCTCCAATGCCATGTCACAGCTCCGCAAGCTGTACAGCTCCGCTCCCGGCTGCTTCAACGACATTGATATGCTGGTAGTGGGCATGGGAGGAAACGGTCATGTGAGCCACACGGGCGGCTGTACCGAGCGTCAGTATCTTCTGCATTTTGCAATGTGGTGTCTGTGGGGTGCTCCGCTGATGATAGGCGGCGACATACGCAATATGAGCGAGGGCTGCCGCGCCATTCTGCAAAACAAAGAGCTTATCCGAATAGACCAGGATGAGGACTGCCGTCCTCCTTACTATGAGGAGCGTCAGCGGTATGCCGCCGACGGCAGACTCGGATTTATAAAGCTTCTGTCGGGAGAAGAGCTTGTGCTGGGCTATTTCAATTTCTCCGACTGCGAAAGCCTCATGATTCCCTTCTATTTTGACGATTACGGCATTCCCTCCGGCACGGGAGCGGGACTTGACATAACGGATATTATAACCGGCGAGCATATAGGCGTAAAGCACGATTGCTTCTGCCCCGTAGTGCCCCAAGAAGACTTCAAAATATACAAGGCAAAGATCGTTACAAAGCAGTAAAATGCAAAAAGGAGCGGCGGCGAAAGCCGCCGCAAAGCTTATGACAGATTTCAAATGTATGAAATGCCTGCGCCCTCTTACCTATGACGAGGTAGCCCTGCACAGAAAAATGGTAAACCGCGGCGCACGGGAGTTTATGTGCATCACCTGCCTCGCAGAATATTTCAAGGTAAGCGAAGACGCCCTGCGCGAGCGGATCGACTATTTCAAAAAAACAGGCTGTACCCTGTTTATGATGTAGTCCGCGCACATCGAAAACACACAGAATACGGGGCTCCGCCCCGCGCAGTAGAGGAACGGGGCGCTGCCCCGTGCCCCTGCACCAAACGGGGCGCTACCCCATGCCCCGGCACCAAACGGGGCGCTGCCCGTGCCCCGGCACCAAACGGGGCGCTGCCCGTGCCCCGAGCCCAGCAGATATATGCGAGGCTCCGCCTCGCGCTCCGCTTAGAAC
>CAMFEL010000074.1 GCA_945949385.1 uncultured Clostridia bacterium | reverse complement strand
TCCCTTCGAAAAATCCTTTCTCCACTTCTGTCAACTAATAATCAAGTCTGAATTCTGTACAAAACACCGTCTCTTTGAACTAACTGAATTTCGCCGCTTTACGGATATTTATACCTCTCTCCGTGATTTCAATTGCCCGGCTTTTGAAATTGCCAAAAATTATTTGCCGTTTTTGAAAATTTCCTGTTGACAAGAGAGATGTTTTCTGTTATAATCTTTCTTGCGCAAGCGGTTAAAAAGAATGCCGGTGTAGCTCAGCTGGTAGAGCAGCTGATTTGTAATCAGCAGGTCGGGGGTTCGAGTCCGTCCACCGGCTCCACCGCAATTCGCACTTGTGAATTTAATATATGGGGGAATTCCCGAGCGGCCAAAGGGGGCAGACTGTAAATCTGTTGTCAGTGACTTCGTTGGTTCGAATCCAACTTCCCCCACCAAAAAAGAACGAACTTTTGTCTACCAAAAGTTCGTTCTTTTTTTATCCAAGCCGCAGGCTTGGCATATCATCGCCGCACAAAGTGCGGTGCATATCATCAGCCCCTTTGGGGCTGTATCTCATCACGCGCCAGCGTGTATTTTTCCTGCGGCTTGATGAGATGCAACACTGCGTGTTGATGATATACAATTCCTTCGGAATTGATGATATACAATGCTTCGCATTGATTTGATTGCGGGTTTGCAGTAGTATAGTGTTGTGATATTCTCTTAGTTCTCAAATCGGTTTTCAAAACAAGATATGTAATACAGAATTATGGGGTAGATTATGGCGCTTGAAAGGTCGGTGTTAACTGATGCAATCATTCCATAGAACGGAACGATAAAAGAACGAACTTTTGTCTACCAAAAGTTCGTTCTTTTTTTATCCAAGCCGCAGGCTTGGCATATCATCGCCGCACAAAGTGCGGTGCATATCATCAGCCCCTTTGGGGCTGTATCTCATCACGCGCCAGCGTGTATTTTTCCTGCGGCTTGATGAGATGCAACACTGCGTGTTGATGATATACAATTCCTACGGAATTGATGATATACAATGCTTCGCATTGATTTGATTGCGGGTTTGCAGTAGTATAGTGTTGTGATATTCTCTTAGTTCTCAAATCGGTTTTCAAAACAAGATATGTAATACAGAATTATGGGGTAGATTATGGTGCTTGAAAGGTCAGTGTTAACTGATGCAATCATTCCATAGAACCGAACGATTTATGATTATTGGTAGTTTTTACTATATAATACACTATGGCAACGTAAAGAGTTGAAAGTAGCCAAAGCTCCGAAAAGCCCCGTCTCAAGACGGGGCTTTTCGAGTTCAATATTTCTATACCGGCATATTACTTTTTATCATTCAATACAAAGGCTGAATTTCATCGGACTGGCCGAAGCTTATAAAGGCGTCGTAGCCTCTCTGGGCGTAGCGGCTCAGGATCTTGCCGGTTTTTTTCGTTTTGCGGCAGAGCGCCACATCGTAATCGCCGCGAAGCTGCTCCGCTTTTTCCTCCGCTTCGGCGAAGTTTTCGGGGTCATACATTATAACAAGCTTCTTTCTGCCGCCGGGCACGGTAAAGCCGCCGCGGTCTTTGAGAATTGAGAATATGCGCTCAAAGCCGATGGAAAAGCCTACGGCGGGGATGTCCTCGCCTATAAAGCGGCCGATAAGATTGTCGTAGCGGCCGCCGCCTGCGATCGCTCCGCTGAATTCGTCGCTTCTGACTTCAAAAACGGTACCTGTATAGTAGCCCTGTCCGCGCACAAGAGTAATATCGAATTCAAGCTTTATTTTTCCCTTTGATATTTTCGTGACCGTGTCGCAGATATATCTGAGCCGTGCGGGCGCATCGGAGCCGCTCACAAGCTTTTCCGCGTCCTCAAGGGTTATGTTGTCCTTTGAAAAGAAGCTGCAGAAGCCATCAACGGCGGTGCTGTCAAAGCCCTCGTCGCAAAGCTCCTGCTTAACGCCCTCTGCGCCGATCTTATCCAGCTTATCAAGGGTGATGCAGGCGCGATCCAGCCTGTCCTCGGGAAAGCCCAGAGCGCAAAGCAGGCTTCGCAGCAGGGTACGGTCGTTTATCTTTACGGTAAAGGCGCCTATTCCCGTGCGTTCAAGGGCCTTTGCGGTGGTGAGAATAAGCTCGATCTCACATTCCGGGTCGGCGGAGCCGATAATATCTATGTCGCACTGGACAAATTCGCGAAGTCTGCCCTTTTGCGAGTTTTCCGCACGGTACACTCTGTCAGTCTGTATCGCCTTGAAGGGCAGGGAAAGCTGAGCCCTGTTGTTTGCGAAATAGCGGCACAGGGGAAGCGTCAGGTCATAGCGCAGACCCATATCGGAAAGCTCCTTAACATTACCGCTTTCCAGAGCCCGGTTCAGCTTTTCGCCGCGCTTCAGCACCTTGAATATAAGGTTAAGGTTGTCGCCGCCGTCGCTTTTGTCCAGATTTTCGGCGTCCTCCATTATGGGGGTGATGACGTGCTCAAAGCCGCTGTTTCTGTATGTGTCTATAATAACGGACTGAAGATAGTCGCGTATCTCCGCGTCGGCGGGCAGGTAGTCGTTCATACCCTTAACTGTTTTTGTTCTCATTGCTTTTCCTCTTTTCCTGTGTCGTCTTTCGTCTTATGCTATGATACCATTTGCGCCTCTTTTTGTCAACAGCGGCGGAGCAAAAACGCCGCCCTTCGGGCGGCGCTAATCATAAAACCTTGTATGCTTTATTCAAATTCGTATACAGACAGAACATCTCCGCCGCCGTTTGCAAAAACCACGGTGTTTTTCCCGGCTTCAAAGCAAACTTTCGGATAAAGGTCGCTGTCAGCCGGAGCCTGAGAGCGGAATTCCGCCCGCAGAGTTCTGCACTCACCCGAGTTTTTTGCATATGACATGGCAAGCTCCGTAAGCTTTACATTATTGGCGTGCCCATTGGTGTCCGTAAGCTCTTTGTCCACCGTGCGCGGGGAGAGGGACTCCGTATAAGCAGGGATTGATATGCGGCGCGAAACCGCGGGCAAAGGGGCTCTTTCTGCGGCGTCGCACTTGTTCCAGAGACCGGACGGGGTTTCTGCCGGCTGCTGTTTTGCCACATCCATATACACCCACAGTGTATCTCCCGCCGCAAGCAGCTCGCCGGACTCGGAGTACATAAACAGAGACTTTTTGCTGATGGAACCCGCCGTATAGTATATCCCCGTTGAAAGGGTGACTCTGTCGCATATACGCGGCATTTTATCGGCGTGTATGTACCATGAGAGCAGATACCATGTGCAGCCTGTTTTCTTTGTGTATTCCTCACCCAGACCGCGGTCGGCGGCGTGAAAATAGCCGCAGTCCTGAAACAGACGGAGCAGTCCGCGCATGGAAAGCTTTCCGTCGGAATCAGCCTCGCTGTACCGGATTCTTACGCTTGTATCATACATTTTTGCCGCTCTTTTCGTTTCTCCAGAACATTTCAAGGAGTATTTTGAATTTTCTCTCGTCCAGAGGAGCGACTCTCAGATTTTTAATCGTTTCGTCGCTGAGCTCTCCCGTTGTTGCAAGTTCCGCTCCCGCCGCCTTGTATTTTTCAAGGTAGGTTTCCATTCGCTCCCACAACTCGGGGATGGACAGAAGCTTACCCTGGGGGCACAAAAGGGCGTAGTAGTTTTCCTTGCCGCAAATGCAGTCAAGCTGAGATAGCAGAGAATCGTATATAAGATCGGTCTGAGCGTAGCCGCAGGTGGATACTATCGCAAAGCGCTTTCCGCTCATATCGTAGCGGAAGCCGTGAAAGGGAGTGCCCTCCACGGGAAGCTGACCCTCGTAGGTGTTCATTATGCTCAGCATTCTGTCGGTAAAGACCTTGACTGTGCCGGGCATACCGAAAAAGTAAAGGGGGAAGGCTTCGATTATTAAATCGGCGTCCATTATTTTCTGCTTCAGCATGGGAATGTCGTCATCCTTGATAAAGCACTCGCCCGCCGTTCTTCCCCAGCAGCTGAGACAGCCCATGCACTGTTTAATGCGGCAGTCGGCAAGACAAATTTCCTCTATACTGCACTCCCGACTATCTTTTATGCCCTCGGCAAATTTTCTGGCGACCCTCAGGGTACAGCTTTTTTCCTTTCGGGGGCTGCCGTTCAGCAAAAGAATCTTATACATTTTTTATACCGATCTCCTCATATCTGCCGATCTTGCGGTACTTTTCGTACCTGTCCGCCGTAAGCTTTGCGGGGGACTTTTTCAATAGCTTTTTAAGCGTGAGGTAAAGCTCTGCCGCCATACCCTCCGTCATTTTTTTGGTCTGCTCCGGTGTGAATTCTGCCGCCTCGGCAACCACTTTTTCCACTATTCCCAGTTCTTTCAGATCGTCTGCAAACAGGTGCAGATTTTCCGCAGCCTCCGACACGCGGGAGGGGTCTTTGAACAGAATGCTGGCACAGGATTCGGGGGATATTACGCTGTAATAGGCGTTTTCAAGCATCCACACCCGGTCTGCTATTGCCAGAGCCAGTGCGCCGCCGCTGCCTCCCTCGCCTGCCATAACGGTGACGATAGGGGTTTTAAGCGTCATAAGCTCGTAAAGGTTTTCGGCAATTGACTGACCTTCTCCCCGCTTTTCCGCATCGTGACCGCAGCTTGCGCCCTGAGTGTCCACAAAGCAGACTACGGGGCGGCGGAATTTTTCCGCTTCTTTCATAAGCCGCAGGGCTTTTCTGTATCCCTCGGGCAGCACACAGCCGAAGTTTCTGTACATTCTTTCGTTAAGGGAATGACCTTTTTCAATTCCGATGACCGTAACGGGCATATCACGAAGCCATGCCACGCCGCCCAATATAGCGTGATCGTCTCCGAATCTGCGGTCGCCGTGAAGCTCCGTAAAGTTGGTGAATATTGCGTCTATATAGTCCTTTGAGGTGGGGCGCCCCGCTTTTCGGGAGCATTTGATTTTTTCGTAAGCGTCCATTTTTCGCTTTTCCTTTCCGGGGGTGCTTTATCTGCGCCGTCTTTGCGCCGCGCTGTGAAGGCTCAGCATATCGGACATGAATTTTCTTTGGTCTTCCCGCTTTACGATGGCGTCAAGAAAGCCGTTTTCAAGCTTAAATTCCGCGCTCTGGAACCCCTCGGGAAGCTTTTCTCCCGTTACCTGCTCAATCACGCGCTTGCCCGCAAAGCCGATAAGAGCCTCGGGCTCCGCGATTATCATATCCCCAAGCATTGCAAAGCTGGCGGTGACTCCGCCCGTGGTGGGGTCAGTCAGGCATACGGTGTAAAAAAGTCCCGCGTCGCTGTGCAGCTTTACCGCTCCCGATACCTTTGCCATCTGCATAAGAGAGACCATGCCCTCCTGCATTCTTGCGCCTCCCGATGCGGCATATCCCACAACGGGCAGACGGCGGCGTGTGGCGTACTCAAACAAAGCCGCCAGCTTGTCGCCCACAACGCTGCCCATGGAGCCCATCATGAATTTCGGCTCCATGACAAATATGCAGCAAGTGTTTCCGCCGATTTTTGCCGTACCGCACACAACGCCTTCATTTTCTCCGCTGGCTTTCTTTGATTTGTCAAGCTTTTCGCCGTAGCCGGGAAAGCGGAGAGGGTCGTCGGTAGAGGCGCCGCTCCAGAATTCTTTGAAGCTTTCGGAGTCGGTAACGGACGCAATTCTCTGTCTTGCGGGCAGCTTGTTGTACTTGCCGCACAGAGGGCAGATATACATATTCTCTGCCATATCCTTGCCCGAAACCTGTCCTTTGCACTTTTCACAGGTAACAGTTTCGGGGAGGGTGTATTTTTCGCTCATATTCTGATTTTTCCTCCGTCACAGCCCCAGCGCCCGAATTGTATCTTCAAGGCTTGCCGCGTCGCCGACTCTTAAAATTTTCACATCCTCCGGCAGTATTCTTTTCACAAGACCGGAAAGGGTGGAGCCTGCGCCCACCTCTATAAAAGTATCAACTCCTGCGGCGTACATATTTCTAACGATACTCTCCCAGCGCACGCTGTTTGAAGCCTGTCCCGCCACGGTTTTTGCGATATCAGACGCGCTTTCGGGATAGGGCTCTCCGGTGGTGTTTGAATATATGGGGACTGAGGGAGACGACAGGGTCATCCCCGCAAGAGTTTTTTCAAGTGCCTCGGTAGCCGGGCGCATAAAGGGGGTGTGGAAAGCGCCGCTTACCGCAAGCTTTACTGCCCTGCCGCCCAGTTTTTTTATCTCGTCGCAGAAAGCGTCGATCTCATCTGCCGCTCCCGCACAGGCAAGCTGTCCGGGGCAGTTGTAGTTGACGGGGTATACATTGTCAAAATGCCCGCATACTTCCTCAACCGCGCAGTTGTCAAGCTTCAGCACCGCTGCCATGGAGCCGGGATGCGCTTTTGCGCACTCCGACATCGCCTCTCCTCTTGTGACGACAAGCCGAAAGGCGTCAGTGTCGCTCAGTACTTTGGCGTATGCAAGAGCGGGTATCTCGCCCAGAGAGAAGCCTGCAGCAGCGTCGGCGCTGAGCCCTGCGGCTTCAAGCGCTCTCGCACAGGCAAGGTCGGTCAGGAACAGACAGGGCTGTGTGTTTTCCGTAAGGGTGAGGACATCTCCGGGACCCTCGAAGCAGGTTTTCAGCGTGCCGGGGCGGATGCTTTCGCCCAGTTGGAATACGGCGCGTGCCGCGTCGTTTGTATCGTACAGATCTTTTCCCATGCCCACCGTCTGGGCGCCCTGACCTGCGAAAAGAAGCGCTGTTTTTGACATATGCTTTTGCCTTTCTTGAATGAAAATAGGTTTTGCCGTCAGCCGTCAAGGCTTTCTTTCGGTATGGCGGTAAAGACCATGGAGCCTTTTGCCCTTACCTGTCCGTCCACCTCTGCCACCGCGTCAAAGTATGTCAGTGTGCCGCCGCTCTGGGTCTTTGTGACCTTAAGGGTCAGGGTGTCGCCGGGGAGCACGGGCTTTACGAACTTGAACTTGTCCACTTTAAGCAAGACATACAGAAGACTGTCGTCGGTGCCGTCGCCCTCTATGACAAGAGAGCAGAGCTGAGCGCAGCTTTCGATAATAAGCACACCGGGCATTATGGGTGTGCCGGGAAAATGGCCGGCAAAATAAGGCTCGTTGATGCTGACATTTTTAATACCCACGGCGCTCTCGCCCGGAACAAGCTCCGTGACCTTTTCTATCATCTGGAAAGGGGGTCTTTGCTTCAGCCTTTTGTTTACCTCGAATATGTTCATCATAAGCTGAGTCCTCCGTCAAGCACTATGGACTGACCGGTGATGTATTTGCTTTCGTCGCTGCAAAGGAAGGACACCAGGTCTGCGACCTCGCTGACATCGGCAAAGCGCCCCATGGGAACCGCTTTCAGATACTCTTTCTTTTTATCCTCCGGAAGCTGATCTACCATTTCCGTCATAACAAAGCCGGGAGCCACCGCGTTTACGCGTATGCCGTATCTTGCCAGCTCCTTAGCCATAGTCTGTGTCATAGAGTTGACCGCACCCTTTGTGGCGGAGTATACGGACTGACCTGCCAGCGCCATTTTCGCACTGACGGAGGACATATTTACTATAACGCCGGATTTCTGCCGGAACATTTTCAGAACCGCCTGCTGAGCGCAGTACAGATAGCCTTTGATGTTAAGATCAAGGCATTTGTCCAGAGTTTCGCTTGTGAGCATAAGCAGGTATTCGTCCTTGACGATTCCCGCATTGTTTACAAGCACATCCACGGTGCCGTACTGGTCGGCAATGTCCTTGAACATGGTCTTTACCTGCTCGGGGTCGGAAACATCAGCCTTGTATGCGGCGGCGCTTCCGCCTGCAGCCTTTATTTCCTCGACGGCCTTGTTTGCCGCCTCGTCGCTTCTGCTGTAATTTACGATAACGGTCATACCGTCTTTTGCAAGGCGGAGCGCGCAGGCTCTGCCTATACCCTTGGAGGCACCGGTTACTATTGCGATTTTACTCATGACTTATATCCTTTTCTGTCAGATTTTCAAGCGGTCAGACTCAGTCTGCGCACCGTCTGATTATAAGCGCGCAGTAGGAGCCGCCTACGCCGTAGGAGGTGACAAGTATATTCTTGAATCCGTCGGCGCTCACATCGGCGGGTCTCATTTTTTCACCGTCATACATATAAGCTCTGCCGCCGGGAAGCTTTCCGGAGAGCAGGAGTGCCGCGTGTCCCGCGGAAAGCGCTGCGGACGCCGCTCTCGCTTCTCCCACGGTGTCCTTTACCGTAAATACGGGCAGTTTTTCAAAGGCTTTGCCGAATATTCTTGCGTAGGAAGCAATTTCCTCGCCGTCAGCCTCTGCCCAGCCGTTGCCGAAGCCCACTGCTGCGTCAATGTCGCTTGCGTCGATACCCGCGTCCGCGCAGGCGTTTGCCACAGCCTCGTCAAGGGCATCTCCCGAATCTTTGAGGGAGCCGAACGCCACGGAACGGTGCGACATACCGTAGCCTGCCACCTCGGCGTAAACTGCGGCGCCTCTTTCCTTTGCGCTGCTTTCACTTTCTATAAGCAGGGAGGTACTTCCGTCGCTGAGAACAATTCCGTTTCCGTTTTCATACGCGCCGTGTGCGCTGTCCGATACAAGTCCGATTCCCCGGTACAGCTCCTCGATAACATCGCTGTTTTCGTCGGTGCCGGTGGCGACTACGGCGCGGCTCTTACCGCTGCGGATTATTTCACAGCCGTAGGCTATGCTCTGCAGACCGGACTGCGCGCCGTTGGTAACGGTGGCGTTATAGCCCTTGATTCCGGAGCATATGGAAAGGTAGCCGCCTGCGGCGTTATATACGGTGTTGGGAAATCTGAAGGCGCTTCCCGCGGCATTGCCGTCGCGTACCAGATCCTTCTGGAAGTTGCAAATGGTGGAAAGGGGGCCGGTTGCGGTACCTACCACAATGCCGATGTCGGGGGCGTTTTCGCCGTTAACTTCAAGGTTTCCGTCGGCAAGCGCCGCCATACCGGACACCGCCTGAAGCTGGCTGAACTTGTCCAGCTTGCGATAGAACGCCATTTTCAGACCGTACTCTGCATGATCCTCGCTTGTTACGGCGGAGGTAAGGGAAACTCCCTCGGGGCGCTGGCCGTTTTTGTATTTTTCGATATAGCAATCGATCTTGTTGCCTATGGGACTAACAAGTCCCAGACCTGTAATATAAACCTTTTCCTTCTTTTCGGGTGCGGATGCTTCGCCTGCGCCGTCGCTGAAAATAATGCTGGCGTTGTTTCCGCCGAAAGCAAAGGAATTGCTCATAACGGCGTGCAGTTCTTTCTTTTTTGCCGTGTTGGGGCGAAAATCAATATCTTTTGCACGCTCTTTGAGCTTTTCAAGCTCATCGTCGCTGTAACCTATGGTAGGGGGGACAGTGTTTTCCGTCAGAGCCTTTACGGCAAATACCGCCTCTATCGCTCCCGCGGCTCCCAGACAGTGACCTACCATGGCCTTGGTGGAGCTTACGCTGAGATCGCTGTTTTTGCCGTCGAAAATAGTGTGCAGGGACAGAAACTCCGCTTCGTCGTTTTTGGCGGTGCCCGTGCCGTGAGCGTTTATGTAGCCGATGTCCTTTTCCGAGAGACCGGAGCTTTCAAGTCCGCGGCGGATGGCGTTTATCTGTCCCTCTCCGTCCGGTCTGGGGGCGGTGATGTGATATGCATCGCTGCTGATGCCGGAGCCAAGCACCTCGCAGTATATCTTTGCTCCTCTTTTTACGGCGTGCTCATAGGATTCCACAATAAGCACTCCGCTGCCCTCTCCCAAAGTTATGCCGTCACAGCGGTTAAAGGGGGAACAGCCGTTTTCGGCAAGGGCGTGCAGGGAAAGAAAGCCGGCGTAGGGGACGGAAGCAAAGGCGTCGGAGCCGCCTGCCAGAGCCACATCGCATTTTCCGGCGCGTATAAGGTCGCAGGCGTATGCAATGCTTATGGTACCTGCCGCGCAGGCATTGGCAATGTTGCTAACGCCCCCGCCGGCGCCCTACCCCAG
>CAMFEL010000073.1 GCA_945949385.1 uncultured Clostridia bacterium | reverse complement strand
TGGGCTTCAGCTTTTTAAGTGCATCTTCAAGAGACAGATTTCCGTAAAGATTTGCAAGTACACAAAGTTTCATAAAAGCACCTCCGCTTCTTATTTGTTAAGGAATACGATGTTTCCGGTTTTGGCGGACTCGTAAATGCCCTCAAGTATCTGAGTTACCACATAAGCCTGCTCGGGGAGAACGCAGGGATCCTTGCCGTCAATAAGGGAGTGGATCCACTGATAAGCCTCTCTCTCGTGAGGTTCACCGCCTGCGTTGCCGCTGAAGTAGTCAACAGCGCCTACGCCCAGGTCAATATTTTTGATGATCTGTCTGCCGCCTTCAACGCTGTTGAAGCGCAGACCGTGGATCATATCAGCGCCGCCCTTGGTGCCGCAGATAAGCGTCTGAGCCTCTCTGACCTCAAGCGTGTTAAGAGCCCAGGAGGATTCAAGGCTGATGGTGGAGCCGTCCTCCATTACAACGAAACCGAAAGCGGAGTCCTCAACGGTAAACTCGTCGGGATTCCAGTCGCCGCAGGCGTTGCCTGTCTCGGTTTGATAGCGGAATTTGTGATATGTAGTGCCTACGCAGTATTTGGGCTTATAGTTGTTCATAGTCCAAAGGGTCAGATCAAGCGCATGAGTTCCGATGTCGATAAGGGGACCGCCGCCCTGCTCGTCTTCTTTCAGAAATACACCCCATGTAGGAACGAAGCGGCGCCGTACCGCAAACGCCTTTGCGTAATAGATGTCGCCGAACTCACCGCGGTCGGCGGCAGCCTTAAGATAGAGAGCGTCGTTTCTCTGACGGTTCTGATAGCCGATAGTCAGCTTTCTGCCGGTACGCTTTGCGGCGTCCAGCATTTTCTTAGCCTCGGCGGAGTTAATAGCCATAGGCTTTTCGCACATAACATCCTTGCCGGCTTCAAGCGCGTCAACGGTGATGAAGCTGTGAGAACGGTTGGGCGTGCAGACGTGAACCACGTCGATGGACTTATCGCTGAGCAGCTCCCTGTAATCGGTGTATACCTTTGCGTCGGGAGTGCCGTACTTTTTGCAGGCAGCCTGTGCGCGCTCCTCGATTATGTCGCAGAAAGCGACCATATCAACCTCGGGAACGGACTTAAGACCGAGAAAATGCTTGCCGTTTGCGATACCGCCGCAGCCGATGATACCGACTCTGACTTTGTCGTTTGCTCCGATTGCCATGTTTTTTCCTCCGGAATATAAAAAATAGGTTCGTATGCAAAAATCTGTTGCATTAAACCTATTTTATAGCAAGGCAAGGGGCAAATCAAGCGTAATCGGATACTTTTTCGCGCCGCACGGGGAATACCGTGAAAATAACTAAATTTTGCCTGCCTCATTTTGTGCTTTTGACGAATATTCAATGACAGCTTTTTGGTCGATAAAACGTATTAGATAACCGAAAAGCACATAAACGGCGGTGATAACTGCAATAGCGGTAAGATACGCATTCATACCCATGTGCTCGTAATCCAGAAAGGGGTACGGATAGCGGTTTTTGGGATTCACATAGGGAAGATCGGCCGAAACCATAATATAAACAAAATACACAAGCGGCGCCGCAGTCCATGCTGCCGGCATCCATTGCCCGTATCTGCCTTTTTTGTCAAAAAGAAGCCAATCGGAGACTGTAAGCACTGGAGTTGCAATATGCAGGATAAAGGCGGAAATTCCCGCGACACTTGTAAAATTGACCGTCTGCATAAGCACCGCGGCGGCAACGATACCGGTCAGCGAAATACACATGGTGCATATACCCTTCAGAAATGGAAGGGGGCTGTCTCCTCCGTCGCGGTTTTTTGAAAGAGCGATTGTGACGGCGGCAGGGAGAAAATATGCGGCGCACAGAGTGTTTGACAGCACGGTGAACATACGGAAAGCGGACAAATTTGAAAAGCCGGTAAATGTACCGGTCTGAATGGCAACGCCGCACAAAGCCGCGGCGGCAATAATAAGCTTTTGGCTTACGGAAAGCGCTTTTGAATTGATTCTCATAAAATAATCTTGCGCTCTTTTCGGCCGATTATACGCAGGACTTCTCCGTTTTTTACTGTTTTCATATAAAAAATCCGCCCTGACAGGACGGATTTTTTATATGCTTTTTAAGGCTTTTTATTCGATTGAGATAATGTAGCTGTACACGGGCTGACCGCCGTCCATGGAAATCACTTCCGCATCAGGGAATTTTTCCTGAAGGTACGCGGTGACCTGATCTGCTTCCTCGGCACCCTCGCCGTAATACACATTGATATAGGAAGCCCCGTCAACCTTTGACATAAGTCCTTTGATACATGCAAGGCGGGTATCTGAGGTGCAGATTATCTTGCCGTTGAGCATTCCCAGAATTTCGCCCTCTTTGATAGCAGTACCGCCTATTTCCGTATCACGCACCGCATAGGTGGTGGAAAGAGTGGTAACGCCGCCGACAGCTTCTTTCATAGCTTCGATGTTGTCCGAAAGCTCCGCGCTTTCGTCAAATGCAAGCATAGCAGACACGCCCTCGGGAACGGAAACGGTTTCAAGCACAATGACTTTTCTGTCCTTGACGATTTTTGCCGCCTGTTGGCTTACCATGAGAATATTTTTGTTGTTGGGAAGAACGAACACATTCTCGGCGGGGGTCTGAAGCACGGCGTTTACAATGTCGTCCGTGCTGGGGTTCATTGTCTGACCGCCGGACACTATTTTGTCTGCAGCAAGGTCGGTAAACAGGGAAGCGAGACCGTCGCCCATACAAACGGTAACAAAGCCGTATTTCTTTTCGGGAGCAACGGGCGCGGTAGCTTCCGGAGCGGAAGCGGTTTGGGTATTCGCCTTTTCGGCGGAATTCTTCACTTCGTCGGAAAGTGAAGAGTGCTGATTTTTCATATTCTCGATCTTTACGGTGTAAAGCGAGCCGTAGCGAAGCGCTTCCGTAAGTACCTTGCCGGGCTTGTTTGTATGAACATGGAGCTTGATTATCTCTGCGTCATCTACGAAAACCACGCTGTCGCCCAGCTTCATAATAAACTGATGCAGAGCCTCCGCAGTGCCCTCGCCGGCAAACTTTTCGTTTTTGGTAACGCTACACTCGGTACAGTAGGCGTATTTAATGCTTTCCGTGCTGAAAGAGGAGAAATCCGCAGCCTGCTCGCCCTTTGCTTCACTGCCGCTGTCGGCAGCGACGGATCTGACGGGGTCACCCTCGAGACACCTGAGCATTCCCTCCATAACATCCAGAAAACCGGAGCCGCCGGAGTCCACAACGCCTGCCTGCTTAAGCTGAGGCAGCATATCGGGAGTTTTTTCCAGAGTTTCCTCTGCCGCTCTCCTCATAAGGCTGAACAGAGCGTGAACGTCATCCTCTCCGCCGTCCACAGACTCTTTTGCATTTTCGGTCATTACGCGCATAACGGTCAGTATGGTACCCTCGGTAGGGTTCATAACCGCCTTGTAAGCTTCGGTAACACCGCGCTCAAAGCCCCGTACAATGTCGGCACAGTCAGCCTCGTCAAGCTCTTTCCACGCCTTTGAAATTCCTCTGAAGAACAGGGAAAGGATAACGCCGGAGTTGCCGCGTGCGCTTCTCAGCATAAGGTTTGCCGCCTTGTGAGCCGCCTCTCCTATGCCGCCCTCAAAGGTAAGTCCGGCAAAATCGCCGCGCACTCCGCTCATGGTGAGGCTCATATTTATACCCGTATCACCGTCGGGAACGGGGAAAACATTAAGATTATTGACCCGCTCTTTATCGTTGTCAAGGCAGCAAGCCGCGCTGACCACCATATCACGGTACATATTTCCTGTAATTTTCATTGCTTATGCCTTTCTTTGCATACATAATCGTCTCCGCTGTGGGAAACCCAAGGCGAAGCTTGCTAAAGCCTAATCATAAGTATTATGCCCTCCGCGGCGCGAAAAACAAGCGCGGAAAGCCGCACGCGTCAGCGATGCGTTCCGAGGAAGAAAATTGCAAGAGTACCGGGACCGGAGTGAGAGCCGATAACGGCGCCGGTGTAATCGATCATTATTTCTTTTACGCCCATTTTTTCTTTAATAAGATTTGCGGCGTACTCGGCGTCCTCGATGCAGTCGCCGTGACAGATAAACACAGTCTGGGAGGCGGGGTCGATGGCGGTCTCCTCCATCTTTTTAACAAGAGCCTCAATAGAAGCCTTTCTGCCCCTCGCCTTGCCGACATTTATAAGATGTCCCTCATTGTCAACATGCATAACGGGCTTTATGGAAAGCATGGAGCCCACTACTGCGGTTGCGGCAGAAACGCGTCCGCCTCTCTTCAGGAAGAACAGGTCGTCCACGGTGAACCAATGGCAAAGGTGAAGCTTTGTATCCTCCACATAGTCGCGGACTTTCTCAATAGGCTCGCCCTTGTCGCGCTGAAGAGTTGCAAGATATACCAGAAGGCCCTCACCTCGGGAAGCGCACAGAGAGTCAACGCCGAACACTTTTCTTTCGGGGTACTGCTCGGAAAGCTCATTGCACACAAGGATACCGGTGCTTGCCGTACTGCTGAGTCCGGAGGAGAAACCGATATAAAGAACATCGTTTCCTTCCTTAACCTCTTTGCCTATGACTGCAAGGGCGTCCTCATAGTTAATGGCGGAGGTTGTTGCGGACTTTTTAGCTCTCAGATCGGCATAAAGAGCCTTCTTGTCAGCCTTGGTGTCAAGAATGGGATCGCAGCCCTCCACGGTAAGTGTCAGAGGAATAACGCGTACGCCGATTTTTTCTGCGAATTCGGGACTCAGATCACATGCAGAGTCAGTAACAATTACGAAATTATCAGCCATTTTTAAGCCAATCCTTTCCGGCTTTTTTAATTATTTCCGCTAAAATATATCCGGCGGAGATTTGTCCTTACTGTAAAGTATGCGGGCAGCATATGCCCATATACTCCCATATTATAACACAACGTCCCGTTATATGTCAATATTTTTTGCAATTACTGAAGTTCGACACCTGTAATATAAAACCACTCAAAAATATAACGTGCAAAGCCGCCCGCGCCTTTACAGCGGCAGAGTTACGGTAAAGGATGTACCCTTGCCGGGCTCCGACTGTGCCGTAATCGTTCCGCCGCACAGCTTTACCACCCTTGCGGCAAGCGTCAGCCCCAGACCGTTGCCTTCGCCCTTGCGCGATGTGTCCGCCTGATAGAATTTATCAAATACATGACGCAACTGTGCCTCCTCCATACCGATACCGCTGTCGCATATTTCGCACACCGCACAGCCGTCGACAGTTTCAAGCGACACGCCGATACTGCCGCCGTCGGGAGTAAACTTCACCGCGTTTGACAAAATGTTCATCCATACATGCATAAGCAGGTCGCGGTTTCCGTAATATACCGTTTCCGAAAGCTCCACATCTAAATCAAGCTCCTTGCGGCTCCATTCGGGCTCCAGCAGTAAAACTGCCTCCCGAAGCTGCTCGTCAAGGCGGAATTTCTTTTTGTCCGGCACTATTTCCATACCCTCAAGCTGTGAGATTTTCAGAATGTTACCGGACAGCTTTGACAGTCTGCGGGCAGAACACCATATTCTGTCGGCATAGTCGTAACGCTCCGCGTCGCTGAGAGTCGAGTCCCGCAGCAGCACGGCATATCCTTCGACAGAGGCAAGAGGAGTTTTGAATTCGTGAGACAGATTGTCAATAAAGTCCTCGCGGAATGTAGCAGTGTTACCCAGCTCCTGCACCATCAGATTAAAGTCCCGCGCCATTCTGCTAAGCTCGTCAACTCTTGACTTTTCCTCAAGCCGCACCGAAAAATCGCCCTCGGCCACCTTTTTTGCCGCCGCACTCAGCTTTTTGATAGGCTCCAGACTCCTTTTGCCCACAATGGCGGAAATCAGCACTCCCGCAATAATGCTGAAGCCGTAGAAAATAGAAGCGGAAATAAACAGATCTATTCCGTTGAAAAAGCCGCGGCTTCGTGCCAGTATAAACAGGGGAGCAATGATCGCCACAGACGCGGTCATAATCCCGAATATAACAAGTGAAAAATAAAATTCAAGCTTAAAGCTGTGTTTTTTCATTTATATACCTTTCTTAGTATGGCATTCAGTTTTTTACTGCCTTGTAGCCCAGACCCCGAACTGTTACTATTGAAAAGTCACCGTTGTCCTTAAAGCGCTCCCGCAGACGGTTTATATGTACATCCACGGTGCGCGCTTCCGTTTCCGTCTCCATTCCCCATATTTCATCCATAAGCTGCTGACGGGTGAAAATATGACCCGGAGCGGACAGAAGCTTGTAAAGCAGATAAAATTCTTTCTGCGGAAGAACGGTTTCCGTCTCCCCCTGCTTTACCGTCAGACTGTCGTAGTCCAGAACAGTAGATCCTACCGTCTGCCTGTGCTCGCTTATAAATTTAGCGCGGCGAAGCAGCGCCCCCACGCGCAGCAGCATTTCCTCTACATCCACGGGCTTTACCATATAATCGTCCGCCCCCGACAAAAAGCCTTTCTGCTTGTCGCCGAAAGAGTCTTTAGCGGTTATAAGCAGAACGGGTACTGTCCTGTCGGTCTGCCTTATTGCCTGTGTAAGCTGAAAGCCGTCAAGCCGCGGCATCATAATATCGGAAATAATAAGATCCACATATTCGCCTGCCATAATCTCCAGCGCCGCTTCTCCGTCGGCGGCGCCCAGAGGATTGTAGCCGTTTTTTCTGAGTACGGTGCAGAACAGACGGTTAAGCTCCGCGTCGTCCTCCACCACAAGTATATTGAACATAATAATCTCCTTGAAATTTATAAACATATTATACACCCTGATAATACCGAATGCAAGTGCACCGCCGCTGTTGCCTTTGCTTCGCGCGGAGTTTTCTCCGACTGTTATTTCGGGAATATAAAAAGGCAAAAATTCCCCTGCCGCTATTGATTTTTTACGCTGTGTACTTTATAATAGAACAAAATGTTATTTCAGCCCGGACGGTGACTTATGAGACAGTATCTTGAAAAATTTTTTGCCGAGTGTTCCTACCCCGATGAAGCGGCAAAATCCCTGCTTTGCGACTTTGACAAAATATGTGAAAACGGGGAAGCGAAAAAGGTTTTTGACGAGTGTATCGCCCTTTACGAGGACAGCACCGATATAGATTACGCCGGCGCCCATAAGCGCTGCGGAGACGCGGCGGAGTCTGCAGGCGTTCACAGATACGCGGGAGAGCTGCTTATCTACTGCTGCTGGACCCGTCGGCTGAAAGAGCGGTACGAGGAAAAGGGTCTGCCCCAAAAGGTTTGGCTCGATTCCGTTATCGACCTGCGCGCAAAAGCGGTTGAATGTTATAAAATGTACGGTGTCTGGGGCAGCTTTGTCTGCTTCTGGTTCCCGGGCTTTTTCAAGCTTACCCGTTTTGCCTGCGGCAGACTTCAGTATGAATTCTGCCGTCACTATGCAACCGGTGAGCCTTACACGAAGCACGGCGTATGCCTTGTGAAACAGGAAACGCCCGTTGTGGGAATGCATATCCCGTCCCTGGGACCTCTCAGACATGAGGAAGTTTCGGAGTCATACAGGCTTGCTTTTGATTTCTTCGGAAAGTATTATCCGGAGTATCTTTATAACGGCTGCCTTGTTGCCGAGTGCTACTCATGGCTTCTGTACGAGGGGCTTGAAGATATACTTTCACCCGCATCAAATATCCTGCGTTTCAAGCATGATTTTGATATAGTTTACAGCGGAGCCGACCGCGGTTTTGAAGATTGCTGGCGGCTTTTCAATAAATCGTGGGACGGTGACGCTTCCTCTCTGCCGAGGGATACCGATATGCAGCGCCGTTACGCCGACCATCTGGCAGGCGGCGGCACAGCCGGCGTCGGTACGGGGATTTTGATCTTCGACGGCAGCAGGGTGATGACCGAAAGAGAGTAACCGCAGCGAGAACAAAGCATAAATGCAGAAAGGGAAAAAGAAAGATGAAAGCAATAGTTTCCGTAATTGGCAAGGATAATTTCGGTATACTGGCACGGGTAGCGTCGGTATGCAGCGACAACAGAGCGAATATTATAGATGTGACCCAGTCGGTTTTGCAGGATATGTTCGTCATGATAATGCTGGTGGACATTTCCGCCGAGGGCTGTGAGTTTTCAAAGCTTTGCGGCGAACTTGACCGTTTGGGCGACGAGATCAATATGAAAATCAACATAATGCATGAGGATATTTTCAATTCCATGCACAGAATATGAGGTAGTGTAAGGTGCTTAATATCGGCGATATAATGGAAACAATACGGATGATCCAGGACGATAATCTGGACATTCGTACCATAACCATGGGCATATCTCTGCTTGACTGCTGTGACACGGATATTGACGCATCCTGCCGCAAGGTCTACGATAAAATATGCCGTCTTGCGGGCAGCCTCGTCACCACCGGCGAGAGCATTTCATCTCTGTACGGTATTCCCATTATAAATAAGCGTGTTGCGGTGACTCCCATTGCAATGCTTGCGGCAGTAAGCGGCGGCGATCCCGTAAAATACGCAAAAACACTTGACGAAGCGGGCAAAGCCATCGGAGTAAACTTTATCGGCGGCTATTCCGCCCTTGTTCATAAAGGCTTTTCCGCAGGAGATCTTGAGCTTATCCGCTCCATTCCCGAGGCGCTCAGCGAAACACAGCAGGTCTGCGCTTCCGTCAATGTGGGTACTACAAAGGCGGGCATAAATATGGACGCCGTCGCCCTTATGGGCGAGATGATAGTAAAGGCGGCAAAGCTTACCGCCGACCGCAACTGCATTGCTCCCGCAAAGCTTGTGGTGCTGTGTAACGCCCCGGAGGATAACCCTTTTATGGCAGGTGCTTTTCACGGCACGGGCGAGCCGGACTGCGTAATAAATGTAGGCGTTTCCGGCCCCGGCGTTGTGCGTGCGGCTGTTGAAAAATGCCCCGAAGCCGACCTGAACGAGATCGCGGAGATTATAAAGAAAACCGCTTTCAAAATAACCCGTATGGGACAGCTTGTGGGTACCGAGGCTTCAAAGCGGCTGGGAGTGCCTTTCGGTATAGTTGATCTTTCTCTTGCACCCACTCCGGCAGTGGGAGACTCCGTAGCTCATATACTTGAGGAAATGGGACTTGAGAGGTGCGGCATACACGGTACTACCGCCTGCCTTGCAATGCTTAACGACGCCGTTAAAAAGGGAGGCGTTATGGCCTCCTCCAATGTAGGCGGTCTGTCGGGCGCGTTTATTCCGGTTTCCGAGGACGCAGGTATGATAAGAGCAGCACGGGAAGGCGTGCTGGGTATTGAAAAGCTTGAGGCCATGACAAGCGTTTGCTCCGTGGGACTTGATATGATCGTAATTCCCGGAGACACGGCTCCGGAGGTAATATCCGCCGTTATTGCGGACGAGGCTGCCATCGGTATGGTCAACTCAAAGACTACCGCCGTGCGCGTGATTCCCGCTATCGGCAAAAAGGTGGGAGACGAGCTTGAATTCGGCGGTCTATTGGGAAGCGGCCCCGTTATGCCTTTGAATGACTCGGCTTCTCCGGCAAAGTTTATTGCACGCGGCGGGCGCATACCCGCACCGCTTCAGGCTTTGAAAAACTGAACGGTACATATAGCGGTACATATAAAAGCACAGGCAGATGCTGCGACTTGTCGCCCGTCTGCCTGTTTTAATCTTTCATTCTAAATGAATTTTTCCGATTTTTCTCCCCGTTTTGTCAAATAAGTCCGCACCGCCGCTTTTCGGAAATTCCGCTGACAAAATTCGACGCTGATTTTGAGCGATTTTTGCCCGTTTTTGCCCGTTTTTCGCCCTGCAATTTTTCGGGAATTTTGTCGATAAATTCATAAAAATTCAAAATCAATAAATAAGTATACAAATTCAGCTTTGATTATTAGCTGACAGAAATGAAGTTAGAAGATTTCGGAGGGACTGCTGACGGGACAGCAGTCCCTCCGAGCCACCCTGCCCGGCTAAAGAGAGGGGAGACGATGTATCT
>CAMFEL010000072.1 GCA_945949385.1 uncultured Clostridia bacterium | reverse complement strand
GGGTCTTGGGGTGCTTTTCTCTAAAAAGCACCCCGAGCGGGGCGCGGGGCGGAGCCCCCGCATATGACAAACGGGGTGCGGGGCGGAGTCCCATGTACTTTTGGCGGCGTGCGCCTTTGGCTTGCTATGGTTTTGAGCCGTCTGTTTTTTCTCTCCTATTTAAGTTTTTCGGGGTCTTGGGGTGCTTTTCTCTAAAAAGCACCCCGAGCGAGGTGAGGGTCTCCGTCTCGACGGAGCCCCGGGCGGAGCCCCGCATATGACAAACGAGGCACAGGGCGGAGCCCTGCGTGAATTATGTTGGGTGGGGGAGTGCGGGTGATGTCTCTATACAGTTTACATCAAAACAGGCGCGGCATGAGCCGCGCCTGTTTTCCGGTTGTCTGTTTTCCGGTTGTTCGTTTCCGGGTTGTCTGTATTCCGATTATTCGTTTCTCGGTTGCCTGTTTTGGCGTTCGTCTGTTTGGGTCTTTGCCGTATATCCGTTCAGCCGAAAAGCTGTTCGGAGGAAACGAGGGACAGTCCTGCACCCTCAAGCTTTTTCTCCGACTCCTCGCTGTGGGACATACGGAAAATCATATACGCGCTGCCCTGCTTATGGGACACAAAAGCATAGGCGTATTCAATCTCGATGCCTGCGTCGGTTATGGTGCGGATAGCCTTTGCCATGCCGCCGGGAGCGTCCTCGATCTCTACTGCGATAACATAAGTGGTCTTGCAGGCGTATCCCGCGCTACGCAGTATTTCCGTTGCCCGTTCGGGATCCTCAACGATAATGCGCAGTATTCCGAAATCGCGGGTGTCCGCAATGGACAAAGCGCGCAGGTTTATGCCGCTGTCGGCAAGCACGCCGCACACATCGCTCAGCGAGCCCGCCTTATTCTCGATAAATACGGATATCTGTTTTACTCTCATTGCCGCTGTGCCTCCTTCTTCTTTTTCCTTTTTCTATTATACAAGCTTTCTCTTATCAATAACTCTGACAGCCTTGCCCTCGCTTCTGGTGATGGACTTAGGCTGTACCAGGTGCACCTTGGGATTGATGCCAAGCATGGTCTTGAGCGCTCCGGACAGTGCGCTCTCCTTTTCCGTCATCTCGCGTACGGTGTCGGAGAACTGATCTCCGGGCAGCTCCACATATACATCAAAGGTATCGGTAGCTCCCACTCTGTCCACCACGATCTGATAGTTTGCGGAATAGCCCATCTTCATCAGCACAGTTTCTATCTGTGAGGGGAATACGTTTACGCCGCGGATAATAAGCATATCGTCGCTTCTGCCCATAGGCTTGCACATCTTTATATGTGTTCTGCCGCAGGGGCATTTTTCACGCTTCAGCACGCATATGTCGCGGGTACGGTAGCGAAGCAGGGGGAAGGCTTCCTTATCAAGGCTTGTGAACACAAGCTCGCCCTTTTCGCCCTCGGGCAGCACCTCGCCCGTATCCGGGTCGATGATCTCGGCGTAAAAATGGTCCTCGTTTATATGCATACCGCTCTGGGCGGAGCATTCAAAGGCAACGCCGGGTCCCGACAGCTCCGTAAGACCGTATATATCGTAAGCCTTTATGCCCAGCGTCTTTTCAATGTCGCGGCGCATTTCCTCAGTCCAGGGCTCCGCGCCGAATATTCCCGCTTTAAGCTTTATATCGTCGGCTGAGAGTCCCATTTCGTGAAGCACCTCGCCGATATAAACCGCATATGAGGGAGTGCAGCAAAGCACGGTGGCACCCAGATCTCTCATAAACTGAATCTGTCTTTCCGTATTGCCGCTGGACATGGGCAGGGTAAGACAGCCGAGCTTATGGGAGCCGCCGTCAAGTCCCGCGCCGCCGGTAAACAGACCGTAGCCGTATGCCACCTGACAGACATCGTTTTCATCGGCGCCCGCCGCCGCAAGGGCACGGCTGCAGCAGTCGTTCCACAAATCTATGTCGTGACGGTTGTAAAAGGCTATTACTCTTTTGCCTGTGGTGCCGCTGGTGGAATGGATACGCACGCACTCCGAAAGAGGACGGGCAAGAAGTCCGTAAGGGTATGCGTCGCGAAGATCCGCCTTTGACAGAAACGGAAGCTTTGATATATCGTCGACAGACTTTATATCCTCCGGAATTACTCCCGCTTTTTCCATAAGATTGCGGTAATAGGGCACATTGTCCCACACATTTCTTACCTGACGCAGAAGCTTTTCGTTCTGCCAGCCTTTTATAGTCTGCACATCGGCGCATTCTATGTCCTTCTGAAAATATTTTTCCATGTTTCGTTCACTTCCATTATATTAGGATTTTCGTTTTACAGCAATAAAATTTTACCATACTAAAGGCGTTTTGTAAATAGTTTTTATAACATTTTGACCGAAATGAAGCTTTTTCGCCTCTGTAAAATCATCCTTAATAAAGGCGCTTTTTTATAGACAAACGGAAAGAAATATGATAAAATATTATAACTGTGAAAAGCAGAAATCTGCCGAAATCTGCTAAATCTACCGAAAAGAGCCTAAAAATGCCGAATAACACACTTAAACTGAGATATAACGCACAAAAGCGCAGACTTTTTGACATATACTACTCAAAGCTTAACGATATGCAGAGAGAATGCGTTTACACCGTGAACGGCCCGCTTATGATACTGGCGGGAGCCGGCAGCGGAAAGACAACGGTGCTTGTCAACCGTCTTTACCACATAGTACGCTATGGGGATGCAGTCAAGTGCGACAGCGTGCCCGAGGGCGTCGGGGAAAGCGATATTGCCGAAATGGAGCGCGCCGCCTCTCTGCCCCGGGAGGAGCTTGGCAGGTTTCTTGAACGCTTTGCCGTAAAGGTGCCCCCCGCATGGTCCGTTCTTGCCGTGACCTTTACCAACAAGGCGGCAAACGAAATCAAGGAGCGGGTACGCGCCGCTTTCGGCGAGGACAGCGAGGAAGCGGACGATATGTGGACCGGCACCTTTCACTCCGTGTGTATGCGCATTCTGCGCAGCTACGGTGAGCTTCTGGGCTACGGCAAGGGCTTCGGTGTGGCTGACTCCGACGACTCGAAAAAGATTATCACGGAGTGCATGAAAACGCTGAACATCGACACAAAAAGTCTGCCGGTGAAAAGCGTTGCCGCGGAAATAAGCTCCGCCAAAAACCGTCTCATGACTCCCTCCGGCTATGCGGAGGAAGCAGGACGTGATGTGCGCATGAAGAAAACCGCGGCTGTATACGAAATGTATCAGGGCAGGCTGAAGTCCTCAAATCTTCTTGACTTTGACGACATTATCATGCAGACCGTTTTCCTGCTCCGGGATTTTGAAGAGGTGCGCACAAAGCTTCAGAACCGTTTTCGTTATGTGTCAATCGACGAGTATCAGGACACCAACCACGCTCAGTTTATGCTGGTATCCCTTCTGGCGGGGCACCGAAAAAATCTGATGGTAGTGGGCGACGACGATCAGTCCATATACAAATTCCGCGGGGCTACCATTGAAAACATACTGACCTTTGACAAGACTTATCCCGATGCCGCGGTCATAAGGCTGGAGCAGAATTACCGCTCCACAAAGACCATTCTTGACGCCGCCAACGCGGTCATTGCCAGAAACAAGGAGCGCAAGGGCAAAAATCTCTGGACAGACGGGGAAAAGGGCGAGGAGATCACTCTGAAAAAGCTGCAGACTCAGCTTGACGAGGCAAGATACATATGCGACACCGTGGCTGCCATGCATGAGGACGGGGAAAGCTTTCGTGATTTCGCGGTGCTGTACCGCACCAACGCCATGTCCCGCGCCATTGAGCAGGCTATGGCCAAAAGCGGTATTCCGTACAGGATGATAGGCGCCATGCGCTTCTTCGAGCGGGCGGAAATAAAGGACATTCTTGCATACGCCTCCGTTATCAACAATCCCGCAGACAGCGTGCGGCTGCGCAGGATAATCAATGTGCCCAGGCGCGGTATCGGCGAAAAAAGCATACAGGCGGCCTCGGATATTGCCGACGCTTTGGGACTGCCTCTGCTTGAGGTAATGCGGACGGCGCAGAGCTACGCCGCCATCCCTCCCGCGGCTCAGCGCGCCATGACGGCGCTTGCTCAGCTTTTCACGGAGCTCCGAAGCGACGCGGAAAATATGAAAATATCCTCCCTTATTGAAAACATCTCCGTAAAGACCGGCTATCAGGCAATGCTTACTGCGGCGGGAGAGGCGGAAAAGGACCGCCTTGAAAACATCGGAGAGCTTGTTTCCACGGCGGCTCAGTACGAGGAAAGCGCCGCCATGCCCTCTCTGTCCGAATTTCTGGAGGATGTGGCGCTGGTCTCCGACATCGACCGCTACGACGAAACCGCGGACGCCGTTGTGCTGATGACCATACACAGCGCAAAGGGTCTGGAGTTCCCCGTTGTATTCCTGCCCGGCTGGGAGGAAGGCATTTTCCCCGGTTTTCAGTCCATTATGAAGCCGGAGGAGATCGAGGAGGAGAGGCGGCTTGCATATGTTGCCCTGACAAGGGCAAAGCGGCTGCTTTTCATCACTCATGTCCATCAGCGCATGCTGAACGGCAGTACACAATACAATCAGATTTCCCGCTTTGCGCGGGAGATCCCTCAGTGGCTGAAAAATGAGGAAGAGGATGCTTACGATTATTCGGGACGCTCTGCCTTTTCGGGCATGGGGGGAGGCTCGGGCTACGGCTTCGGCAAGCAGATGCCCGCCCGCGCCGGAGGCACTCCCATATACAACCGCGGCGCACCCGGCTCCGGCTGGGGCACGGGGGAGGAGCGTGCCGCGTACACGGGGAATGTTCCCGGTGCTTCCTACAATTCCTATAATTCCTACAATTCCAACAACCGTTCCGCCGCGCCGAAGCGCTTTTCGGCGCCCTCTGTTCCCGGTGCTTCCCGCCCCGAAGCACGGCGCAGTGCGCCCCTTGAGTCTTTTGACAAGGGCGACAGAGTGCGTCACACCACTTTCGGCTCCGGCACGGTGCTTTCCGTGCGTGCCATGGGCGGAGATGTGCTTTACGAAATAGAATTTGACAAGGTGGGGACAAAAAAGCTTATGGCTTCCTTTGCAAGGCTTAAAAAAGATTGACAAAGCCCCGTATGTGTTGTAAAATGTAGGTTAACGACAATAATTATTACTTTGGAGAACAGTATGGCAAACGATAAAAAAATGGTAGATCAGATAACCTCCATGGACGAGGACTTTGCAAAATGGTATACCGATATTTGCAAAAAAGCGGATCTCATCGATTATTCAAGCGTAAAGGGCTGCATGATAATCCGCCCCTACGGCTACGCTATATGGGAGCTTATACAGAAAAATCTTGACGGTCGCTTTAAGGAGACCGGTCATGAAAATGTGTATATGCCCATGTTTATTCCCGAAAGCCTTCTGAACAAGGAAAAGGAGCATGTGGAGGGCTTTGCTCCCGAGGTGGCGTGGGTCACTCACGGCGGCAGTGAGCCCCTTCAGGAGCGTCTTTGCGTACGCCCCACCTCCGAAACTCTTTTCTGCGAGCATTACGCCAACATTATCAAATCCTACCGCGATCTTCCCAAGCTGTACAATCAGTGGTGCTCCGTGGTGCGCTGGGAAAAAACTACCCGTCCTTTCCTGAGAAGCAGAGAATTTCTCTGGCAGGAGGGTCACACCATGCACGCCACCGCCGAAGAGGCCGAGGAAGAAACCATCCGTATGCTGAATATATACGCTGACTTCCACGAAAAGGATCTCGCAATCCCTGTTATAAAAGGACGCAAGACGGAAAGCGACAAGTTTGCGGGTGCCGAGGCTACTTATGCAATCGAGGCTCTTATGCATGACGGCAAGGCACTTCAGGCCGGCACCTCCCACTATTTCGGTGACGGCTTTGCCAAAGCCTTTGACATTAAGTACACCGACCGCGATAACAAGCTGAAGTACCCCCATCAGACCTCCTGGGGCGTTACCACCCGTATGATTGGCGGTATCATTATGACCCACGCAGACAACAACGGTCTGGTTCTGCCCCCCGCCGTCGCTCCCGTTCAGGTTGTGATCATTCCCGTGCAGCAGCACAAGGAGGGCGTGCTTGAAGCCGCAAACGCCCTTGCCGACAGGCTGCGCTCCCGTTTCAGAGTAAAGGTGGACGCAAGCGATAACAGCCCCGGCTGGAAGTTCTCCGAATACGAAATGAAGGGTGTGCCTCTGCGCATTGAGATAGGTCCCCGCGATATTGCCGAGGGCAAGTGCGTAAGCGTTAAGCGCTACAACAGGGAAAAGAATTTCGAGTCCCTTGAAAATATCGAAGAAACAGTTGCGCGCCGCCTTGATGAGATCCGCGACGGTATGTACGAAAAGGCTCTTGAAAACAGGCAGCGCCGCACCTACGATTGTACTACTCTTGACGAGATTCGCGACTCAATTAAGAATGGCGGCGACGGTCTCGTTATGGCTATGTGGTGCGGAGACGAGGAATGCGAGGATCGCGTTAAGGCCGAGACAGGCGTGGGAAGCCGCTGTATTCCCTTTGAGCAGAAGCATATTTCCGACAAATGCGTATGCTGCGGGAAGCCAGCAAAGCATATGGTTTGCTGGGCTATAGCATATTAAATCACGCCGCACGCCGCCGTGCCGCAGAGACTCTGACGCGCCGAAAAGAGGCGCGGCTCAGAACCCCGGGCGGCGGCTCCCTTTTTGAAAATCCCTTTTGAGAGGAGGCCGCAAAAGCTTGAAAGAGTTTTCCGTAAGCTTTAAGGAAAAATTCCGCAGGCTGGATTTTGTCGTCCTCTTCTGCGCTCTGGGTATGACCGCGCTGTCTCTCATTACCCTTGCCGGAGCCGCAAATGAGCTGGGCACGCGGTATGTGACCGTGCAGGCTCTTGCCTCCGTTCTCGGAATCTGCGCCATGCTTATTATCGCCTTTCTGGACTACGACAAAATCGTCAGCAAGTACAGCAAGTGGTTTTACGCTCTTGCCGTGGTGCTGATGATAGCCGTGGTGCTTTTCGGCGAGGGCGAAAAGGGAAACAAAAACTGGCTGCGTATACCGGGCATTCCCTTTGATATTCAGCCCTCGGAATACTGCAAGTTTCTGGTTATTATCACTTTTTCTCACCATATAAAGCGGGTTCAGGGTGAGATAAACAAAATTAAAAATGTACTGGCGCTTGCCGTTCACGCAGGGGTTATCTGCGGGCTTATTCTGCTGACGGGAGACCTGGGCTCGGCTTTGGTGTACTTTTTCGTCATTGCCGTTATGCTGCTGGTGGGCGGGCTGTCCATATGGTATTTTATTGCGGTTGCCGCCGTTGTGGTGCTGGCCTCTCCCCTTTTGTGGGAGATGCTGAGCACAAAGCAGCAGGACAGGATAATATACGGCTTCTGGCCCGAGGGCGACCCGCAGTATATTGGCTTTCAGGCTCTCAGGAGCCGCGCCGCCATTGCCGCAGGAGGCTTTCTCGGGTCGGGATGGCGGGGAGGTACGCAGTATACCAGTATTCCTTTCGGCTACACCGATTTCATTTTCGCCATCCTTGCGGAAAAGTTCGGCTTTTTCGGCTGCTTTACCTACATAGTGCTTATGAGTATTATGGTATTCCGGCTTTTGTGGATAGCGAGAGTGGCAAGGAAAGATTACGGCGCCTATATGTGCGCAGGTGTGGCGGCGGTGTTTATTGCGCAAACTCTTGAAAATATAGGTATGTGTCTTGCAATGCTGCCGGTTATAGGCATTACTCTGCCCTTTATGAGCTACGGCGGCTCTTCCATGCTGTCCATGTATCTTTTGGTGGGGCTGGTGCAGAGCATAAAAAGCCACAACAAAAAATATTTCTTTGAACGGGAAAAGGCTTAGTCAAACGAAAATCTGCGCCGCAAAGCGGAGTCATACCGTTTCAGGCGGCTTTGACGGCGTAATTTATAAATCAGCAAAGGATCAGGTTATGAAAGAAAAAGTTAAATTCGGACTTATCGGCTTCGGAGCCCGCGGAAGCGATCTTCTGAGGGATGTGCTGCTGCCCATGGCAAAGGATGAGGGCGTGGAGCTTTGCGGTGTATGCGATCTGTATGAAGACCGCGCCGCTGCCGCTGCCGACAAAATCGAAGAGGCAACCGGTGTCCGTCCCCTCTGCACCACGGATTACAAAGAGGTTATCGACAAAACGGACGCTGACGCCATTATAATCATGTGTGCTTGGGAATACCATATTCCCATTGCGATCGACGCCATGAAGGCGGGAAAATATGTGGGCATGGAGGTCGGCGGAGCTTACTCCATCGACGACTGCTGGCGTCTCGTCAACACCTCGGAGGAAACGGGAATGCCCTGCATGATACTGGAAAACTGCTGCTACGGAAACCGCGAGCTTATGGTGCTCAGCATGGTAAAGCGCGGTCTGTTCGGCGAGATTTCCGCCTGCGAGGGCGGCTATTGCCACGATCTGCGTCACGAGGTTTCCTACGGAGAGGAAAACCGTCACTACCGTCTGCGCAACTATACACACCGCAACTGCGACAACTATCCCACTCATGAGCTGGGCCCCATCTGCAAGGTGCTGAACATAAACAACGGCAACCGTATGCTGTCCCTTACCTCCACCGCAAGCTGTGCAAAGGGACTTCATCCTTACATAGTCGAAAACAGAGGCGCCGACGACAAGCTGGCAAATGTTGAGTTTTGTCAGGGAGACGTGATCAAGACCGTTATCCGCTGCTATAACGGCGAGCTTATTACCCTGACCCTCGACACAACTCTGCCCAGAGCGTACAGCCGCCGCTTTACGGTACGCGGTACAAAAGCCTCCTACTGGGAGGACACGGACGCTCTGTTTGTGGACGGAAAGGACAACGAAAAGGAGTGGCGTCCCCATGAAATGTGGGGCACCGCCGCGCAGTACGAAAAGGAAAACGCTCATCCTCTGTGGCAGAACTACGAAGCTCACGGCGGACACGGCGGCATGGACTATCTGGTGTTCAGCGCATTCCTTGAGGCTGTGCGCGCCGGGACACAGACGCCTATCGACGTTTACGACGCCGCTTCCTGGATGGCTATCACCGCTCTCAGCGAGCAGTCCATCGCTCTGGGCAGCGCTCCGCAGTACATACCCGATTTTACCAGAGGCAAGTGGATGAACAGGACGGATATGCCCGACCTCAGATTCAGGCTGGATAAGCTGCCCGAATAAATCGGAGCTGCCAAGTTCATCAAATGCCCCCACACGGGCAAGGTTTGACGCCGTACGGAAAATTTCCGTACGGCGGTTCTTTTTATGTCGAAGAAGGGCTCGGCGATTGACAAATTCCATAAAATGTAGTATACTTGATTAAGTATATATAAAATACGAAAACTATGCCGTTTTGCGGCGTGAAAGCTTCCGAACGCGCCTGTACTCCCGCTTCTTGCGGGACAGGCACACACAGAAAGGCTTTATTATGGCTGTAAAAGTTTTATCCGTTTTCGGCACCAGACCGGAAACAATAAAAATGGCTCCTCTTGTAAAGGAGCTTGAAAAAAGAAGCGAAATTGACAGCGTTGTCTGCGTCACCGGTCAGCACCGTCAGATGCTGGATCAAGTGCTTGAGGCCTTTGACATAAAACCGGACTATGACCTTAACATTATGCGTCAGGGGCAGACCCTCAGCGATATAACCGTGCGGGTGCTGGAGGGTATGAACCGGGTTATCGCGGAGGTGGCGCCGGATATAGTTCTGGTGCACGGAGATACCTCCACCGCCTTTGCGGCAGCTCTTTCCGCCTTTTACAACAAAGTCCCCGTGGGACATGTGGAGGCGGGACTGCGCACCTACAACAAGTACTCCCCCTATCCCGAGGAGATCAACCGTCAGTTTATCGGCACGGTAGCAGATATGAATTTCGCCCCTACGGAAAACAGCAAACAAAATCTCGTAAACGAGGGCAAAGATCCGTCAACGATATATGTTACGGGCAACACCGCCATTGACGCCATGAAGCTTACCGTTCGCGACGATTATGCCGATGAGATTACCGAATGGGCAAAGGGCAGCCGCCTTATTGTGCTGACCGCACACCGCAGGGAAAATATCGGAGACGCCATGCGCGGTATGTTCAGGGCAATACGCCGCATTTGCGAAAAGCACTCCGATGTTAAGGTGGTATATCCCGTTCATCTCAATCCCGCAGTGGCAAGCGCCGCCGAAGAGGCTTTCGGCGACGCGGACAGGGTGCGGCTCGTAAAGCCCATGGAGGTTTTTGAATTTCACAATCTTCTGGCACGCTCCTATCTTATTCTCACCGACAGCGGCGGATAGAGAAGTGAAAG
>CAMFEL010000071.1 GCA_945949385.1 uncultured Clostridia bacterium | reverse complement strand
TTATATTTTATCTCCGGCTTTTTGCCGATTATGCCGAGTCCCGAGCAAGGCGCGTCGCACAATACTTTTTGGCATTTGCCTATAAGTTCGGGCTTCGGCTCCCTTGCGTCGCGCATCTCCGTTTTTATAACGGAGATTCCCAGTTTTTCTGCGCCGCTCTCTATGAGAGACAGTTTGTTCCCATGTATATCGAAAGAGTAAAGCGTTCCCTGATTTTTCATGGAAAGAGCAACGGCAAAGCTTTTTCCTCCGGGCGCGGCGCAGCAGTCGACCGCCGTATCACCGGGAAGCGCGCCCAACGCCGCGGCGCAAACGGCGCTTGCCTCGTCCTGAACGAACCAGTCACCCCGCTCAATACCCGGTGCCACTCCGTCAAAGCCATTCAGCACCACAGTATCGGGGCAAAGAGAAGAAACGGTACCGCCCAGCTTTTCGACGGCGTCGGACACGCTGATTTTCAGGGTGTTTACATGAACGCATACACGCTCTCCCCGTAAAAAGAAGCGAAATATATCCTCCGTTACCCGTTCGCCGTACCATGAAACAAACAGTCTGCAAAGCGCTGCGGGCACGGAATAGCAAACGCTCAGCCTTTCAAGGCAACGCTCACCCTTTTCCGCACTTCCGGATACATCGCCGCATTTATCCTCTTTTTTAGGCAAGTGCATATCTTTGCCGCCTCTGATAAAGCCGCGGAGCACCGCATTCACATACCCTCCGGAGCGTTTTCCGGCAAGGCTTACCGCCTCGGACACCGCCGCGTGGTCGGGTATACGGTCCATAAAGCAAAGCTGATACAGCCCCAGTCTCAGAGCGCACAGCGTTTGGTCATCAAGTCTTTCCGGCGGAATTTTTGAATACTTAGAAATTATATAATCAAGGGTAATGAGCCGCTCAAGAGTTCCGTAAGTCAGCGCCGTATAAAGCCTTTTGTCCTCATCGGAAAGAGCCCTGCGGCTCAAAGTGGAGTTTACTTCAAGATTTGAATATTTACCGCATTTCATTTTAAGAAGAGAGGCGAAGGCCGCCTCTCTTGCAGGGTTTATTTCTGCCATTTCAGAATGTCTCCCGCTTCAAGGCGTCTGCCGCGGACAAAATCTGCGGCGCTCATTCTTCCCTTTCCCTCGGGAAGCACGGCGGTTATGCGCATTTTTTTGCCGCCGCCGCATACTACGTCAAATCCGTCGGGCTGCAGTGCGCATACCGTACCGGGGGCAGCCTCGGAGCTTCCCGCGGCGGCTTTGGCTGATATAATTTTCAAAAGGCGCGCATCGGGGGTGCGGGTCTGCGCCAGAGGAAAGGGGGACAAACCGCGGATAATGTTAAGAAGGCTGTCTCTGTCAAGGGAAAAGTCAAGGATACAGTCCTCCTTGCCGATTTTCGCCGCATAGGTGGCAAGGCTTGAATCCTGCGGCACACGCTGCGCTTCACCCTTTTCCAAAAGGCTCAGTGCCCTGCAAAGAGCGCCGCCGGCAATACCTGCAAGCCTGTCGTGCAGCGTTTCAAAATCGTCGTCCTCTGCTGTGGGGGTCCTTTCCGTAAGGATCATATCCCCCGTGTCAAGCCCCTCGTCCATATACATTACGGTTATGCCCGTTTCCCTCTCGCCGTCCATAATTGCGCGCTGAATGGGCGCGGCTCCCCTGTATTTGGGAAGCAGAGAGCCGTGGGCGTTGATACAGCCGTATTTGGGATAGTTTATAATATATGACGGCAGTATTTTACCGTAAGCCGCCACCACAATAACATCGGGAGAAAGCTCTTCAAGTGTTTTTTCAAAAGCGCCGTCCCGCAGGGTTTCCGGCTGAAACACGGGAATTTTGTTTTCCTCGGCGTATTTCTTTACCGCACAGGGAATGAGCCGATAGCCTCTGCCGCTGGGTCTGTCCGGCTGAGTAACGGCTCCCACCGCATTCCAACCGTTTTCGACAATTGCCTTAAGACACTCCGCGGCAAAATCCGGAGTACCCATAAATAATACCTTCAACATATGACAGTCTCCCCGGCGCTCAGCCTTCAATATCGGAGGGATCCACCATTTTCACCGCCACATCGGTAAACAGTACTCCGTCCAGGTGGTCTATCTCATGACACAAGGCTCTGGCTTTCAGCCCCGAGCCCGTCACGGTAAATTCCTGCCCGTTTCTGTCACAAGCCTTGACCGTGACCGTCATGGGTCGCTCCGTATAGCCCCACTTTCCGGGCAGGGAGAGGCAGCCCTCCAGTTCTCTCTGATGTCCGTCTTTTGCGATTATCACCGGATTTATCAGTTCAATAAGGTCTCCTTCATCCACCTCTACGACAGCTATGCGGCGCTTAATGCCCACCTGCGGCGCGGCAAGTCCGCAGCCGTCTGCCGCATGCAGAGTCTCTCTCATATCGTCAAGCAAGGTGATAATTCTGGAGGTTATCTCCGTTACCTCACGGCACTTTCCCCGAAGCACGGGGTCGCCTTCTTTTACTATATTTCTTATTGCCACTTTGAAACAGCCCCTTTCTTTTATACTTATCTGTCTATTCTGCCCTTAGCTATACTTCTCTGCGTGATATCCGCGCCTTGCAGTATATGCCGGGCGGGTTGATTTCGGCAAATGCCTTTTATGATCTACAAGGTCGACGGGTTGAAATCGGCGGATACGGTAATTCCCTTTGCCGCCTTGCCGAACTCGCATAGAACATTATAAATAAAGCTGCGCGTCCGTTTGTTAAGTCTGCATTTTATAACAAGCCGCATACGGCATGTGTTCTGAATTTTATACACCGGCGCCTCAAAGGGTCCGAAAAGCAGGGCGCTCACATCGCTGAATTCACCCCCCAGAAGCTCCTTGGTGCGCTCCGACAGCCTTACCGCCGTAGAGGACAGAAGAGCCTCATCCGTGCCGGACAGGGTTATTACCGCCAAATCGCAGAAGGGCGGAAAAACCAGTGCCCGTCTCAGCTTTATGGCCTTTTCGTAGAAGCTTTTATAATCCTGAGCCGCCGCAAGGCGTATGACCTCGGAATCGGGGTTTGCCGTCTGAATTACGGCAATTCCCGCGTCCGCGCCTCTCCCCGCCCTGCCGATCACCTGCGTCAGCATGGAAAAGGTCTTTTCCTCCGCACGGTAGTCGTCAAGGTAAAGGCTTTGGTCGGCGTTCATCACCCCCACAAGAGTAACGGCGGGAAAATCGTGACCTTTCGTTACCATCTGGGTGCCCAGCAGTATGTCGCCCTCGCGCTCTCTGAAGCGTCTGAGAATTTCGCCGTGTGAGTTTTTTGTCTGCGTTGTGTCCATGTCCATACGCAGGATCTTCGCTCCCGGCACGACTTTTGCAAGCTCTTCCTCCGCCTGCTGAGTGCCGCAGCCCATATATTTGAAATGCTCGGCTCCGCAGGAGGGGCAGGCGGCAGGTACCTCCGTTCTGTAGCCGCAATAATGGCAGGCAAGAACGCCGCGGCTTCGGCGCAAGGACTGATACTGTGCGGCGTCGGCGCCGCCGTCGCCCAGCGGCTGTCTTGTATGGTAAGTAAGTGAGACGGAGCAATGGGGGCACTTTATTGCTTCCCCGCATATACGGCAGGACACGGTACTGCTGTACCCGCGTCTGTTCAAAAATATAATGGATTGCCGTCCCTCAGAGTACACCCTTTTAAGCTCTCCCGCAAGAACGCTTCCCACAGGTGCGGTGTTTCCCGCCGCCGTCTCGCTGCGCATATCGCTGATGACCACCTCCGGCAGCTTTGCACCGCCGTAGCGCTCATTAAGCTCCACAAGGGTATATATGCCCTGCTTTGCTTTCCGGTAAGAGCCGAGGGAAGGCGTGGCGCTGGACAAAAGCATAAACGCGCTGCACTTTCCGCACCGAAATCTTGCCACATCGTGAGCAAGATACTTAGGGTCGGTATCCGATTTATAGGTATGCTCCTGCTCCTCGTCGATCACTATCATTCCGAGATTTTTGACAGGTGCAAAAATTGCGCTTCTTGTACCGATGACCACATCCGCCTCGCCGCGTCTGATACGCTTCCACGCATCGTAGCGCTCCCCTTGCGACAGGCTTGAATGCATGACCGCCACCCGCTGTCCGTAGCAGCCGCAGAAATAGCTGACAGTCTGCGGGGTCAGAGATATTTCCGGCACCAGCATAATAACGCCGCGACCGTCGGAAATCACCCGGTCTATCATGGCTTTTATGACCCGCGTCTTTCCGCTGCCCGTAACTCCGTGCAGAAGCGCCGCCGCGGCATTTCCCCCGGAATACAGCCCGCAAAGCCTTTCGTATGCCTTTAATTGCTCGGCGTTGAGTTCGTTTTCCTGCGTTTTTTCACCCTCAGCGCCGTTTTCGGCAAGGTATGGGTTTCGGTATGTTTCAATTCTGTCAAGGCTTACAAGCCCCTTTTTTTCAAGGCTTGACAGCTGCGCCGCCGCTTTTTTCCCCAGTCTGCCGTAAAGCTCGTCAGACGTCATTCTGCCGCAGACACGGAGAATTGCCAGTATCTGCGCCTGAAGGGGAGAGCGCAGATTATTTTCAAATTCCCGTGCGGCCGCCTCACCGCCCGCCGGTATGCTCACATATGTTATGCTTCTGTTGTTCGTCGCCTCTTTGACGCGGGCACCGCGTCGCAAAAGTCCCAGCTTTATCAGCGAAGAGGCAAGAACAGCGCTTTCGTCTCCGAATTTTGCCGAAAGCCTTTTGGCGGGTACGCTTCCCCGCGCCTTAATATATGTGTAAAAAATCGCCGCTTTTTCGCTTAACTGCTTTTCGGCGGGCTTATCAGTTTCAACCGCTTCGTAGTACTCGTCAAGCTTTGACATTGCGGCAGCGGGCACCACCGCCCTTACAGCCTCGCCGAAGGTACACAGGGTGTAGGAGCAAAGAAAGCGGCAAAGCTCCATCGCCCGGGCGTCCAGAAGTCCCGCATCGGCTGAGGCTTCCGACACAGGCTTTACCTGCGGGTATTCACATTCCCCGACTAAGTCGGTGACAACGGCAGAGGTTTTTCTGTTGCCCTTGCCGAAAGGCACGCTGACAAGGGTCCCAACGGAAACCTTATCCTCAAGCTCCGCCGGAACATAATAAATGTATGGCTTGTCCGCGTGCAGGGGCACATCCATAATGCGCACCAGAGCGTACAGCTTTTTTTCGCTGCGATCCTCAGTCATACCTTTTCCTCGCCGTCCGTTTTACGGGAGCGTTCCTACGCTCCTGACAAAGACTGCCGTCGGTAGATCCGGCGGCAGTACTGGTCTTAATTACTCCCTGTTTTCGCTCTCATCGGCGTTTTCCGCCGCATTTTCATCGGCGCCGTCGGTATCTGTCAGTCCGACAATAACAAAATCTCGGTTGTAAAGCTTGTTGATGGCGACCTTCACAGCCTTTTCGTCGCGGTATTCGCGGCTTATCATAGAGGACAGGCTCTTGTCCGTCTCCTTGTTGGCTATGCGTCTTTCCGCGATCTCTCTCTGCTTTACATACTCGTCGGTAATCTGTCTTGCGCACTTGGCAGTTGCAAGGCAAAGAGTATATCTGTTGAATTTACCTTTTGTAAGCTGCGTAATGGAAGGGCTTATCATGCTCATAATCTTTCTCCCCGTTTCTCTTAATGATTATCTGTAAAATTATTTATTTCGTTTTTCATACGGCTGCTTCTGTGATGCTCCGCCGTAAGGATGTCGCATATTACCGATGCGCTGCCGTCAATATCATCGCATTCATTTACCACCACATAGTCGTAAATATCCGCAAGCTTTATTTCCTCAGCCGCCCGTGAAAGCCTTGAAGCCACGGTGTCCTCCGTTTCCGACCCTCTGCCGCGCAGCCGCTTTTCAAGCTCGGAAAGCGTGGGCGGAATAAGCATAAGGGTCACGGCATCCGGAAATTTCTTTTTGATCTGCGACGCGCCGTCCACTTCTATTTCAAGGATAATATCGCGTCCGCTGCCTATAACCTTTTCAACCTCGGAGCGAGGAGTGCCGTAATAATTTCCGCAGTACACGGTATACTCCAGCATCTCGCCGTTTTCTATCATCTCGCGAAAACGATCCTTGCCGATAAAATGGTAATCGGAGCCGTCCGTCTCTCCCTCGCGGGGTGCGCGGGTGGTGGCGGAAACGGAAAAGCCTATATCGGGGAGCATCTCGCGCACGCGGCGCACAACGGTGCCCTTTCCCCCTCCCGAGGGACCCGATATTACAATCAGCACGCCTTTACTCATCGGCGTCACCTCCGGCCTCTCCCGCAATCCTTGCGGCAATGGTCTCAGCCTGTATGGCCGACAGAATTATGTGATCGCTGTCCGTAATAATCACGCCGCGGGTACGCCTGCCGCTGGTGCAGTCAATGGCTCTGCCCGTGTCCTTGGCGTCCTGGATAAGTCTTTTGGCAGGAGCGCTTTCAGGGCCTATAAGTGCGACGATGCGTTCTGCAGCAACCATATTGTTAAAGCCTACATTTATAAATTTCAAGCTTCCGGCCGCCTTTACTCAATATTTTGTATCTGCTCTCTTATTTTTTCAAGCTCTGCTTTTATGTCCACAACAAGATGGGCGATTTCCGCGTTGCCCGCCTTTGAACCGATGGTGTTGGTCTCGCGGTTCATTTCCTGCAGGAGAAAATCAAGCTTTCTGCCGCAGGGCTCCGGAGAAGATGTGATTTCATAGAACGAAGCGAAATGGCTGTCCAGCCGCACAAGCTCCTCGTCTATTGCCGCCTTGTCAGCGTATATTGCTGCTTCCGTAAGTATGCGCTGCTCGCTCGTCTCAACATCAAAGTCGGAAAGGAACTTTTTGATGCGCTCGCAAAGCTTTGTGCTGTATCCCTGTATATCGGTCTCCGAAAGCTCCTTTATTCTTGCGCACAGAGCCCGTATGCCCTCGATCTTTTTGGAAACATCGGCTATAAGCCGCTGTCCCTCCGCCGCTCTGCGCTCAAGGAAACAGTCGATCGCACCGTCAAGGGCGCCCTTTACATCCTCCCAGTCGCGCATATCATCGTCGTCGGGCTTTTTCACCGTAAACAGTTCCCTGTTCTGGGCAACTCTCATTACGCTTATATCGTCCCGAAGTCCGAATTCGTCGCGCAGACGGTGAAGCGCTTCGATATAGGAAGCCGCGGCCGCGCTGTCAAGAGCGCACTCAATGCCCCTCTGCTCCAGCACGTCAACGCCGATGTAAACCTCAACTTTTCCGCGGGTAATTCCCTTTTCCGTAAGGTATGCCTTTATTTTTTCCTCCAAAAAGGAATAAATACGCGCAAGCTTTACCGTGCAGTCAAGGTATCTGGAGTTTACGCTTTTGATCTCCGCGGTTATATCCTTTGAGCCGTCGGCGCTCAGCGTTCTCGCTCTGCCGAAGGCGGTCATACTGTTTGCCATACCGCTCTCTTTCCGGCACGGAGGCAATATGCCATACCACGCCGATTTTATTTACTTTATATTATAACGCCGGATATTATTTTTGTCAACTTAAAGGGCCGATTTTTTTGCGCCGCCCAAGTTTTTTTGCAAGACGGAGCTGCGACGGCAGATCTGACAAAAAGACAGGCTCGCAAACAAATGCGGAATAAGCCGCGGTTTTCGGCAGATAATAATGGCAGCATAACTATCTATGCCGAAAGGAGCCCGAAAAATGGCAATGTATCCGAAAATAAAACAAATATGCGCACAGGAGATACTTGATTCGAGAGGCAACCCCACCGTGGAAGCGGCGGTAATGCTTGAGGACGGCAGCGGCGCTTTTGCCGCCGTTCCCTCAGGCGCCTCCACAGGTGTGCACGAGGCGCTGGAAATACGCGACGGAGACACGGAGCGCTACGGCGGACGGGGCGTTTTGTGCGCGGTGGAAAATATAAACGCAATAATCTCTTCCGTTCTTGCGGGCTGTCAGCTATGCCAGCATAATATTGACACAAAGCTTATTTGCCTTGACGGCAAACGCGATAAATCGGAGCTTGGAGCAAATGCGATGCTGGCGGTGTCCCTTGCCGCCGCAAAAGCTGCAACGCAGGCAATGCGCCTGCCCCTTTACAGATATATAGGAGGCATTAACGCCTGCCGTATGCCGGTACCTATGATGAATGTTATAAACGGCGGCGCCCATGCCTCAAACAATCTTGACATTCAGGAATTTATGATTATGCCCGAGGGCTTTGACAGCTTTTCCGAGGCGCTGAGGGCGGGCAGCGAGATATATCACGCCCTGGGAAAGCTTCTGTCAGCAGACAAAAAAAGCGTCGGCGTGGGAGACGAGGGCGGCTACGCTCCCGACCTTGAAAGCGAGGAGGAGGCGCTGGACTATCTTATCCGCGCCATTGAATATGCGGGCTACGACACCGATCGCGTCACCGTCGCCCTTGACGCCGCGGCGGGAGAATGGTACTCGGAGGGAAAATATATTATGCCCAAATCGGGCAAAGTTGCCGATGCCGGAGAGCTTTGCGAAATGTGGGCATCCCTTTGCGAAAAATACCCCATAGCCTCCCTTGAGGACGGCATGGATCAGGACGACACAGAGGGGTGGAAGCTTCTGACCGACCGTCTCGGGCAGCGCCTCGCTCTTGTGGGAGACGATCTGTTCGTCACAAACACACAGCGGCTGAAGCGCGGAATTGCAGAGGGCTACGCCAACGCCATACTCATAAAGCCCAATCAGATAGGCACTCTTTCCGAAACTCTTGAGGTCATGCGGCTTGCCCGGGAAAACGGCTTCAGAACAGTGGTTTCCCACCGCAGCGGAGAGACCGAGGACACCACCATTGCCGATATAGCGGTGGGCATGAACGCAGGGTATATCAAATGCGGCGCCCCCTGCCGAAGCGAGCGTGTGGCGAAATACAACCGTCTTTTGCGAATAGAGGCTCAGCTTGGCTGCGCGGCGGTTTACGGCAGAAATGCATACTGACCCGTGTCACCGAAACGATAAACAGATCTTTCGAAAGGAATTACAAACGCAAAATGAACACAAACACAAACGACCCCACCAAAGCTCTGCTTGAAGAAATGTACAAAAACGTAAAAATGGGATGTGAAAACATCGTCGGCGTCATACCTAAGGTGGAGGATAAGTTTATGCTCAGCGAGCTGACGGCGCGGCTTGAGCAGTTCAGCTCCTACTCGGAGCAGATATCTGCCATGATGCACGAAAGAGGTTGGACGCCCAAGGAGCCGGGAATCGGCGAAAAGCTGGCATCCAAGGCGGGAATTGCCGTCAACACTATGATAGACTCCACCTCGTCCCATATTGCCGAGATGTTTATAAAAGGCTCCGAAATGGGTATCCAAAAGCTTGAAGAAGCACGCCGCAGCGCCGATGGCTGCGACAGGAAAGCCGTAGGACTGTGCGAGCAGATAATCGACGGAGAACGGCGCAATAACCGTAAAATGGAGGAATTTCTGTGAGCGATAATACTGAAAACACATCGGAGTCTCCGGTGCCGGACGCCTCAAACGAAGAGCTTGATACCATACTGAAAAGCGGCGGCGTGGTGGCGGGAGAGGACGGCCGCGTCATCCACTGCCTGACGGTCATAGGGCAGATTGAGGGGCACTACTGTCTGGGAGACGGGCAGAAAGCCACAAAATACGAGCATCTTATACCGCTGATTGTATCCGTGGAGCAGTCGGATCAGGTTGACGGAATGCTTTTGGTGCTTAACACCATGGGCGGCGATGTGGAAGCGGGACTTGCCCTGGCAGAGCTGGTGGCGGGCATGAAAAAACCTACTGCCTCCCTGGTGCTGGGAGGAGGCCATTCCATCGGCGTGCCCCTTGCGGTATGTACCAAAAAATCCTTTATAGTACCCTCCGCCACCATGACGATCCACCCGGTGCGTATGAACGGGCTGGTGCTTGGTGTTCCCCAGACCTACTACTATTTCGAGCGGATGCAGGACAGAATAATTAAATTCATCACCGACCACAGCTCCGTCTCCGAGGAAAAGTTTCGGGAAATGCTTATGCGCACCGATCAGATAGCAACTGACATCGGCTCTCTTATTGACGGCAGGGAAGCGGTGGAATGCGGACTTATTGACGAGGTGGGTTCTCTGTCGGATGCCCTGTCAGATCTGTACCGCCAGATAGACGAGTCAAAAAGTGGAAAGCCCGAAAAGCGCGTGAAAAACGAAAAGAACAAAAAATCAAAACAGAACGGGGAAACAGAAAGACCGCACCGATAACCCGCTAAGCGGTAAATCTATGCTATTGCAATTTTATAATGCGCCGGTTCAACCACCGCCGGTAGCCCCGCAGAGCCCTCCCCACCGGCTGAAGAAAAGAGCGAAGCAACGCTTCGGAGCGTGTCAACAGCAGACTTGGAGATGCCCGCAGAAGGCAAGTTTTGCGGAACTTACAGTGTTTTTGAGAATTCAGCTTTGATTATTAGCTTACAGAAATGAAGT
>CAMFEL010000070.1 GCA_945949385.1 uncultured Clostridia bacterium | reverse complement strand
TTTGCCGTGCAGGGTGGCTCGGAGGGACTGCTGACGGGACAGCAGTCCCTTCGAAGTCTTCTAACTTCATTTCTGTAAGCTAACAATTGAGTCTGAATTTGTATACTTATTCATTGATTTTGAATGTTTATGAATTTATCGACAAAATTCCCGAAAAATTGCAGGGCGAAAAACGGGCAAAAACGGGCAAAAATCGCTCAAAATGCGTGTCTTTTTTTGTCGACGGAATTTCCGAAACGCTCCGGTGCGGTCTTTTTGAGCAAAACGGGGAGAAAAATCAAATTGAGTTTATCTCGGAAAATCCCGGTAGGATTATCTCGGAATATCCCGATAGGATTATCTCGGAAAATCCGGGGCAGTAATCTGCCGCAAATCTGCAAAATCTTCATTCATTCATTCATTCATTCATTCATTCATTCTCATTCAAAAGCGCTGCAAGCAAACAATCGGACCTAAAACGGAAGCCGCGGCGAATAATTGCATTTCTGCAATTATTCGCTTCTCAGTGCCACTACGGGATCCTTCCTCGCCGCAAGCAGTGAAGGGAGCAGTCCCGCTATCATGGTGAGGAGCACGCTGATAGCCACCAGTATCACTCCGCCCTGCCACGGCAGTGCCGCCACATTTGAAATATCCGTCAGATGCTTGATTATAATATTTATGGGTATGCACAGAAGCTCCGTAAGTCCTATTCCCAGAAGTCCCGCGCACAGTCCCACTATAAGTGTTTCTGCGTTGAACACTCTGGTTACATCCTTGCGGGACGCGCCGATTGCGCGCAGTATGCCTATTTCTCTTGTGCGTTCAAGCACGGAAATATATGTGATTATTCCTATCATTATGGAGGATACCACAAGGGAAATGGAAACGAAGGCTATAAGCACATAGGATATGGCGTTGATCACGGTGGTAATGGAGGACATAAGTATTGCCACATAATCGGTATAGGTTATCTGATCCTCCTCGGGCACTCCGTCGTTATACCGGGATATGATATCGGCAATACTGTCCTTTGCTTCAAAGCTCACGGCGTAGATATTGACGGCAGAGGGGCTGTCTATATCCACGCTTCCCAGCTTTTTCATATTGTCTTTGTATGTGGAGTCGGAGTATGCGGAGGGCATATACTTATCGCAATATGCCGCAAGAGCGTCCGTATCCGCCGTCCCGACTGTATTTTTCAGAAGTGCTGCTTTCGTTTGGGCGGGAGTGGCTGCAAGCTGAGCCTTTACATTTTCGGCGTAGCTTTGGGACACCTGCTCGGACAGAGCCTTGCGGATCGCTTCTTCAAGCTCCCCGTCGGACATATCGCTGATATATCCCCGTATCATATCCTCGGACGCCCCCGAGGACTGAGCATAGGCGTCGACAACAGCTTTTTCCATCGCGGCTCTGTCGGGATACTTCTGCATCGCCTCGTTTACATAGGTACTCAGCGTATCCTCCGGTATTTCTCCCGCAATTTCGGTATACAGCTCTGCGGCTGCCGCCGTGTCAAGAGAGGCAACATATTCCTTGAAATTACCGGCTTTTTCCTCTGAGGTGGGCTCCTCCGAGCCGTTCTTGAAGGGAAGTCCCGTAAACACATCCACGGTTTCGTCCGCTTTTTGCTGACGGACTATTTCAGCTTCGTCGGTTTGGCTTATAAGCTGCTTTGTCAGAGCTGCCGTGTAGCCTATGGCGCCTCTTATGGAGGTGCCGGTAGCGTCGGGATTGGGTCTTACTATGCCGCTGACCGTAAGCTTTATGCCGGACTGGGCGGCCATTTTCATATAATCCTCATTGTCGGACATATCCGTCCACACGCCGTCGCCGTCCGTATCCGCGTATTTGTCTGCATTCAGCACGGCGTAAAACTTTTTGCCCACAAGCTCGCCGTATTCAAAGCTTACTGTTTCTTTTTCCTTTTCCTCCTCGCTGTCATTCTTTCCGCCGAGCAGGTCGGAAATCTCGCTTTGGTCTTTAAGTCCCAGCGAGTACAGGTAAACATCGCTTATTTCGTTGTTTTCATCGATCACGAGAACGACCTGGTCATAGCTTTCGGGCCAGCTTCCCGACACAATGTCGTACTGCTCTTTTACAAGGTCGTTAATACCGTTTCCGTCTTTATCGGGCATTATTTCCGACCATACGGACATATTGCCCGACATATTTTCCATTGCCATGGAGGAAATGGAGTTGTCCTCGTAGGATACGGATACGCCCATAGCCTCATACATGGCGTCTATGACGGTGGAGGGGTTTATTTTCAGAAGCTCGCCGTCCTCGCCGCAGGCGTATATCAGCAGCTCCGTACCGTACGAATACTGAACGGCGGTGGCGTATTCGTCAAGCTCCTCGCAGCCGTCAAGGAAAGTTTTGAAAGCTTTGAGATTGTTGGTGCCCGCTTCCACATTGCTGAGAGAATCGAACATTTCCGTAAGCTGAGCGGACTCGTATACTTTATCTGTGCCGTGATCTCCGGGCTCATGCCTGCCCGCAACAGAGGAAAGTATTTCGTCCATATCCACCACCTCTTCCGTTATGGAAACGGGGTAGCCGGAAAGTGTATCCTCCTGCACCTTGTCTATATACGCCTGTATGCCGCTGGAAATGGCAAGTATGAGCGCTATGCCGATAATGCCTATGGAGCCTGCAAAAGATGTGAGAACGGTGCGGGCTTTTTTGGTCATCAGGTTATTGAGGGAAAGAGAAAGCGCCGTGAAAAACGACATGGAGGTGCGCCGGCGCCCCTCTTTCTTTTTTTCGTCCTTTTTTTCCTCACTTATTGCCGGTACGGCTTCCGCTTTTTTTGCATTTGCTTTATCGGCGTCCGGGTCGGTTTGTGCGGGACAGGTGGGAATGTTCTTTTCGTCGGAGATTACTTTTCCGTCGCTGAGACGCACTATCCTGGTAGCATAGGTCTTGGCAAGCTCCGGATTGTGAGTTACCATAATTACAAGGCGTGTCTTTGCGATTTCCCGCAGAAGCTCCATTATCTGCACGCTGGTGGCGGTGTCAAGGGCGCCTGTGGGCTCGTCCGCAAGAAGAATATCCGGGTCGTTCACAAGGGCGCGGGCGATTGCTACGCGCTGCATCTGACCGCCTGACATCTGGGAGGGCTTTTTCTTAAGCTGATCTCCGAGTCCCACTTTTTCAAGAGCTTCCTTTGCTCTTTGCCTGCGACGTGCCTTGGGCACTCCGGAAAGGGTAAGGGCAAGCTCCACGTTTGAGAGGACGCTCTGGTGAGGTATCAGGTTATAGCTCTGGAAGACGAAGCCTACGGAATGGTTTCTGTATGTATCCCAGTCCCTGCTGCGGTACAGCTTTGTGGAGGTGCCGTTAATAATAAGGTCGCCGCTGTCGTAGCGGTCAAGTCCGCCGATAACATTAAGCAGGGTGGTCTTGCCGCTGCCGCTGGTGCCGAGGATCGCCACAAATTCACATTTTCCGAAGGCAAGGCTTACGCCGTCAAGGGCGGCTGTGACCGTGTCCCCCGCTTTGTATGATTTTTTTATGTCTTTCAGTTCAAGCATTTGAATCACTTCCTTCACAGTCCAGAATCATTTGATTAAGCTTTGCCGCAAGAGCTCTGAAGGCAGCCACGCATTCTTTGGCAAGAGAGGCGTCCTCCTCGTACACCGTTTTGAAAAACGGGTAACGCATTGCTACCTCGCTGCCTATTCCGGAGACGGCGCCAAGCCCTTTTTCGGTCAGCGTCAGCACCACCCGCCTTTCGTCGTTCTCGCATCTCCTGCGGCTTATATAGCCTGCGCTCTCCAGCTTTTTGCAGGTGGAGGACACGTTTCCCTGGTTAAGGTCCAGGGTTCGGAAAACCGTGCTGACCGTAGGGGTTTCGCTTTCGTAAATGAGATGCAGGATTATGGCCTGCACAGGGGTGAGGCCGTATTTCTGAGCCACGGGATATATGGCGCGTTCCGCGTTGGTTTTCAGCCGCAGAAGCTCCGCAAGGGACTCAAGAAATATACATGGGCTTTCGATGTCCTTTTCCGTATTTGTTTCTGTCATATTCAGACCATGCCTTTCGTTGATTTGTGACGGTTTTGCAAAGCAATAAGGCTTTGCAGCCTGCCGCCGTCCTTTATGGCGGCAAGACACAACTTGGATTTGAAACAGCTCATGTGCGATATACGCTCTCTTTACTTTCAAACTTTTACCTCAAATCTCTTTGAGCATCGGGGACATTTCACCGTGTGTGTCCCCTCTCTTTTGGGCAGGCGCAGCATTGCCTTGCAATGGGGGCATTTTCTGTATCTGTAATCCTTGCGGTCTCTTATACGGTTTTTCTGCAGTACGAAAAAGTTTTTTATACTTCTGAATATCTTTTTGAAAAACTCGTTTTCGCGCCGTCTTGCATAGATGTTTTTGGAAAAACAGCGGAAAAACATCCAGCCAACCGCTGCAAGCTGCAAAACAAGGAGTATTACGGAAACAACCGTATTTGCCGTGAACAGCCTTGCTATCCACAAAACGAGAAAAACACACATCAGGGCGTAGTACAGCCCGTCTATGCCGTAACGCCCGTAGAAAAAGGAGCGAAGCTTGTCTATGAAACGCATAATATACCTCCGGTACGGCGTTTATATTTAGGTCAAATGTATTTTACTTGAAATGTATTTCATTTTATAGCGCATATTATTAACAATTTGAAAATGATACGCGCTATTGCCTGCGAAAAAGCCGATTTTTGGTCTTTCGAAAACCGCCTGCTAAACGGGCGCCTCAAAAGAGGCTTTTGCCGACGGTTAGCCCCGCCGCAGGCAGCGGCTTACAGCCGCAGCGGGGACCACCGGATTTGCCGGCGGTTTTGACTTGAAAAGAAAAAACAAACGTCGGAGAAGTTGCATTTTCCGCTCATATGTGCTAAAATACACGAAGTACGAAAAATTTCGGAGGCAGATGTGATATTTGAAAGACTGCTTATACCCGATCTGGTGCTTGAAAGCTATGAGCTTCTGACGCCGGAGACCGTGCGCAAAATGGGCGCCGAGGCAATACTCAGCGATATTGACAACACGGTGGCGACCTACGACGACCCGACCCCGCCGGAGAGGGTTCTCGAATGGATAGAGAAAATGCGGCGCGGCGGCGTTGAGGTGGCATTTGTTTCAAATAATAATGCCGAAAGAGTTGAGCTTTTTTGCAAAGGCACGGGCTGCTTTCACTATGCCAAGGCGGGAAAGCCGTCCGTCAAAGGACTTGAGGCGGCGGTGGATGCTCTGGGTATTGACAAAAGCAAGGCTTTGCTTTTGGGAGATCAGCTTCTGACAGACTGCGCCGCGGGCAAGCGCTTCGGAATTCCCTCGGTCATTGTACCCCCCATAAAAGACAAAAAGACTTTATTTTTCAGGTTCAAACGATTGCTTGAGATCCCCTATATGAAAAAATACGGGCGGCTTCACGGGGAGTGAGCTCACCCGGTGATCCATCGGCGTTTTTATGATAAACTATATAATAATATAAATAATAGGAAGAAGGTATTTGTAATGTCAAAGAGACTTGCCGCTCTGCGCGGTCTTATGAAGGAAAAGGGCTTTGACGCCGTGCTTGTGACAAAAAGCGAAAACCATTTGTATATGTGCGGCTTCAACAACCCCGACGGCACGCTGCTCATAACCGCAGACGCGGCATATGCGCTTCAGGATTTCAGATATATTGAGGCTGCAAAGCGCGAGATAGACTCCGCCGATTTTGAGGTCGTCATGCCGCAGGTAAGGGTAGGTCAGTGGGTGCGCGAGGCGCTTGCTGCGTCGGGCTGCCGTGTTCTTGCATATGAAGACGAGAGCCTTACCTGCCGTGAGCTTGAGAGCTTCAAAAAAGCCGTGGACTGCTGCGAGCTTGTGCCCTGCGGAGATATTTTCACCGACCTGCGTATATTGAAAGACGAGGAAGAGGTGGACTGTATCGTCCGTGCGCAGAGAATTGCGGAGAAATCCTTTGAGGAGCTTCTGCCCCTTATTACCTACGACTGCACGGAGACCTTTCTTGCGGCGCAGCTTGAGTTTCTGATGAAGAAAAACGGCAGCGAGGGCATAAGCTTTGAAACTATTGCCGTCAGCGGTACCAATTCCTCCTCGCCTCACGGCGTTCCGAGAAACGTGAAGATCGAAAAGGGCTTTATGACCTTTGATTTCGGCGCCATGATAGGCGGGTATCATTCCGATATGACCCGCACCGTAGTTATAGGCAAGGCAGACGAGGCTATGAAGCGTCTGTACAGCAAGGTGCTGGAGGCTCAGTGCGCCGTGCTTGATGTTATCGGAGAGGGCGAGTCTCTTTACAAAATGGACAGGATCGCCCGCGACATCATCGACGCCTGCCCCGAATACAAGGGCGCGTTCGGTCACTCTCTCGGTCACGGCGTGGGTCTTGAAATCCACGAGGCTCCCACTCTTTCCTCTGCCGCCGGTGACGGAAGGCTGAAAGCCGGTCATGTGGTTACCGTGGAGCCCGGTATTTACCTGGAAGGTAAGTACGGCTGCCGTATTGAGGATATGGTGTATATCACAAAGGGCGGTGCCGTAAACCTCACAAAGTGCCCGAAAGAGCTTATTGAGATATGATTTTTAAGGTTTTTGCTAAAAAATCGCGGGAAGCTATTGCAAAACGGGCATTTATATATTAAAATATCCGTAGCATTTTATTATTTTGTGAAAGGAGCTATCCCTTTGGGGATAACCGAATTATGGTAGTAGCAGGAGATTTCAAAAACGGAATTACGTTCGATATGGACGGTCAGGTAATGCAGGTCATCGAGTTTCAGCACGTTAAGCCGGGTAAGGGCGCCGCTTTTGTACGCACCAAGCTCAGAAACGTTATAACCGGCGCTGTGGTTGAGAAAACCTTCTCCCCCACGGACAAGTTTGAGGATGCCCGCATTGACCGCAAGGATATGCAGTATCTTTACAGCGACGGCGATCTGTATTATTTCATGGATATGGAAAGCTATGAGCAGATCCCGCTGAACGCCGACAAGCTGTCCGAGAACTTCAAGTATGTCAAGGAGGAAATGATCTGCACCATTAAGTCCTATAAGGGCAATGTGTTCTCCGTGGAGCCTCCCATGTTCGTAGAGCTTGAGATCATTGACGCAGAACCCGGTGTTAAGGGTGATACCGCTACCGGTACCACCAAGAACGCTACCGTTGAGACCGGCGCGGTTGTGCGTGTTCCTCTGTTTATCAATCAGGGCGAGCGTATCCGCATAGACACCAGAACCGGCGAGTATCTGGAAAGAGCATAAAGGACGGATAATTATGACCATAGGCGAGAAAAGCGCGTATCTTAAGGGGCTTGCAGACGGGCTGAAGCTTGACAGGGAAAAGCCGGAGGGCAAGCTTATAGGCGAGCTTATAGATCTGGTTGCCGAAATAGCTTCCGCTGTTGAGACTCTGGACGGAGAGACCGGGGAGCTTCAGGACTATGTGGACGAGCTTGATCAGGATCTGGGCGAGCTTGAGGAATATGTTTTTGACGACGGCGTGTGCCCCGACGATGACGATTATGACGATGATGACGATGACATTTGGGAATACGGCGAGTATGACGAGGACGAAGACGGGGACGGGGACGGCTGCGACGGTGTATGCGAGGGCTGCAGCGGCTGCGGTGACGGTGAGGACGGAGACGTTTTCGATGTTGACGCCGAAGGCATGCGGTGTATGATGTGCGAAAACTGCAAAGACACCATTTGCTACGACGAAAGCCTTGACCCTGCCGAGATTATCTGCCCCGCCTGCGGAAAACACGCCGCTGTAAAGGAAGACGAATAAACCGGTACCGCGGAGTTTTCCGCGGTACTTTTTCCGTTTTGACGAAAAACTGCGCCCAAGTTGGATAAATATGGTTATTCGGACGAAAAAATATGTTATTAAATAATGAACTTTTTTATCATTCTATTGACAAACAGGTAACGGAAATATATAATGACAATGTAAAGTTGCCGTTTGTTTTGAGGCAACAAAAATATTATGGAGGTTTTCGCAATGAGAAAATCAATTTCACTTGTCCTCGTTATTGCAATGCTCGCTTCCGCGCTGATTTTTGCAATCCCGACAAGTGCAGCAGGGGCTGTAAACATTGACTATGTTGAAGCTAAATATTTTGCCGCCGCTCCTACCATTGACGGATATATTTCCGATGCTGAGTGGGGCGAGTATACCGTAATGGTAGAGGCAACCGACTGTGAGACAAAAGACGGCGAATCACCCTACAAGTGCTTCCTTTACTGGAGAACCGGTGAAAGAGCCGACTACAACGGTTGGTACTACTATCTGTGGCTCAGATGGGATCAGAACTATTTCTACATAGGTCTGAAGAACTACGATCCCGACTGACACAGCCTTAAGAACGGTACTACCGATACTTGGAACGGAGACGCTCTCCAGACCCGTGTCGACCCCGCAGGTCCTAACGGCGCTGTTCAGGGTAAGGAATTCTATGTTACCGCTGATCTGCAGAAGCCCTGGTCCAGCGATAAGACCGTTCCCGACTTCCTGTTCGGTTATGTTGAAATCGCAGGCGGCTTTACCGAGGCTTGGGAAAACACCTCCAACAAGGGTATGACCAGCTTCTCCAAAAACCCCCTCGGAACTGCAAAGGCTGTTGTTGCTCCCGCAGGTTCCTCATATTCCAGCGATACCTCCAGCGGCATTACTACCTATGAGGTTGCTATTCCCTGGGCTTATGTCGGCTTAAAGAACAGAAATGAACTTATCACTTCTCTTGATTACAGTGCCTACAACCCCCGCGCCAATGTTACCGGCGGTATCGGCAGAACTCTCGGTATGTCCGTTGCAGTTCTTGACGACGGCTCCAATCCCGACGCTCAGTGGGATGCATTTATGACATGGGGCTCCGGTATCTGTAATGCTCAGCAGGAAGAGGGCGCTAAGACCTGTACCGGTTCCAACTCCGTTACTCTTGTTGAGGAGTCCGTTACTCCTGCTGGCAATCACACCACCTACGATCCCACCAGCCTGCTTGACGCTAAGTTCAGCACCGCTAACCGCGATCCTCAGAACGTATACTATGACTACTTGGCAGGCGATACCTATAAGGAGACCAAGAAAAGCTATGAACAGCTTTCGGTTCTTACTTACGATAATCCCGCAGACCTGTCTGTATGGGGCGCTCCCGAGTACAACGGAAAAATCTCCAACATAGGCGGAGATCACGGAAATGTGCTTGACTACCGTTTCACCGATCCGGTACAGACCTACATAGACACCCGTGACGGCGATATCAGTGTGTCCGTTCCCACCAACTATACCTTCCAGTTCGATATTTGCTACACCGGAACCGAGGTAAATGTTGACGCTTATTCTTCAGCACTTTACAACTGGTTCGGCGGCTCGGACAATATCTCTTTCCGCTGCGGATACTTCTTCAATGACAGACAGTTCCGTATCGTAAACAACACCGGTGCCGATTCCAATGCTCCCGAGATCATCGCAAGCGCTGACTACGATCTCAAGAAGGACAACTGGTACACCTGGCGCTTCCAGTTCGATAACGAGTCCTGTACCGCACGTCTGTGGATCGACGATCTGTCTACCGACGCCGACAATGCAGACAATCCTTGGGGTAGAATGATATTCAACACCAAATGGAGATACTTCTACTACTCCGGCGAAGCTCTTGAAAAGGGCACCCTGATGATCTTCAGACAGATGAACACTCAGGTTATGTACGATAACGTCCGTATATACAACTTTGCTACCAATGCAAAAATCGACGAAGCCAATGAGAACTCCGGCGGCGGCGGCGCTCCTATCATCACCGAAGAGACCGGCGGCGGCGAGCTCAAGCTCGACGGTGCTTACAAGAAGGACGGCAAGTGGTTTATTCCCGTTCCCGTAAAGGACGAATATCTGACCGCTATTCAGCTTTCCTTCACTCTTAAGTTTGACACCGCAAAGGCTGCTTTCGACTCCGTAAAGGGTCTCGAAGAGGGCACCTATACCGTAGAGAATACGGCGGACGGCGAGTATGTTATCACCATTAAGAACTTTGACTTCGTTAAGGGACTTAAGACCGGTGACACTTACTTCGAAATCGTTCTCAATGCTACCGATGACAATGCTGCTATCGGCGACATCGTTAAATCTCTGACTGACTCTTACAGATATACTGTCACCACCGGTGACGGAATCGCATTCATCGTGCTTGCAGCAGTTGTTGCAACTCTCGGATGCGCTGTGATCATCACTGTCAGAAAGAGAAGAGTAACTAAATAATCTGTCGGTTTATGACATTAAATCTGCCGGAGGGTCTCCCTTCGGCAGATTTTCTATGTGTTTTTGTACAGGACACAGCCTCGCGCCCCGCTTAGAACCTTTTTTGAGAAAAAGGTTCTAAGGACTCCAAAAAACTTTTAATTAGGGCAAGGAAATATAGAATAGTTCCCGCAGGGGTGCCGCGCAAGCGGCGAGCTGGAAAAAGCACAGAAGAAAGCAAGCTCTCTTCTGTGCTTTTTCTGTCGCTCCACG
>CAMFEL010000069.1 GCA_945949385.1 uncultured Clostridia bacterium | reverse complement strand
AAAAAAGGTTCTAAGCGGAGCGCGAGGCAGAGCCTCGCATATGCTTGACCGGGGCACGGGGCGGAGCCCCGTTCGTGGTCGGGGTTCGGGGCGAAGCCCCGTATATACCCACAGGGGTGCGGGGCGGAGCCTCGCATATACCCACAGGGGTGCGGGGCAGCGCCCCGCATATAATCCGTTCGCTTTTACAGCAGTACCACCAGTTTTACGGCAAGCACTATGAGCACCAGGGCTATGGGATAGGTGGAAGCGTATGCCGCCGCGACCTCGTCCGTGCCCGCAACGGAAATCAGGGTGCCCAGAGCGGGGGTAGAAGTCATACCTCCGGTAATGGAACCGAGGTTGTTGAAAATACTGAGCTTAAATACATACTTGGCAAGTATAAATCCGATGATCATAGGCACCAGCGTCATAACTATACCAACAAGGAAGTATATCGGCTCAACGCTGTTGACAAAATTCACGCCGGCGGGAACGCCTGCTCCTATAAGGAAAAGCATAAGTCCCAGTTCTCTGAAAATATTCAGCATCTCTTTGTCAAAGCGCATATCTATTTTTCCGATATGGCCGAAATGGCCGACTATAAGACCTGCTATAAGGGTTCCGCCGGAGGTGCCGAGAGAAAAGTTAATACCCGGAATCTTTATGCTGCCCAGTATCATTCCGAAAGCTACGGTAAACACAAAAGCAAAGAAGTTCAAAGGATCCATCCGTTTTACCTTTGCGGTGAAGGGCTTTATTTCCAGCGTATTTGCCGCTACGAAGTTTTCCCTTTCCTTTGCAATATCCACACGGAGGATACGGGGCATTATCTGAACAAACAGCACTACTCCGAACACGCCGAACAGATATGCAATACCGTAGCCCGCCGTTACAAGTGCTTCCGCATCCGAGCCCACGGCTTCCTTGGCAGCCGACAGACCGGGAGTGCTTGTAAGCGCACCCGTAAGCAGTCCCGACGCCATGGCGGGCTCAATATTAAACGCCTTAACGGCAACGACCATCATTACAAATCCTGTAGCGATGATGGCTACTCCCATAAGAATATATGAGAGGAATTTTTTATTAAAGCTCCTGAAAAATTTCGGCCCGGCTATAAGTCCTATGGCCGTTACAAACAGCGCCGTACCTATGTTGGATATCATACCGAACAGCGGCTTTACCGTTTCCGTGTTGTAAAGAACTATCTCATGCCCGCCTATTGTAAAGCTTCCCACATAGTGAGCGATAATTCCGAATACCAACGCCGTAAGAAGCACTCCCGCGGTGCCGAGGGATATGCCCTTGATCTCAATACCGCCGATAAGATATCCCACAGCGGCAATAAGAAAGACGAAAAACAAAGTGGTCATTAAGGAGCCCAGTACTCCGCCGATATATGTCATAGCTTTGATTCCTGCTTTCTGCGTGTATAATCCGGCAAAAGCTTCGGGGATACGGTTGTCGGGTTAAGTCCCGCCCTCTTTATCTCCTCTTCGTAAGCGTCAACATGTTCAAGAGTGAGCTTTCCTACCGTGGTTTCCTTGGAAAGGGCGGCGGCGTTTATGCCGGCATTTCTTCCGAACACGATAATGTCAAGAAGAGAGTTGCCCATAAGACGGTTGCGTCCGTGTATGCCTCCCACGGCCTCTCCCGCAACGAAAAGATTCTTTACGTTGGGGGTCATACCGTCAACATTGATGTCAAGTCCGCCGTTCTGATAATGAAGGGTGGGATAAACAAGAATAGGCTCGCGGCGAATATCTATGCCGAAGTCGGCAAACATACGCATCATGGCGGGAATACGCGCTTCAATGGTGCCCTCTCCGCCGATAGCCTCTATCATGGGAGTATCAAGCCACACTGCCTGACCCAGTCCCGTGTCCACTCCCTCGCCTCTGGCGGTACACTCGCGGATTATGGAAGCCGCCGCCACATCACGGGTCTCAAGGGGATGCATAAACACCTTGCCGTCGCGGTTGACAAGCTTTGCGCCCAGAGAACGCACCTTTTCCGTAACAAGGGCGCCGAATATCTGCTGAGGGAAAGCCGCACCCGTGGGATGGTACTGAAGCGTGTCGGCGTACAAAAGCTTTGCGCCTACGCGGTAGCCCAGTACAAGTCCGTCGGCAGTAGCGCCGTAATGGTTGGAGGTGGGGAAACCCTGATAGTGCATACGGCCTGCGCCGCCTGTAGCGATGATGACGGTCTTTGCACGGGCCACCATAAGCTCATGGGTCTCCATATTCATAAGCACGGCACCGGCCGCTTTGCCGCTTTCGTCAAGAATAAGCTCAATTGCGGAGGTAAAGTCCACTACGGGAATACCGCGGTTGAGCACCTCATCGCGCAGGGTACGCATGATCTCCGCGCCGGAATAGTCCTTTGCGGCGTGCATACGCTTGCGGGAGGTACCGCCGCCGTGAGTGGTGATCATAGTGCCGTCGGGCGCTTTGTCAAACTCCACGCCCAGATCGTTCAGCCACTGAATAGCCTCGGGTGCGTCGCACACAAGCTTTGCAAGCAGCTCGCGCTTTGCTGCGTAATGTCCGCCGCCGAAAGCGTCCACAAAGTGGATAGCGGGAGAATCGTTAGGCTTGTCGGCAGCCTGAATACCGCCCTCCGCCATCATGGTGTTGGCGTCGCCTATACGGAGCTTGGTCACTATCATAACCTTTGCTCCCGCCTTATCTGCCTCGATTGCCGCGGACGCACCTGCGCCGCCGCCGCCGATTATAAGCACATCAACATCGTACTTAATATCCGAGAGATCCACATCGTCGGGAGAAATCCTGCTGTGCGCCTCAAGTACCTCGCAAAGCTCGTGAGGCACGCTCTCACCCTTATTGGGGCCTATCTTCAAAGTGGAAAACTCGCTTTTTTTATAGTCGGGATGAAATTCGCTGAGAAGGTCTTCCTTTTCCTGTGCCGTCATACGGGCGGGCTCATAGGCAATGTTTGCTTCTCTGGCGGCTTCCACCGCTTTAAGTGATTCTCTGAAATTTTCCGAATACATTACCGTGACCCCCTTACTTTTCTATGTCTCTGTTGTTGTACAGCTCTTTTATCTCGTCTATGGGCTTGCCCATAAGCTCTTCGATAAGCTGTGTAAATGTACCGTCTTTTATCTCCTTCACCCTGTCCTCAAGATGCCGGGATTTGGGAGCAAGATACTTGCCGTTAAGTCTGCGTGCAAGCATTGCTACCTGAGGATGGGAAATGCCTGCGGGACAGCGGGAGGAGCAAACTCCGCACATTACGCAGTCAAAGGACTCCTCGGCGCACTTGTCAAACTCGCCGCGCTGAGCGTACGCTATATACTGCATTACATTTAGTCCCTGAGTACAGCTCTTTGTGCAGGCGTTGCAGCCGACACAAGCGTATATTTCGGGATAAAGCTGCATCATTATCTGCTGTGTGGGACTTATTTTTTCAATGTCGTATACCTGCTTTACAAGGGGGAAGAAAGGCAGGGTGGCAATATACATACCCTCCTCGACCTTGGTCTGGCACGCAAGACAGGATTTGAGCTCGCTCTCACCCTTAATTCTGTATATGGTGGCGCAGGCGCCGCAGAAGCCGTTACGGCATCCGCAGCCGCGGACAAGCTGATAGCCCGCGTATTCCATGGCGCGCATTATGGTCAGATCCTCCGGTACGCTGTACTGCTTGCCGAACAGATAAATATTTACCGTCTTTTCCATATGAAGTTCTCCTTATGCTGATTGCCTGTCAATATTCGTCCGGAAGCTCGTCAATCTCGTCGAAGCGGAACACGGGACCGTCCTTGCAGACATATTTTGAGCCGATATTGCATCTGCCGCACTTGCCGATGCCGCATTTCATGCGCAGCTCCATGGTGGTATAAACCTGAGTTTTGTCAAAGCCCAGCTCCTGAAGTCCGGAAAGCGTAAACTTGATCATTACCGGAGGACCGCAGAGCACTGCGATCTTATCGTTTGTAAAGCCCAGCTCCTTGACATAGTTGGGAACAAAGCCTACATGACCGTCCCATTCGGGCTGTTCGCGGTCTATGGTAAGGTGGACATTTATTCCGTCGTCATTTTTCCATTCGCTGATGATCTCGTCATAATCCACCAGATCCTGCTTACTGCGGGAGCCGTAAACAATGTCGATTTTTCCGTAGCGGTCGCGGTAGTGGCGGCAGTAGTTTATTACGGAGCGCAGCGGCGCAAGTCCTATACCGCCGGCGATGAACAGCAGATCGTGCCCCGCAAACTCCGTATCAACGGGAAAGGGTCTGCCGTAAGGTCCTCTGATAGTTATCTGCTGACCGACCTCCATGGAATGAAGCCACTCGGTAACACAGCCGCATTTCTTTATGGAAAACTCCATAAACTCCGTGTTTGTGGGGGAGGAGGTTATGGAAAACATAGCCTCGCCCACACCGGGTATGGAAAGCATGGCACACTGACCGGGTCTGTGTTCAAACGCCTTTTTGCCGTCGGGGGTAACTACGCGGAAGGTTTTTACATCGGGAGTGTCGATGCGTATATCGGTAACTACGCCTACCTTGGGTATAAGCGCTTCCCTTTCGTCAACCATTTTTGCTGCCTCCTAACTTTTTCATAACCTTGACTATATTCATGTGTATGGGGCACTTTGCCACGCAGCGGCCGCAGCCTACGCAGGAAAACAGTCCGTCATTGTTGGTGGGGTAGTATACAAGCTTGTGCATAAAGCGCTGACGGAATCTTTCAAGCTGAGTAAGTCTGGGCTGTCCCGCGGACATTTTCGTAAAGTCGGAATACATGCAGGAATCCCAGCAGCGGAAACGCTTTACGCCGTGACCTGTATTGAAGTCCTTAATGTCGTAGCACTGGCAGGTGGGGCACACGAAGGTGCAGGTGCCGCAGCCGAGACACGCCTCGGACAGCTCGCTCCACTCGGGCGCATTGAAGAATTCCGAGGTCTTTCCGTCGCCGAAAGCGTCTGCGGAAAGCTCTGCCAGAGGAAGCTTTGCAAGTCTATCTTCAATAAGCTTTTTCTGTGCGTCCACGGCGGCGCTGTCGGCGTCCTCGGTAATATCCGAAACAGCGCTCATAAGCTTTTCTCCCTTTTCGCTGCGCGCCTCCATATACAGAGCGTCCTCTGTCTTATGGCAGACCACATCGCCCTCGGGGCTTGCGGCGTCTATGCCGAAGGTATGGCAGAAGCAGGTCTCCGCAGGCTTTGTGCAGGCAAGAGAAATTATTACGCCGTGCTCGCGGCGGTTCTTATAGTAGGAGTCAACGGGGTCGGAAAGGAACACTCTGTCAAGAATATCGAAGCTTTTCACATCGCAGGCGCGGACGCCGAACACGGCGAAATCCCCGCACTCGCTTCTTGTGTCGATAACCTCGATATTTTTGCCCTCGACCTTGAAATCCATCAGGTTTTCCGTCTGGGGGAAGAAGAAGTCCTTGGGGCTTCTTACGGTGTTCAGAGCGTCGGACAGTCTTTCTTCGCCGTGCCACTTTTCAAATTTTGCTCCCGCCTTTGTATCGGTGGGTATGTAAAGAGTGTACGCTTTTGATATTGCCGCGAAGAGAGCGTCAAGCCTGTCAAGGGATATTTTACGCATTCTGTTCACCTCTTTCAACAGCCTGAGACGGCTCAATATCGTCGGTGGTATAGTTTACAACGGGAGCGCGGCTGCCTACCTCGGCGCCCGCCTGATACTCGCCGTAGAACTCATCAATATCCTTAATGAATTTACGGTTCAGCAGGTGCAGGGGGATATGCTGGGGGCAAACTCTTGAGCATTCGCCGCAGTCCGTACACCGTCCGGCTACATGGAAAGCGCGGATAATATGGAACATTTTTTCTTCAAAGGAGTCTGCCGCCGCTTTGTTTTCAACTCCGGAATCGGGGTTGTCAAACACGCATTTTTCGCAGGTGCAAGCGGGGCATACATCGCGGCAGGCGTTGCAGCGGATGCAGCGGGACAGCTCGCCCTGCCAGAAAGCAAAGCGCTCGTCGGCAGTCATTTTTTCAAGCTTTTCCACTTCATCGAAGCGGCCTGAGTCAAGCACCTCGCCATCACTGCCCAGAAGCTCGTCGTAGGCAACATGCTTTTTGGACTTGCAGTTTGAGCATCTGTCAGGCAGAAGCGCGTCTCTGTCAAAGGTCTTTTTGCCGTCGTAGAGGGTATCCGCCGTTACCTTGCCGTCCTCTTCACAGACGGACACTATGCCCTCCGCGCTCTCTTTTATGCGGGAGATGTCAAGCATACCGTTGCAGGGAACGCCCAGCGCGTACACCTTTTCACGGTCAAACCGGTGCTCCGTCAGAAGCTGATTGAAGCTGTATGTGTCGCAGGGTTTCAGGAATACGAGCACCCTGCCCTCTCCTTTAGCCGTCTCTTTTACGAGATATTTTGAGAAATTCGCTCCGCAGAAGTCGCCCCATACGAAGCCGCTGTCCAGCTCCTCCGCGCTGCGGAACACGCCGGGGGTCACATCGTAGTCGAATTCGCCGCGCTTCCAGCCCAGCACTCTGTCAACGGTGCCGTCAGAAAGCAGCTCTTTAGCTTTATTTACGAGAACTTCGCGCTTTATTTCTTGCATCGCAAATCCTCCAATCTCTTATTCTCGCCGAGGGATGCGACCTTTTCGGCGAAATCCTTCATGGTAGCGGCAAACTTTGCGCCCTCTGCGGCGCTGACCCACTCGACTCTGGTGCGCTCGCGCTCAATGCCCAGATAGTCAAGCATGGAGAACAGCAGCGCCATACGGCGGCGGGTGTAATAGTTGCCCGAGGTATAATGGCAGTCGCCCGGATGACAGCCGCAGATTATCACTCCGTCAGCCCCGCGCTGAAAGGCGCGGAGGATGAACATGGGGTTTACTCTGCAGGAGCAGGGCACGCGGATTATCTTTACATCCGCGGGGTAATTAAGCCTGTTATTGCCCGCCAGATCGGCGCCCGCGTAGGAGCACCAGTTGCAGCAAAAGGCTACTATAAGCGGTTTGTATTCATTTACTTGCATATTGCGTCTACCTCCGCCATGATCTGTTTGCTTGAGAAGCCGCGAAGATCCATAGCTCCCGACATACAAGCCACCGTGCAGGCGCCGCAGCCCTGGCACACAGCCTCGTTTACAACGGCTATGCGGCGTACTTTTGTCGTTCTGTCGGGCATTCTGAATTCCTTATCCTGATAGGTAATGGCACCGTAAGGGCATACCTTTTCGCATGTGGAGCAGCCGTTGCACATCATTTCGTCGGAATGTGCCACGCAGGGGTTACCCAAAAGCTTATCCTTTGCAAGAAGTCCGATAACCTTGGAAGCGGCGGCGCCCGCCTGTGCCACGGTCTCCGGAATATCCTTGGGTCCCTGGCAGGTGCCGGACAGGAACACGCCTGCCGTGGGGCTTTCCACGGGACGGAGCTTGGGATGTGCTTCAGTGAAGAAATCGTTGGTGTCCATACTTGCGGTAAGCATGGTTGCAAGACCTCTTGCGGATTTATCCGGCTCTATTGCCGCCGCAAGCACTACAAGGTCTGCGTCTATGTGAAGCTGTTTGCCGTATATAAGATCGGAGGCCTGAACCTTCAGCTTTCCGCCCTCGGGGGAAACCTTTCCCACCATGCCCTTTATGTAGTGCACGCCGTATTCCTCAACGGCGCGGCGGTAGAACTCGTCGAAGTTCTTGCCGGGGGTACGCACATCTATATAAAATACATACACATCTGTATCCGGGTACTTATCGCGGATGAGCATAGCATGCTTTGCCGTATACATACAGCATATTTTGGAGCAGTATTCCTTGCCCTTCTGCTCGCAGGCGGCGCAGCGGGAGCCCACGCACTGTACGAATACGATGGTATGGGGATGCTCGCCGTCGGAGGGACGGAGCAGCGTGCCGCCCGTGGGGCCTGCGGCGTTCATAAGCCGCTCAAGCTCCAGGGAGGTTATAACATCCTTGGACTGAGAATATGCAAACTCGTCAAACTTCTCCATGGAGATGGGGTTGAAGCCGGTAGCCGCAACGATGGCGCCGTACCTTTCCTCGATATACTCGTCCTTGGCGCTGTAGTCGATGGCGCCTGCGGTACAAACCTTGGAGCATACGCCGCATTTGCCGGTTTTCAGCATGGTGCAGTAGTTGGGGTCTATGGTTGCGACCTTGGGTACTGCCTGTGCGAAGGGAATATATATGGCGCGGCGGTTGTCCATACCCAGGTTGAATTCGTTGGGCACATTTTTCTGAGGACATTTCTCGGTGCAGAGTCCGCAGCCGGTACAAACATCCTCCTTGACATATCTCGCCTTTCTCTTTATGGTAACGTCAAAGTTGCCTACAAAGCCCTTGACATCCGTTACCTCGGAATAGGAGAATATGCGTATTTTTTCGTTCTGCGCCACATCCACCATTTTCGGCGTAAGTATGCACGCCGCGCAGTCCAGAGTGGGGAAGGTCTTGTCAAGCTGAGCCATTTTGCCGCCTATGGTAGGCTTGGTCTCAACTATATCCACCGGAAATCCCGCGTCCGCAATATCCAGAGCGGTCTGTATGCCGGCAATGCCGCCGCCGATGACAAGAGCTCTCTTTGTAACGGGAGACTCGCCGGGGGTAAGAGGCGCATTGAGATTTACCTTGGCTACTGCCGCCTTTGCAAGTATAACAGCCTTTTCTGTACCTATGGGCATATCCTTATGTACCCATGAGCACTGCTCGCGTATATTTGCTATCTCCACCATATAGGGATTAAGACCCGCCGCCTGAGCGGTCTTGCGGAAGGTAGCCTCGTGCATACGGGGGGAGCAGGAGCACACCACTATGCCGGTGAGACGGTGCTCCGCCACCGCTTCCTTTATCATGTTCTGCCCCGACTGTGAGCACATATACTGATAGTCGGTGGAGAAAACGACACCGGGCTCGTTTTTCAAAGCCTCTGCCACGGCTTTAACATCTACCGTACCTGCGATATTTGTACCGCAGTGACAGACAAATACTCCGATTCTCTGCATTGTCAGTTTCTCCTTTCTTACTTGGAATACTTGCGCATGGCGCTGACAAGTGCCTGCTGAGGCATTTCATCATCAAGCACTGCGGGAATATCGTCCGCCGTCATATGGTTTTTGCCCTTTTGGCGGATAACGCAAAGTCTCAGCGCCTCCACAAGCTTTGCGGGCTCCACACCTCTGGGGCAGCGGTCCACGCAGGCGAAGCAGGAAAGGCATTTATATACCGAATCGGACTTCATAAGCGTTTCTATATCGCCGTTTTCCACCATATATACAAACTGGTGAGGATGGTATTCCATCTCATCGTACGAAGGGCATGTGCCGGAGCACTTGCCGCATCGCATACATTTTGACGGGTTTACTCCGCTCATGCGGAGCACCTGCTCTTTCAGATTTTCACTTTTTTTATTCTGCATGCGTATCCTCCTTAACACCGAGAGCTTCTGCAAGCAGCTCCGTAAAATAAACTACCGGAACCGGACTTTGGTTCTTTACGAGATTGTATTTGCAAAGGGGGCAGGCGGTGACTATTACATCCGCTCCGTGTCCCGCGGCGCTTTCGCTGACAGCTCCGCTTTTCTTTGCCGCAAGCGCCGGATCCTCCGTCGCCATATAGCCGCCGCAGCACTCGTTGCGCATGGGATATATGACAGGCTCAGCGCCCAGAGCGCGGATAAAATCCTCCATTATACGGGGATTTTCCACATCGTCAAAGCCCATGACGCTGCCCGGTCTCAGCAGCAGACAGCCGTAGTACGCCGCCACCTTTTTGCCGGTAAGTGGATTTTTAACCGCTTCTCTGACTTTATCGAAGCCTATTACATCTCGTAGCAGCTCCAGATAGTGATACACCTGAGTCTCGCCGTGATAGGGCTCTCTTTTTTCTTTGTCCTGCGACATATACAGGTTTACCTTGTCTGCAAACTCTTTATCGGTCTGCATGGCATGGTTTGTCTGCTTGATCACATTGTGGCAGGCGGAGCATACCGTTACAAGAGGCTGTCCCTTGTCTCGGGCGCTCATAAGTGCGCGCACGCTTGAAAGCTTTGTAGCGATCTCGTCGCGGGCGCTTACATACACGCCTCCGCAGCACTGCCAGTCCTCGACCTCGCAAAGCTCGGCTCCCAGAGCCAGCGCGCTGCTGCGCGCCCAGCGGTCAAGCTCCTTTGCCTTTGTCCGCAGGGTACAGCCCGGATAATAACTGAATTTCATTATACCGTCAACCTCCGTTTTGCCCCGTCAGACCATTTCCTCGGGGTGGAACACCTCGTCAAATTTTTCCGCCGTAAGAAATCCCAGCTCTACGCAGGCTTCCTTCAGCGATATATTATCCTTATACGCTTTTTTTGCGGTCTTTGCGGCGTTCTCATATCCGATATAAGGATTGAGCGCCGTTACAAGCATAAGAGAATTATGCAAATTATGGTACATCTTGTCCTTGTTTGCCGTAATTCCTGCTGCGCAGTTGTTGTTGAAGGACACGATTGCCTCCGCCAAAAGGCGCGCGGACTGCAGGAAATTGTATGCGGTCACGGGCATGAAAACATTAAGCTCAAAATTGCCCTGCGACGCTG
>CAMFEL010000068.1 GCA_945949385.1 uncultured Clostridia bacterium | reverse complement strand
TAGAACCTTTTTCTCAAAAAAGGTTCTAAGCGGGGTTCGGGGCAGCGCCCCGTATGCGGTTGGGGTTCGGGGCGGAGCCCCGTATATATCCCGCGGGGCGCGGGGCGGCGCCCCACATACTTTCTTTACCGTATCAGGCTGTTTATCAGGGTGGCGGCGCCGTTTACGGCGGTGCAGCAGACAAAGCCGCATAGGGTGGGGATAAGTGCGGAGAGAAGCGTCCATTTTACGCTGCGGGTCTCGCGGTAAACTGTAATAATTGTAGTGGAGCAGGGCCAGTGCATCAGGGAGAATATAAGCATACAGACGGCGGTTACGGGTGTCCAGCCGTTTGCCGTCAGGATCTCCCGAAGCTGTACGATACTGCTCACATCCGCAAGAGTACCCTGTGAAAGATAAGCCATAAGCATTATGGGCACTACTATTTCGTTGGCGGGGAGCCCCAGTATAAACGCTGCCAGTATGGTGCCGTCAAGTCCCATTAAAGAGCCCACCGGTTCAAGAATATCGCAGAAATGCGACAGTATGCTTGCGTCTCCTATATTTATGTTGGCGCACAGCCATATAATAAGTCCTGCGGGAGCCGCAACTGCTGCTGCTCTGCCCAGAACGAACAAAGTACGGTCGAAAATGCTTCTGACGATGACCCGCCCCACCTGAGGTATCCGGTACGGCGGCAGCTCCAGGGTAAAGGACGAGGGCTGACCTCTCAGCACCGTATGGGACAAAAGCGCCGTCACCCCGAAGGTGGCGCCTATTCCGCACAGAACCACGGCGCAAAGAAGAAGCACTGCCGTAAAAGAGGAGGCACCGGAGGAGCCGTAGGCAAAAAATACTGTCAGCACCGTAAGCATCATGGGAAAACGGCCGTTGCAGGGAACAAAATTGTTGGTGAGAACTGCAAGGAGCCGCTCGCGGGGGGAGTCGATTATGCGGCACCCCACAACGCCCGCCGCATTGCAGCCGAAACCCATGCACATGGTGAGCGCCTGCTTCCCGCAGGCACGGCAGCGGCGGAACGGTTTGTCAAGGTTAAACGCTATGCGGGGAAGATAGCCGAAGTCCTCAAGCAGGGTAAACAGCGGGAAAAATATAGCCATAGGCGGCAACATTACCGACACCACCCACGCCAGCACCCTGTACGCTCCGTATACCAGCGCGTCGCACGCCCCCTCCCACAGCCCTGTATGCATAAGAAAGCCGTGCAGCTTATCCTGAAAGCTCATAAGCAAGGCGGACAGCGCCTCCGACGGGTAATTTGCACCTACAAGAGTAAGCCAGAAAATAAAGCAAAGCAGCAGGAGCATAATGGGATATGCGCCGATTCTGCCCGTAAGCACCTTGTCGAGTCGGCGGTCAAAGGCGGCTCCCGGCGTGCCTTTTTCCGTTTTGACTGCATCGCGACAGATGTCCTCGCTGAGTGCCACAAGGGACGCGGCTATCATATCTCCCGCCCGGTTTATTTCGACTCCTGCGGCGTCAAACACCGCCTTTGCTGCCAAAACCGCGGCTTTCGCCGCCTCACTGTCTGTAAATCCGCCGCCCAGACTGCCGTCAAGCTGACGCAGAAGCGTCGGGTCTCCCTCTATAAGCCGCAAAGCCACCCAGCGTGCGTCCGGATGTTTTTTGCCGCCGTCAAGCCGCGTCTCTATAAAGGGAATTGCCGCCGCCACAGCTTCCTCCAGAACATTCGGGTACGGAACGCGAAAAGGCAGAGCATCCTCCTTTTTGACGCAGCCGTCCAGTGTGTCGCAAAGACGGTTCAGAGTCTTTTTCTTTCTCGCTACCGCGCCTACCGCCGCAAGTCCCAGCCGACGGCTGAGAGCCGAAAGATCCACGCTTATTCCGCGGCGGCGGGCTTCGTCCAGAAGATTTACGCATACCACCGTCCGCGGCACCGCCTCCGCTACCTGCAAGACCAGATTCATATTTCGCTCAAGGCAGGATGCGTCGCAAACCACCACTGCGGCGTCGCACCCGCCGAAGCACACGAAATCCCTGGCGACTTCCTCTTCCCGGGAATGAGCCAGAAGCGAATATGTACCCGGTATATCCACAAGGCGGTAGCTGTTTTCCCTGCTTTCGTATGTGCCCGAAGTTACCGCCACGGTTTTTCCCGGCCAGTTGCCCGTGTGCTGATTCATGCCTGTCAGGGCGTTGAAAACCGTGCTTTTGCCCACGTTGGGATTTCCCGCAAGGGCAACCACGGTCTGTGGGGCGCCGCGGCGGGAGGACGGCGCGCTGTCTTTACATTTATGACTCATTTCTGTACCGCCTTTCGGATAGTATTGTCAGCGGGCATTTGCCCTAACCACAGTGTATTCACTTCTTTTGCGCGGCGATACCGAAAAAACGGGTGCAAAGGGTGAAAAAACGGCAGAGCGGAAAAAACGGGAAGAATTATAAAAATCGGCGGAGACAGGGGGGCGCAAAAAGGCGCTCACCGTCCCTTTTGCCTTTCAGACGTTAAGGACGGCGGCGCGCCGGTATATAAATCAGGTCTATGAAATATGTTTCTGTAAAAGCGGGAATGTATAAGCAAAATGCCCCGCATATCCCCTATTCCTCGCCGAAAACGGTCTCTATAACCTTGCGGCAGCCGGGTGGCGAATAGCGCCAGCGGTCTATATGGCGCACTCTCTGCGGGTCGACGAAATATTTCAGAGACGGCGTATATCGGGCGGCGTGGCAGTCTATCAGCACAAGCTTTATTTTCATTCTGTCGGGTATGATGCTCTTTATGTACACGGAGCAGCAGTCGCCCACGCTGACTCCCTCCCGAAGCTCGGCAAGTCCCGCAAGATTGGGCGTCAGTTCAACGAAAATGCCGTAGTCCTCAATGCTTCTGACTATCCCCGCCACGGTTGAGCAGGGGGAAAAGGCGTCGGCGTTTTCCTCCCATGTGCCCAGAAGCTCACGGAGAGTCATATATATTCTTGAAGCCGAGCGATCGATGTGCTTTACGGCGGCATATATGCGCTGACCTGCCCACAGGCGGTCGGAGGGGTGGAATATGCGCGAGACTGAAATGCAGTCCACGCATATAAGTGAAACTATGCCGCAGCCTATGTCCACAAAGGCACCGAAAGGGTCAAGATGCGTGACGGCACAGGGTATAATGTCGCCCGGGGAGAGGCGGGAGATATAGTTTTCCGAGCATTCAAGCTGTGCAAGCCTGCGGGACAGCACAGCCGTTGGGCGCATTCCCCCTCGGTCAATGATTTTGACTATCTTGAAGCACACGGGCTTGCCCACCCGCGTTATGACCGCAATGTCCTTGCCGCCCTCCGGCGAGTACATAGCCTCCTCTTTGGGTATAATGCCGTCGGCACAGCCAAGGTCGACTTTCAGGGACATATCCGTGCAGTCGCAGACAGTTGCCATGGCTTCCAGTATGACGCCTCGGCGCATGGCGCGCTCCAGCATACGTACGGAGGAGGTGTAGGCGATATTGGATTCGGTGTCGATAAGAGAGCCTTCCGGCAGATAAATGTTTTGCATTTCCATACTTATGTCTTGCCTTTCTTTTTTTGTGCTGTCGCTTGTACGGTACATTTTATGTGCGCTATCGGGGAAATATACATTAGATACTTCTCCCGCCCGCCGTGCAATCTGAGGCGGGAACGGGCAAGAAAAAGGAGACTTATTCTATGAAAAAGGCGGCAGGGTATTTTCAGGACGCAGCGGTCTTTGTGGGAGGCTGTCTGCTTTTCGGCGCCTCCGTCAACATATTCATTACTCCCGGCGGCATTACGATGGGCGGATTTACGGGCATATCAACCACCCTTAACAGCCTTTTTTCGACTCCGGTCGGTCTGTTTATTTTTCTTCTCAATCTACCGCTTCTGGTATACGAGACCGTTTCGGGAAAAGGGCGCAGCGGGGTGGTTAAGGCGCTTATGGGCATTGCGGGCACTTCTGCCGCTACGGATTTTATGGCGGCTCTGCCCGTGACATACGGGGACAGGCTGCTGTGCGCCGTGTTCGGCGGGCTTATGATGGGCGCGGGCGGCGGACTTCTTCTGACACGGGGATACACTACGGGCGGCAGCGACCTTCTTGCTTATATTATCAGACCTTATACAAAAGGGCTCAGCACGGGGCGGCTCATACTTATGATCGACACGCTGATCATTGCGGGAGCTTCTCTTATTGAAGGCAGTTTTTCCGGAATTCTGTACTCCTTTGCGGCGGTATGGTGCTACACCACGGCATTTGACAAGGTTCTGGAAGGCATCGGCGGCGCCGTGCTTGCAATGATAGTGTCGGAGAGGCACGAGGATATTTCCCTTGCCATATCAAGGCGTCTGGGACGGGGAGTAACTCTTATAAGCAGCAGCGGCTGGTACACCGGAAAGCAGGGGCAGACGGTGTTTTGCGCCGTTAAGAAAAATGAGCTGTATATGCTGCGCTCTCTTGTAAGGAAAACGGACCCGGGTGCGTTTATGATAGTTACGGGAGCCGCAGAAGTGTCGGGGACGGGATTCCGCGACGGGTAAGCAAAACGGGGTACGGAGTGAGCGGAAAGACGCAAAAAACGGGCTGAAAATCAGCCCGTTTTTACCGGTGATATGTTATGAAGAAGAGCCGCAGGGCGTCCCGCCCTTTTGCTTCAGTATGCGTGTGAGTGCGTCAAAGGTGATGAATTCAAAGCCGTGCCGCTTAAGAATATCAATAATGGCCTCTATTTTTGCGCAGTAATCACGGAGACCGTGCCGCAGGTAATATTTGTCGTGGGCGGCAAGCTCCCGGGGGCAGGGCGGCGTATTTTGAGACAGCTCAAAGGGATGCAGATAGAATATGTACAAATCTTCGGTTTTTGCGTAGCTTTCTATCATGGAGCGAACCGCTCCCCAGCCGGGGCCGGACAGCCTTATATAGCCGCCGCCGGAAATGGGTACATTCATGCCGAAAAACTTTTTATGGGAAATGCCGTACTCAAAAAAATCTCCCCGGCGATAGGCTTCGCACAGCACTTTGTCAAAGCCGGAAACATCCAGCTTTCCGTTGTGGTCGGAGCCGGGATAAGCCATTCTGCTTGAATCGTAAGAAAAGCCCAGCTCATTAAGGATCTCCAGCTTTTCGTTGTCAAGGCTGAAAAACGGCGCACGGTAGCCGTTTATATCCGTGCCCAGTTCCTTTTCCAGCAGAGCTTTTGCCGCAACGGTTTCCTCTCTGAAACGCTCGTTGTCCATGGAGTCAAGGGAAGTATGGTTCAGTCCGTGCAGTGCAGGCTCGTGCCCGCGGCGTACATATTCCCGCAGCTTGTCCCCCAGCTTTTTTGCGGTGCTTGCAAGTGCGAACATAGTGGAGCGTATGCCGTGCCATTCAAGCAGAGACAAATATCGCTCCAGTCCGTCCATAAGGCAGGAGTCCGCGTCGCTGCAGGCGTTCTTTCCCAAGGCACTTATGCACCCCGTGTCCGAAAAAGCCTCCACATCGATGGTAAATACGGCGTATTTTTTGCTTTCACTCATAAGCTTTGCAGAAAACTGCGCACCGCCCCATCGTATACCTCTGTGTTGTTTATTCTCAGGTGGGAATGACCGCCGCGGGGCAGCCAGGCCTGGCTTTTTCTTTCCGAAGCGCAGGCGGCAAAAAGCTTGCGGCTCTTTTCGGGGACGGAATACTGATCGCACTCTCCGAAAATAAACAAAGCGGGCAGCTTCAGGGAGCGCACGGCGCGAAGGGGACACTCTTTCAGCACATTGACTCCGGTTTTTGCCCAAAGCCGCAGCATCACCATATCAAGCACGGGCAAAACGGGGTGTTTGTCGATTATCATATGGTTTTTGAAGGTCTCGCGGAAGTTGACAAAGCACCCTTCCGTCACGATGCCGCGCACCGCTTCGGGACAATCGGGATTTGCGGCGGCGAATATGGCGGCAGCTCCGCCTATACATACGCCGTGGAAGTATACTTCACTTATGTTTTCCTTTTCAATGAGGTAACGCGCCCACGCAACGGCGTCCCTGCCCTCGGCAAAACCAACCGTGCTGTATTTGCCCTCGCTTAGTCCGTGAGCGCGGGAGTCGATAACAAGCACGCTTACTCCCTCATCGGCATAGGGTTTTGCGTAAAAGTAGGAATACTTGAGACATTCGCATCTGCCGGGCAGAATTATAACGCAGCGGCTGCCGCCGAAGTCGTACAGCTCGCCTACGAGATGCAGACCCTCGTTTTCAATTTCAACCTCGCGCATATTTTCACTGTGCTCACGCGCCCACTCAAGACCCTCGTTCCACATGGCAAGCTGCTCCTCGTTATCGGGGGCTGAGCACACCCGGGGCCACTTTTCGGCGTCGGTGCGGACCAGACAGATTTCATATACCTTTTTTGAAATAGGCAGGGTGAAGCAAAGCATTGCCACGATGCCACCCAGCAAAAGAACTCCCAGACCGATGAAAAACCAAACCAAAACAGGTACTCCTTTTTTTCTGACTTCTCATATAGTATAACAGATTATTTACATTTTGCCACCTGTTTTTGTAAAAAACATAACTTTTTTGTTGAAAAAAAGAGTATGCTGTGATAAAATATCAATGTATGTGCCGACGTTCGGCTTGAATAAATACTTCAATCTATGCTACATATACGAAAGGAAACAGACTTATGAACAATTACGCTATTATTACCGATTCCGGCTGCGACCTTACAAAGGAGCTGAGAGAGCGCTTCGGCGTTGACGATGTGCTGCACGGTACCGTGTATTTTCCCGACGGACACGCAGAACCCAGCGATATTGACTGGGAGAAAATGACCCCCGAAGAGTTTTACAGATCCATGAGCGGACGCAAGGTTCTTTATAAGACTGCGACCTTTATGGAGGAAGAGGGCTGGAAATCCATGGAGAAGCAGCTCGCTGATGGGCGCGACATTCTGGTTATAACCCTTTCCACCGCTCTTTCCGGCACCTATCAGCTTTGCCGGCTTATCGCCGATGAGCTTATGAAAAAATATCCGGAGAGAAAGATTATATGCGTAGACTCCCTGCGCTACTCTACCGCTCTTGCCATGCTGGTAATGCTGGCCTGCCGCAAGAGAGACGAGGGCGCAAGTATTGAAGAATGTGCCGAGTATGTTAACGAGACAAAGCACCGCATCCATCAGATAGGTGCTATGGACGATTTGTTCTTCCTTGTAAAGACCGGACGCATTTCCAACTTCAAGGCGCTGTTCGGCTCCATGGTAGGCGTAAACCCCATGGCGGATTTCAACAGCAAGGGTCTTTCCGAGGTAATATACAAGGCAAAGGGTAAAAAGACTGCGCTTGAAGCTGCGGTCAAATATATCAAAAAGCTTGCGGTAAATCCCGCGGAGCAGACTATGTTCATTGCTCATTCCGACCGTCAGGCGGCGGCTGAGCTTCTGCGCGGCATGGTTGAAAAAGAAATCGGTCCCAAGGAGATCATTACGATTCCCGTGGGTATGTCCTGCGGCTGCAATATAGGCCCCGGACTTTGCGCGGCATTCTTCCTGGGCGAGAGCATCAGTGAGGATCTCAAGACGGAAAAGGCGGCTATTGAGGAGATATTCGCCAAATAATTTCAAAGGGAAAGGCATACTTAAAATATGACGACGGTAATAGACGGTTCCCATATCGGGCTGCTGCTTCTGGGCGGGTACAAAAACCTTGCCCGCAGCGCCGAGACGGTAAACGGGCTCAATGTTTTTCCCGTTCCCGACGGAGATACGGGAACCAATATGACCAAAACGCTTGAAGGCGGACTTTCCGCGCCTGCAAGCGACAGCATCTCGGAATATATGCACGGTTTTTCCAGAAACACCCTTATGTCGGCAAGAGGAAATTCCGGCGTAATACTTTCGCAGTTTATAAAGGGCTTCTGCCGCGGTATTGAGGACTGCGCCGTTATGGACACGGCTCTGTTTTCCCGCGCCATGTCCTCCGGTGTGGACTGCGCCTACAAGGCGGTGCTTGAGCCTGTGGAGGGCACTATGCTCACCGTTCTGCGGGACGCCTCCGAATTTCTTGAAATGCGCCGCGGCGAATTTGACGGCTTTGAGGACTGCTTCGGACGGCTTATCGGCGAAATGAAGCGCTCTCTGGAAATGACTCCGGAAAAGCTTCCCATTCTTAAAGAAGCGGGAGTTGTGGACAGCGGCGGCGCGGGTATGCTCTGCATTTTCGAGGGTATGGAAAAGGCTCTGCGGGGAGAGGAAATAGAAGACGCGCCTGAGGATATTCCGAGCGCTTATACGGCTGCGGACATATCTGGCTTCGGCGCGGACAGCGAGTTTGAGTGGGGCTACTGCACCGAATATGTGCTTCAGCTTCTGAACAAAAAGTGCAACACGGCAGCTTTTGAGCTTGACGGGCTGGTGTCGCGGCTTGAGAAAATAGGCACCTCCATCGTCTGTGCCCGTGACGGCGACGCGGTGAAAATCCATGTTCATACCGAAACTCCGGAGAAAGCTATTGAGATAGGAAGAAGCTACGGAGAACTGCTCACCGTAAAGATAGAGAATATGTCCGTCCAGCACAGCGAGGTGCGGCGGGAGGAAAGCAATGCCCCCCGCGTAAAATACGCTGTTGTTGCCGTGGCGGCGGGAGAGGGCATAAAGAACTATTTCAAAGAGGTTGGCGTTTCCGAGGTTGTTGACGGCGGTCAGACTCACAATCCTTCCGCCGAGGATATGATACAGGCTTTCAAAAAGCTTAACGCGGAGCATATAGTTTTGCTTCCCAACAACAAAAATGTTATTCTTGCGGCGCAGCAGGCTGCCCGTATGTATAAGGACTCCGATGTGCGGGTTATCCCCACGGTTTCCGTGGCGGAGGGGTATTCCGCTCTGTCCACCATGGATACCCAGGCTGACACCGTTGAAGATTTTGTGGACAGTATGAGCCGCTGCCTCGGGCACGTAACCGCCTGCTATGTTACCACGGCTACCAGAAGCACCGTTATAGGCGGTGTGGATATTCGGTGCGGGGACTATATAGGTCTTGCGGACGAAAAGATCCTTTGCGCCGAAAAGGACAAGGTGGATGCGGCGGACGCGCTTCTCAAAAGTCTGCCCGACATAGGCGACAAAGAGGTCATTACCGTATTTTGCGGTGTCGATGTGACCGAGGAGGACAAGGCGGAGCTGTACTCACGCATTACGGAGAATAACCCGCTAATGGACTGCGCCTTTATTGACGGAGGGCAGGAGCTGTACAGCTTTATAATGTCGGTGGAATAACGAACGGCTGACGGCGCAAAAAGAGCCTGCTCTTTTTGCGCCGAACCCATAAAACGCCGAAAACGGTATACGGTTAACGGAAATTAACGAAAAAGGATCGGTAGCAAGTGAAAAAACTGATTATTGATGTGTGCGGAGCGGACGCGGGACCGCTGCCCGTTATCGAGGGAGCCGCGACGGCTCTTTTGGAATCGGCGGATCTTTATGCCGATCTTTCGGGCAGCGAACCGCAGATAAGAGCCGTTATGAGGGAGCGCGGAGTTCCCGAGGACAGATACGGGGTGCTTCACACCGATGAGTATGTGACAAATCACGACGACCCCATGTGCGTTATGAGCGACAAGGATAATTCTTCGCTTGTACTGGCGCTGAAGGCTCTCAGAGACGACCCGCAGGCTGTGGGTATGGTCAGTGCGGGCAACACAGGTGCCGTTATGATAGGCACCATACTGTATCTCGGACTTCTTCCCGGACTTCGTCAGCCTACCCTTGCCACGGTGCTTCCCACGGAGGGCGACAGGTATATATGTATTGCGGACTGCGGTGCAAATGTGGACTGTAAGGCTGCGGATATGATAGGCTTTGCCCTGATGGGCGACGAGTATATGAAGTGTATGTGCGGTGTTCCCTCTCCGCGGATAGGTCTGCTTTCCGTGGGCAGGGAGGACGGCAAGGGCAGTCAGCGCGCCCGTGAGGCTTACGAGGAAATAAAAAAGCTGCCCCTTGATTTTATCGGCAATGTCGAAGGCTCAGATGTGCTGTCTGACATATGCGATGTGGTGGTATGCGACGGCTTTTCCGGGAATGTTATACTGAAAAACGCCGAGGCTGTGGGCAAATACGCCGGCAGACTGGCGGAGGCTACTCTTCGCCGTTATGCGGAAAGTTTGGGCAAGACGGCGGACGAGGGCGCTGTTGATGCTTTGCGCCGCAGCTTTTTCAGACAGTTCGATTTTAACTCTCAGGGCGGTGCGTTCTTCTTCGGCACCGTGAAGCCGGTGGTCAAAATGCACGGCGCCGCTAATTCCTCTACTACCGTTTCATGTGTCGCGCAGGCTCTGGCGCTTGACGCCTCCGGCTTTACCGACAGGCTCAGAACGGTGCTCAAAGACAAGCTTCCCCCTCGCCGCCTGATTACGCGGAAATAGGAGGGAGCATATCGGGGCTCTGCCCCGAGCCCCGGTCAAGGGACTTTTTAGAAAAAGTCCCTTAACAATCCTCAAAAACTTTGTGAAAAGAGGATTGGTATATACTGAAAAGTTTGCACAAATCAAAGTTTAGCCGAGTTTTATAAACAGCTAAACAAAGTTTCCTGCAATTCTGACAATACAAAATATTACCCCTTTCCCA
>CAMFEL010000067.1 GCA_945949385.1 uncultured Clostridia bacterium | reverse complement strand
ATTAGGGCTATGCCCGAAAATGAAATACCCCCCGTTTCACGGGGGGATATTTATTGCCGCTTATAAGTGATTTTTTGAACGGCGTGTTTAATAATCGGAGCCGATTTGCGGTATTATATATTACGGCGGTGCGGCTTGCCGCGCCGACCGATGCTTTATAAGCGGGAGATCTTGCAAAGTGTATTTCGTATTACTGTGCGCGGCTATGACATTTATTCTCAGCGGACTTTTTTATATTTCCGTACGGTGCCGCCGTTTTGCGGCGGTGCGCCGTGCTTGGCAGCGCAGCAAAGTGATGGGATGGGTGATTTTTGCCATGCCTTTTGCCGCGTTTTTTATTTCTGCCTGTATAAACTTTTACGGCGCGTCCGTCTGGTTTTTACATCTCATTATTTTCTTTATGCTGTTTGACGGACTGGGATGGGCAGTCGGTAAAATACTGCACGGAAAAGCGCGGTGCTATATATCCGGCATACTTGCTTTTACGGTCACTTTTGCATATATGGGTCTCGGCTGGTTTCTGGCTCATCATATATTTGAGACAGATTATAAGATCATAACGGAAAAGGAGGCGTCTGTTCGCATTGCTCTCATAGCCGATGCTCATATAGGCGCCACTCTTGACGGAGTGAAGTTTCGGGAGCAGATAAAAAGGATTGCGGCTGCAGAGCCTGATATTCTTGCAGTTGCGGGGGATTTTGCCGATGACGGTACCAAGCGTAAGGATATGCTGGCAGCCTGTAAGGCGTTTGCCGAAATTGAGCCGAAGTACGGCAAGTTTTATGTGTTCGGAAACCACGACAAAGAGGTGCAAAACGGAGGGGAGTTTACATGGGAGGAGATGTGTTCGGCACTTGAGGACGCCGGTGTTACGGTGCTTGAGGATGAATGTGCAAAAATCGGCGACAGCATATATCTAATAGGCAGGAAGGACAGAAGTGAGGAGGGAGGCAGAATGACGGGCAGGGGAGCTTATGAAAGGGCTTTCCGGGGAGCGGTATACGGTGGTGCTTGACCATCAGCCGGGCGACTATGATGCGGAAGCGGAGGCGGGAATGGATCTTGTGCTTTCGGGTCACACACACGGCGGGCATATATATCCCTTCGGCTGTATAGGTATTCTGACAGGTGAAAACGACGGAACATACGGATACAGCCGTAGAAAAAACACGGATTTTATCATAACCTCCGGAATATCCGGATGGTCCATACCTTTCAAGACAGGTGCCGTATCGGAGTTTGTAATAATTGATGTGGGAAAAGCGGGATAATTCTGCAATTGTCTAAAAAGACAATTGCAGAAAATGCGGTGCGTTCGACCGGTTTTCGGCTTTTTCAACGCTAAAAGGCTTCGGGATATTCCGAAGCCTTTTTGTGAGCCGACTTATATGCTTTTGGCTGAAAATCAGTTGTCTTTCACCATTTGCGTATAGGGAAGCTCTTTATATCCCAAACGCTGATAAAGGCGCAGGGCTCCCGCATTGTCGGGCTCTGCTTCCAGACGGTATCTTGCGGCGGGAATGTTTTTTTCAAGCCATCTGAAATATGTGCTGCCTATGCCGCAGCCGCGATACTTCGGGCGCACATACAGCTCGTCTGTCCATACGGCGAGTCCTCCCGCCTCTCTGGAATAGGTTTTGACAATAAGCGCATATCCGATTATGTCATCATCGCAGGTGAAAAACATACAGTTGATGTAATCGTCGGAGCGCATAAGCTCGTCAAATGCCCGTTTGTGATACTCGTCGCTGACGCTGTGCAGCACGGCCTCCGAAGCGTAAAACTCGCGGCTCAATGCGATAAATTCTTCTCTGTCGCTTTCGGTGACCTTTCTGATTTCAAAATCAAGCTTTGCCAATTTTTCTGAAATTCCTTTCGTAAATTACGGCGTTAAGTCATATGCCGTAAGCATTTTTGCAAAGCGGCGCCCGCGCCATTTTGCGCGGACGCCGCTGTTACAGTCTGCAAGAGATTCGCCGGACTGTTATTTAAGTGTGATAATTGACTCATCCCACATATCGGGAGCCTCAAAGCCGAGAAAATTAACCGCGGTAGCCGCAACATCGGACAGACCGAAGGTGCCGCAGTCAGGCTTTACGGTGTATTTGTCAGTGTAGAAATTATCGTAGATAATAAAGGGAACGGGATTCAGGGTATGGCTGGTCTTAGCCTTAAATGAGCCGTCCTTGCTCTTCTTTGCCTCACCGGTCTTTTTGTCAACTTCGTACATTTCGTCGGCATTTCCGTGATCGGCGGTAATAAGCGCTACACCCTGAAGCTCGTCAACGACTTTGAGAAGCCTTGCAAGCTGCAAATCCAGCGCTTCCATGGAGCATATGGTAGCCTCAAGGCATCCGGTATGTCCCACCATATCGCCGTTGGGGAAGTTTACTCTCATGCAGGGGTATTTGCCGCTTTTCATAGCCTCGATCAGTTTGTCGGTGATCTCCGCGCACTTCATCCAGGGGCGCTGCTCAAAGGGAACTACATCGGAGGGAACCTCCACATAGGTTTCAAGCTCCTCGGAGAACTTACCGCTTCTGTTGCCGTTCCAGAAATAAGTGACATGACCGTATTTCTGCGTTTCGGAAATAGCGTATTGCGCCACTTTTGTATCTGCCAGGTATTCGCCCATGGTGTTGGTGATTTCTGGAGGAGATACCAGATAACGGGAGGGAATATGCAGATCTCCGTCATACTCCAGCATACCCGCATATGCCACATTGGGCACGCGCACGCGGTCAAATCTGTCAAAGTCTGCGCCTGCTTCAAACGCCTTTGAAATTTCAATGGAGCGGTCGCCTCTGAAATTATAGAAAATAACGCTGTCGCCGTCCTCTACGGTGCCTGCGGGCTTGCCGTCCTCGGCAATAACGAAAGGAGGAAGATCCTGGTCGATCGCGTGAGTTTCCTCGCGGTAGGTCTTTATGGCGTCGGCGGCGCTGGCAAACTGTCTGCCCTCGCCCAGTACATGAGTTTTCCAGCCAAGCTCCACCATTGCCCAGTTAGCCTCGTAGCGGTCCATGGTTATCTTCATTCTGCCGCCGCCGGATGCTATCTTAATATCGAAATCGTTGTCGCGCAGCCCGGCAATAAAGGCTTCAAAGGGCTCAACATAGTCAAGGGCGCTGGTTTCGCCCACATCGCGTCCGTCAAGCAGGATATGAATTCTTACACGGTGTACTCCGTCTGCCTTTGCGCGCACGATAAGCGCCTTCAGATGGTCGATATGAGAGTGAACATTTCCGTCGGAAAACAGACCGAGAAAATGGAGGGTGCTGTTATTCTTAATAACATTTCCCACTTCGGCTTTCCAGGCATCGGAGTCAAAAAGCTTACCGGACTCAATGGAGTTTGAAACGAGCTTTGCGCCCTGAGCAAACACCTGACCGCTTCCCAGCGCGTTGTGACCCACCTCGGAGTTGCCCATATCGTCGTCGGAGGGAAGACCGACGGCGGTGCCGTGCGCTTTGAGTTTTACGGTAGGGTACTTTGCCATAAGGCTGTCAAGTGTAGGTGTGTAGGCTCTTTTTACCGCGTTGCCCTCTCCCTCGGGAGCAAGACCCACGCCGTCCATAACTATTGTAAGTACGGGACCCTTTACCCCTATGGGGTTTGCGGCTTTTTTCAGTTCTTTCATTTTATTCTCCTGTTTATATGTTGATAATTTTACAAGCTATAACAGTATATCCCAAAAATATGAACAAATAATGTACAAACGGCAATCAAAAGCAAATACATACAAAAATATGCCCGGTTTTGCGCTTTTTCGCCGTATACTCGGCTTTGCGGCGGTGCATAAAGCCGAAAACCGCCCGCAGGCGGTTTTCAAAACGGCAAGTGTCACTTGCTGAAGAACTTTTTTGTAAACTTATCTTTTTTGGAGTGGTTGCCCGATTTCAGGGAATCGCTGTACTGCCGCAGAAGCTCCTTCTGCTTTTTGTCAAGTCCCTTAGGTGTTTCGATAACGGCGGTTATATACATATTTCCGCGTTTCTGGGAATTTACTACCTTTACACCCTTGCCTTTCAGGGTAAAGGTAGTGCCTGTCTGCGTACCCTCGGGAATTTCCAGAGTTTCCGTGCCGTCAATGGTGGGCACGCTTATCTTTGCTCCCAAAGCCATGTCGGCAAAGGTCACGGGTACATCGCAGTATATATCGTAGCCCTCGCGCTCAAAGAAAGCGTGGGGACGGACATTTACGGTGATTATAAGATCTCCCGCGCTGCCGCCGTTTCTGCCGTCGCAGCCCTCGCCGCGAAGCACTACGCCCTGACCGTCGTCAATACCTGCGGGAATTGACACCTCCAGTTTTTTTGAGGCCTTGACAAATCCGCTGCCCCGGCAGTTTTTGCAGGGGGTTTCAATAATTTTACCTGTACCGCGGCATCTGTCGCAGGTACGGGTGGACTGCATCATACCGAAAGGAGTGCGCTGCTGAACTTTCACCTGACCGCGTCCCTGACAGTCGGGGCAGGTCTTGGCAGATGTGCCTTTTTGCGCTCCGCTGCCTGAGCATTCGGGGCACTTGGCGACTCTCTGATAAGTTATCTCCTTTTTGCAGCCGAACACGGCTTCCTCAAAGGTAAGTGTAAGGCGGTATTTTATATCGTCGCCCTGTACGGGACCGTTCTGACGGCGACTTGAAGACCCGCCGAAAAAGCTTGAAAAAATATCGGAAATATCAAAGCCGTCAAAGCCGAAGCCCCCGCCGCCTCCGCCAAATCCCGAGGACGGGTCAAAGGCCGCGTGTCCGTACTGGTCGTATTTTGCTTTTTTATCGGGGTCTCCGAGCACATCGTATGCCTCGTTGACCTCTTTGAACTTGCTCTCCGCCACCTTGTCTCCCGGATTCATATCCGGATGGTACTGTTTGGCAAGCCGGCGGTACGCCTTTTTTATTTCTTCGTCGGTGGCGCCTTTGGAAAGCCCCAGCACCTCATAATAATCTCGTTTGTCAGCCATTGTAAAAGCCTTTCTGTCAGGTTGCGGTATGTAGTATGAAATATAAAATCAAAAATAAAATCCCGGAAAATCAGAACTCAGGGACACCGGTGTCCGGTGCCCCTAAGATCTTTTATAAAACGGTTACTGATTGTCGCTCTTGTCCTCATAATCGGCATTGTAGAAGGTGCCGTCGCTGCTCTGCCCGTCGGTGCCTGCTCCGGCGTTTGCGTCAAAGCCCTGAGCGCCCTGAGCGCCGCCTGCCTGATTATACAGCTTTTCGCTGACAGCGTAGAACGCTTTTTCCAGCGCTTCGGTGTCTGCCTTTATTGCCTCGGTGTCGCCGCCGGCAACGGTAGCCTTGAGCTTTTCGATAGCATCCTTGACAGGAGCCTTGTCGGCGTCGCTTACCTTATCGCCGATCTCGCCCAGAGTCTTTTCACTCTGGAATATAAGGCTTTCGGCGCGGTTCTTGACTTCAACTGCCTCTTTCTGCTTCTTGTCTGCCTCGGCAAACTTTTCGGCGTCCTTAACGGCGCGGTCAATATCCTCTTGGGACATATTGGTGCTGGAGGTGATGGTGATATGCTGCTCCTTGCCTGTGCCCTTATCCTTAGCCGATACGTTAACAATGCCGTTGGCGTCTATATCAAAGGTAACCTCGATCTGAGGAACGCCGCGGGGTGCGGGAGCGATTCCGTCAAGGGAGAAGCGTCCCAGGGTCGTGTTGCCTGCCGCCATATCTCTCTCGCCCTGAAGCACATGGATCTCAACTGAGGTCTGACCGTCGGCTGCGGTGGAGTAAACCTGGCTCTTCTTTACGGGTATGGTGGTGTTTCTGTCAATAATGCGGTTGAATACGCCGCCCAGAGTCTCGATACCCAGAGACAGAGGAGTAACGTCCAGCAGCAGCAGATCTTTTACATCTCCGCCAAGAACGCCGCCCTGGATAGCCGCGCCGATAGCAACGCACTCATCGGGGTTGATGCCCTTGAAGGGATCCTTGCCGGTGAAGCTCTTTACTGCATCCTGAACTGCGGGGATTCTGGTGGAGCCGCCTACAAGCAGTACCTTGTCTATCTGGGATACGGAAAGTCCTGCATCGGACAGAGCCTGCTTCATGGGACCCACGGTCTTGTCAACAAGGTCGGCGGTAAGCTCGTTGAACTTAGCGCGGGTAAGAGTTGCGTCAAAGTGCTTGGGGCCGGTGGCGTCAGCGGTGATGAAGGGCAGATTGATATTGGTGCTTGCCATTCCGGAAAGCTCTATCTTTGCCTTTTCTGCGGCTTCCTTCAGTCTCTGAAGCGCCATCTTGTCCTGGCGCAGGTCGATATTGTTTTCAGCCTTGAACTGCTCTGCGATCCAGTCGATAATGCGCTGGTCGAAGTCGTCGCCGCCCAGCTTGTTGTTGCCGGCGGTAGCAAGAACCTCGAACACGCCGTCGTCGCTGATTTCAAGCAGGGATACATCAAATGTACCGCCGCCCAAATCGTAGATCATGACCTTCTGGTCTTTGTCCTTGTCAACGCCGTAAGCGAGAGCTGCCGCAGTAGGCTCGTTGATAATACGGAGCACTTCAAGACCTGCAATTTTGCCGGCGTCCTTGGTAGCCTGACGCTGTGCGTCGGAGAAGTAAGCGGGAACGGTGATGACCGCCTGAGTTACTGTGGTGCCCAGGAATGCTTCCGCGTCGGACTTCAGCTTCTGAAGAATCATTGCGGAGATCTCCTGAGGTGTGTAATTTTTTCCGTCAATATCGACGCGGTAGCTTGAACCCATATGACGCTTGATGCTCATAACTGTTCTGTCGGGGTTGGTGATAGCCTGACGCTTAGCGACCTGACCGACCATACGCTCGCCCGTCTTTGAGAACGCTACCACGGAAGGTGTGGTTCTGGCACCCTCGGGATTGGGGATAACGGTGGGCTCTCCGCCCTCGTAAACTGCCACGCAGGAGTTGGTGGTACCCAAATCTATACCAATAATTTTAGCCATTTTCTTTTCCTCCGAAATATATTGAATAAATTTTTTTGGCCTTGTCAGTTTGCTACCTTTACCATGGCGTAGCGCACCACTTTGTCGCCGATTTTGTATCCCTTCTGGAACACATCGGTGATCTCGCCTTCGCCCTTTTCCTCGTCTTCAACATGCATTACGGCGTTGTGAATGTTGGGGTCGAAGGTTTCTCCCGCCTCGCCGAAGGAAGTGATCTTCAGCTTTTCAAACACGGCGGGAAGTGTGGAAAGCACCATTTCAACGCCCTCGGCGACTTTTTCCGGATTGGTGTACTGTGTGGCTCTTTCCAGGTTGTCTATAAGGGGAAGCAGCTCTTTGATGCTGTCGGCGGCGGCGTCGGAATAGATTCCTTCGCGCTCTTTCTGACTGCGCTTTCTGAAATTGTCATACTCGGCGCACACCCGCATATATTTGTCGGTTGCGTCGGCCGCTTCGCTTTTTGCCGCCTCCAGCTCTTTTTCAAGCTGAGTTATGCGGCTTTTCAGCTTCTTTGCCTCTTTTTCGGATGATTTTTTATCCTTTTTACCGTCTTTTTCATCATTATCGCACTTATGGCAGTTTTCCGCGTTTTCGGCATTTCCTGCCGCGTCGGCTTTTTCCTCGGTATGGGCGGGGGAAGCGTTTACCGGTTCGTTTTTGTCTGCCGTCTCTTTGCAAGTCTCATTGATTTTTTCGTTTTTTTCTTTGCTACTGTCCATTTTTACCTCCGCTGTCGTCCGTGGCAGGTGCGTCCAGGACGTCGCTTATGCTGTTTGTGATGTTGTCGATCATGGATATGACCTTGGTGTAGTTCATTCGCGTAGGACCGATGACGCCCAGCGCGCCCACCGTTTTGCCGTCCTTTTTGACCGGCTTGAACACAAGGGTGGAGCTGTCCATAACGATGACGGGGTTTTCGCTGCCGATGTAAACATGAACTCCGTCATCAGGCTGACCTGCGGGCATCATTGGCGCCGTGTCGCCGGAAATAAGCTGCAGCAGCTCGTCTTTCCTCTCAAACATAGCAAGCATATCGCGCAGTTTTCCGATGTCGTAAAACTCAGGATATGACAGAAGTCTGTTTACTCCGTCGATCTTGATTTCTCCCCCGGAGGTGGCGCTGATAGTCTGGCATATGCTCTTGACCACGGGATCCACAAGAAAAGCATATTCGCCCATGGCGCTCTCAAGCTCCATCATAATGGGAAGAGTAAACTGGTCGGCTGACAGCCCCGCAAGACGGATGTTCAAAAGGTTTGCGAGCTTTTTAAGCGCGTCCTCCCCGACAGGACTTGCGGACACGATATTCTGTGTGCGCACCGCTCCGCCGGCGGTGACCATAACCAGCACCATGCTGTTTTGGTCAACGGGAACAAGCGCAAACTTTTTCACCGTCATGGAGGTCACACGGGGGCGAACCGCAAGAGCTGTGTAGTTCGTCATGGAAGCCGCAAGCCTCATTGCCGTATCAAGTATACCGTCAAGCTCCGCCTGTTTCTCCCTCAGTGCATTTTTCAGTTTCTCCGTTTCTGCCTGGGTCATACGGTAACGGTCCACAAGACTGTCCACATAGAAGCGGTATCCCGCCTCGCTGGGGACGCGACCGGCAGAGGTATGTGGCTGTTCAAGATAACCCATTGCTTCAAGCTCTGCCATCTCGTTGCGTATGGTTGCGGAGGAGTAAGAAAATCTGCCGCCCTGGGTCAGATACTTTGAGCCCACGGGCTCGCCGTTTTCAATGTGAGCGTCGATGATCGCTTTGAGGATCATTTTTTTTCGCTCGCTCAAAGGTCTGTCGTCCGGTCTCACTGCTGCATCCTCCTTTGTGATTTTAGCACTCGGTTTGTCAAAGTGCTAACTTATGCTATAAATGTACCACCAACCGCGGGGAAAATCAATAATAAATAGCATATTAAATGTGAATTTTTTGTAAACAGCGGGGCTGAGTGCCAAAAAACGGTGTGCAGAGAAAAACGCGGGACGTTTGAAAAAGAAAAAAGCAGCAGAGGATCTTCTGCTGCTTTTTCGTATGTAACGAGGCAAGGCTGCTTTCAGTCCACCATAGAGGCAAAGTCAAGCTCCGCCGTGCTTTTCAGGTGTATGTCGGGCTCAAGGGAGCAAACGGTGACATTTATGCCGATAGACTTCATGCCTGCGGCGTGTATTGCCTCGATGCCTGCCTGAGAGTCCTCAATTCCGATACAGTCGCTGCCCTTAAAGCCGAGCGACTCGGCGCATACGGTGAAAATCTCCGGGTCGGGCTTTGAACGGGTAATCTTTTTCGCATCGGCTACATAATCAAAGCTGTCCGCAAGTCCCAGACTTTTAAGCACCGCGGGCGCGTTTTTCGACACGGACGCCACTGCACAGCTTAGTCCCGCCGCCTTTGCCGCTGCCATAAAATCGGAAATTCCCGGCAGAATGTCGGCAGGGGTTATCTGTGAGATAAGCTGTATGTAGTTGTCGTTTTTCGTCTTGCACAGCGCTTCTTTTTCTTCAAGAGTAAAACGGTCCTCGGCGCCGTTTATTTCAAGGATAATATTCAGTGAATCCATACGGGACACGCCTTTCAGCCGCTCGTTGTCGGCCTCGGTAAAACCGAAGCCGAGGCTGTCTGCAAGCATTTTCCACGCCTTGAAATGATAGCGCGCCGTGTCCGTGATTACTCCGTCAAGGTCAAATATGATAGCTTTTGTTTTCATTGCTTTTCTTCCTTAATAATAAACTGAAAAAGTGCGCCGTTACAGTTTTAACGTCACTCCGTCGCCTACGCTGCAAAGCTTGCCGTCGTGCAAAAACTGCACATCAGCCGTGCCCGTAAGATTCTTAACGGAAAGCTGCTCATGGGTCGCCGTTATTGACAGGCGCTGACCGTGCCAGTATATACAGAAGCTTACGCTGTTCCACTTCTCGGGCAAATTGGGCTGAATACGCAGGGCGTCGCCGTAGCGGCGTACACCGCCGAAGCCCAGCACGCAGCACTGCCATATGCCGCCGAGAGAGGCGGCGTGAATGCCTGCGTCGGAGGATTTGGGATAACCGCCCATATCGATCATGGTAGCTCTTTCAAACAGGCTGTAAGCCATATCGTCCTCGTGCAGATCGGCTGCAAGGGCGGAGAAGGTAGCAAGGGACAGACTGGAATCGTGGAGACAGCGGTGCTCGTAGAAGTAGAAGTTCTTCTTTTTACACTCGGAGCTGAACAGATCCTCCATCATATAGAACAGGGCCACTACGTCCGCCTGCTTGCATATCTGTGCGGCCATAAATCCGATGTCTTTCAATCTTTCGCGCACATTGGGATCGAGAGACACGCTTATCTTTTCATCTGAAACATCGGGCAGGGAAAGGAAAGTATCGTCTTCGGGAATAATGCCGTCAGCGTTCTCGCGGGGAAGATACAGCTTCGCGCTTCTGTCCTGCCATATAGGCATAAATCTGTCAAGCTCCAGTATGCCGTTGAGGCGCTCATACACTTCGGGCTTTTCGGTCTTCAGCTTTTCGGTATATTCCAGAGCAAGCTGCATAAGGCTGTGCGCCAGATAGTTGGTGTAGGCATTGTTGTTTACATGAGCCTTATATTCGTTGGGGCCTATTACATCGTTTATTTCGTAGCGGT
>CAMFEL010000066.1 GCA_945949385.1 uncultured Clostridia bacterium | reverse complement strand
GGTCTTATGCCCTAAGGGGGCAGTGCATACTACCGGCACGGCCGGTAGTTATGATGCAACAGCCGCTTCACCGCAAAAGTTCAGCGAACCGAAGCGCGTTCCTCGCTGCCGATTATTTCCGCCTTTCCGCGCCCGTTTGTAAGCTCTCTCACAAGGGAGAAAAGCTCATCGGCGCGATCCGCTTCAATGGCAGCGCGAACGCACACATCGGCGCCGAATTCGGCGCCGTCCTCTGTTGCGCCGATAGCAGGAAGCTGGACGGTAAGCTTTTGATAGTCAGAATATCCCACATGAATGCTCATAAGTGCAAACTGCTCGCTTGCCGCAAGTCCCGCCGCGTCTACGGCAGACTTTGCCGCCGCGCTGTATGCGCGTACAAGCCCCCCGGCTCCAAGCAGAGTGCCGCCGAAATATCGGGTAACTACCACGCACATATCCGTGCCGCCGGACATTTTCAGGACATTCAGCACAGGCATACCCGCCGTGCCCTGAGGCTCGCCGTCATCGGAATATCTGGCTCTGGCGCCGTTGTCGATATAGTATGCCCATACATTATGCGTGGCGTCGGCATATTCCTTTTTCTTCGCCGCAATTATGGCCTTTGCTTCCTCCTCGTCCTTTACGGGCGCGGCGTAAGCAATGAAAACGGAGCGTTTTTCCTCCGTCTCGGTCATTGCCGCCTTTTGCAGTGTGATCCTTTTTCCCTCGCTCATCCCTGTCTCCGTTAAATAATATAATCGGATAATCTGCCGCGCAGCTTTTCGTCACAGGTAAGGGTGACATAAATGCCGTCCTCCCGGTAGTCTGCGCTCACATTTTCGCCGTCCTTATATATAAGTCCCATAAGAGCGCCCTCGGACGCGGGCAGACGGACGCAAACGGTTGATTTTCCCAGAGCGCAAAGCTCCTCCAGCTTTCTGCCGAATTCGTCCACGCCCTCGCCGGTAAGCGCCGACATAAACACGCAGGAGCCGCCGGAGGAGGCGGCAATACATTTCATCTGACTCAGCCGCTCTCCGTCCTCCACAGCGTCGCATTTGTTGACACCATAAAGGGTCGGCTTTCCGTCTGCTCCAAGCTCCCGCAAAAGCCTTTCAGTTACTTCAAGCCTGTCGGCAAAGCCGGTGTCTGAAGCGTCGGTCACAATAATGAGCACATCCGCAAGCACCGCCTCGTCAAGGGTGCTCTTGAACGCCTTTATCAGATGGTGCGGCAGGTTTTTGATAAATCCGACGGTGTCCGTCAGAAGGATTTTAGTGCCGCCGGGCAGCTCATACTGCCTTGTGGTGGGGTCAAGGGTGGCAAACAGCTTGTTTTCCGCAAGAATACCCGCGTCCGTCAAAAGATTGAGCAGAGTGGACTTTCCTGCGTTTGTGTAGCCCACAATGGCGCATTTCTTAATTCCGCTGCGGTTTCTCGCGGCTCTCAGAGTGCTTCTGTTCTTTTCCACGCGCCGAAGTTCTTCCTCAAGCTGCGCAACACGCACCTTGAGTCGGCGTCTGTCGATTTCAAGCTTTGATTCGCCGGGACCTCTGGTGCCGATACCTCCGCCCAGACGTGACATATCCCGTCCTTTTCCCATAAGACGGGGAGCGGTGTATTTAAGCTGTGCCAGCTCTACCTGAAGCCGTCCTTCCGCGCTTTGTGCGCGGGAGGCAAAAATGTCAAGTATCAGCATACTGCGGTCAAGCACCGAGACCTCCGCTTCAACCGCATCCTCGATTGCTTTTATCTGCGAGGGAGTCAGCTCAAAATCGTATACGATAAGCTGTGCTCCCGTGTCTCTGCATATGCGGGACAGCTCCCCTATTTTGCCGCTGCCGATACCGAATCGGCTGTCGGGGGATGGGCGCATCTGGGTAACGATTGCGCAGACTTCGGCGCCTGCGGTGTCAAGCAGTCTGCCCAGCTCCTCAAGTCCGTCAAGGCATTCTTTTTCTCCCCCCTGGGGATAGATCGAAACGGTGACTGCCTTGCGTATTTCGCCGTCTCTTATTTCGTGAAGCTTTTCGCGGGGAGCCCTTTCTTCCTCAGACTCGGGAATAACCGTCTCGGTCACCTCAATATAAAAGGGAAGCCCCCCGTGCATATTTTCGTTTTCATCCATAAACTGATATCACCGTCCTTTTTACAGTAAAAGAAAAAACCGGATAAGAGGGTATACCCGTCCTATCCGGTATCGATAAATCGCCTGATTATTTGCTCGCCTCAAGACGCTTCTTGAACTTGTCAACGCGTCCGCCTGCATCGACAAACTTCTGCTTGCCGGTGAAGAAGGGATGGCACTTTGAGCAAACTTCTACACGAATCTCGCCGTTTGCATCGCCCTTGGTTGAACGGGTGGTAACGGTCTCGCCGCAAGCGCAGCGGATGGTTACTTCCTTGTATTCGGGATGTATTCCAGTCTTCATTGTTATTCTCCTTAAATGGTTTTCACAGTAATTTATATATTATCACACAATATTCCGTAAGTCAAGGCTATTTTTCAAAAATCTGTGAATTTTGATTCAAAGTCTTTTCAAAAGCTTAAATTCTCGTGCCGATCGATTCGCGCAGCCGAGAAATTATCTTTTTTTCAAGTCTTGATATGTAGGACTGTGAGATACCCAGCATATCCGCCACCTCTTTTTGCGTACGCTCTCGCCCGCCGCCGAGACCGTAGCGCAGATTTATAATGGTGCGCTCCCGCTCGTCAAGCTCCGCCACCGCGGCGTGGAGAATTCTCTCGTCCTCGTCTTTTTCAAGACTGCGGCTGACACTGTCCGCGTCGCTGCCCAGAACGTCGGACAAAAGCAGCTCGTTGCCGTCCCAGTCCGTATTCAGCGGCTCGTCTATTGATACATCGGCACGGTGGGAAGAATTTTTGCGGATATACATAAGTATTTCATTGTCGATACAGCGGGAAGCGTAGGTCGCAAGCTTTATGTTCTTGTCCGGCCTGTAGGTATTGATGGCCTTGATAAGTCCAATGGTGCCGATGGATATAAGGTCCTCTATTCCGGCGCCCGTGTTTTCAAATTTTCTTGCAATGTAGACCACAAGTCTGAGATTGTGCTCTATCAGCTTTTTGCGTGCGGATGAATCCGTTCCCAGAGCGGCGATGGCTTTTGCTTCCTCCTCTGCGGAGAGCGGCGGCGGCAGGGTGTCGGGTCCGTTTATGTAAAAATCCCCATCTCCGTCGGAAAGCCTTGCGCATAACAGCTTCAATTCTGTCCAGACGCTGACGATTGCCGATTTCAGATCCATATTTATTACCATTCCTTTCGTTGATTTGTGGCGTTTTTACAAAGTGCGCCGGCTTTGCAAATGCCGCCGGCTTTCCGGCGGCAAGGCAAAATGGGGGAGCAGCTTGCGTGCGATATGAGCTATCATAACTTTCAAACTTATTATCGGTTACGGTATAAGCTCATACGGCACGGTAGCGCTGCAGCCGCCGAACCAGTCCCGCGGACAGTCTGCCGGAGAGATCAGACAGCGTACCTCTTTTATGCCGTCACGGCTTTTTATGTAGGTTTTGTCGGGTACGAGCGCGCAGACAAGGGTGGTTTTGTCAACGGTTTTGCGGGGTATCATCCGAACAGGCAGACCCAGCTTTACGATTTCCTCCGTGTCGCATCGGCACAGCGCCCCTGCCGCTTCTGTTCCGCACAGGCTGTCCACGGCGTGCCTCGATACGGTGATCACCGGGTCTCCGCTTATGGGGTCGGACAATAGATTGCCGCTGTCGCACAAGGCTTCAAAGGCAGCGCTGTTTTTGCGGAATTCAACGCAGACTGTTACTCTCTGCGTTTTTTTCGTCCGTTTTATAAGCCTTACGGCAAAAATTGCAATTGCCCCCGCCGCCGCGGCTATCACAACGGTAGGGGAGCCTTTTTGAGAAATGGGTACTGCGGTGTTTTTTGCAAAACTGAGTATAGCCGTCATAATACCGCTGAGAAGAGCCCCACATATCCAGACAAGAGATCGGAAGAGCACACGTCTGAACTCCATATCCAGACAAGAGCGCTTTGGCGCATAAGCCCCCGAACTCCGCCGCAAAAACCGAAGGCAATCATACACATGATCACGGCAAATGCGGCGGCTGTAATATATGCTGCGGCGCCTGAAATGCCGAGAATGACGCCCGCAACCCCGTAGAGCGCTCCGACGGCGGCGGCAAGCGACATTCTCAGCGCTTTGCGCGGGCGGCTGCCCAGCAGGGAAGATGCCCAGAGACTTATAAAATCCATACTGAAATTTATGAGAAACAGTACATCGGCGTACAGAGTAGTTGTCATAGCCCGACCTCCGATAAGATTATAGCAAAGTGCGGCCGTGCTATTTTGTCGCTTGATGGACACTTTACAAAAAACCTGTGAGACATCATCCGACATTTCCGGCAAAATGCGGCGGGTGCCATGCTTTGCGCACCGTGAAAGACGCCGTAGCAATTTTTTCTGTGCGGCATATACTGCTAAAAAAGAAAGGCGGGGCGATATGGAAACATTTGCGAAGCGCTTCAGGACTGAAAACGCGGGAAGAGCATTTTTTGTGGGTGCAAACACCTCACGGGGATTTGTGTCTGACCACAGACGGCTGCTTTCGGAGGACGAATTCAAAAAAGTATACATAATAAAAGGCGGCTCAGGTACGGGCAAAAGTACGCTGATACGCAAAGCCGCCTCTGCTGCGGAGAGTGCGGGTGCCCGGTGTACCCGACTTTTGTGCGGCTCCGACCCGGACTCTCTCGACGGCGCAGTAATAGAAAAGGACGGAGTGCGCATAGGTATAATGGACGGCACGGCGCCCCATACCGTTGACCCGGTATATGCGGGGGCGTGCGGTGAAATAGTGAACTGCGGTGACTATTGGGACAGCGCATATCTTGAGGGACGGCGCGACGAAATAAGCCGTGCCGTCAGACATAAGAAATACTGCTTTGAGACGGCGTACCGTTTTCTCAGAGCGGCGGGCGAGATATATGAAATGCAGCAGGAGCTGGCGCGGGAGATACTGCTGTTTGATAAAATGGAGGCGTGCGCGCACAGACTTGCGGCACAGCTTCCCGCACTGTCGGAGGAGGGCTCCTGTACGGAGCGCAGAACGCTGGGGATAACTATGTGCGGGGCGGTGCGGCTGGACACCTTTGATATGGCGTCAAAGCTTGTGACGGTAGAGGATTGCGCCGGTCTTGCTCCCGTATTTATGGACACTCTGCGGCGTGAGATCACGGACAGAGGCTACGGGGTCATAGCGTCCGAGGCACCCACGGGCGGTACTGCGGAACTGTTTGTACCTGCCGCCTCTCTTGCCGTTACCGTAATGGAAACGGACAGAGAAGCCTGCAAAAACATCAATATGCACCGTTTTGCCGACAGCGTGCGGCTGTCAGACACTCGGCAAAGAAGAAGATTTACCAAAAAATGCTTCGGCACCATGCTTGACGCAGCCCTTGAAAATCTTGAAGCAGCCGGGCGGGAGCATTTTGCCCTTGAGGAGATATATAAAAGCTCTATGGACTTTGCTTCCCTTGATTCCATGAGCGAGAGGCTGAGCCGAAAGATAGTCTCATATTTCGATAAATAAAGCTTTCTGCGGTCGGTCTACTTTCAGCCTTGTCCGAGTATATTTACTGTGAAAGACGAAAGACGAGGAGAAAGGCATGACACAGAAAAAGAATTACTCGGAAGAATATGCGCTGTCATTTCTGCCTGTCCGTATTGCGGAATGCGTGCGAAAAGCGGCGGCGCTGTATCACGGCACGGTAGGAGAAATACGGCTGCGCACCGACTGCCCCGTATTTATTACGGTAGGCAGAAAGAATATACAGTGCGCCGCGGGGTGTACACCGGATGAAATGCTGTCCGTACTGCGGGCTTTGTGCGGAAATTCTCTGTACTGCCACAGCGAGACTATAAAAGAGGGGTACATATGTACCCCTGCGGGACTGCGTGCGGGAGTATGCGGCAGGGCGGTGACGGAGGGCGGTAAAATAATATCGGTTACAGACATTACCTCTGTTGTCATAAGAATACCTCACCGCTTTCCGGGGGCAGCCGACGGACTTTGCCGCATAATAGCGGACAGGGATTTTCGGGGGATGATCATATATTCTCCTCCGGGAGAGGGAAAAACCACGGCGCTTCGGGAGATCTGCGCCAGACTTGCGGCAAAGCCGTACAGCCTGCGCATCGCCGTCATAGATACACGTTTTGAAATATGCGGGGCCTTGGGCGGAGATCTGACGATCGATGCGCTTGAGGGTTATCCCCGTGCAAAGGGTATGGAGACGGCGGTGCGCACTCTGTCGCCGCAGCTTATAGTGTGTGACGAAATCGGCTGTGCCGCAGACGCCGCCGCGGTTGAGGAAAGCTTCGGCGCCGGGGTGCCCTGCGTCATCAGCGCCCATGCTTCAAGTCTTGAAGAGCTTTGTATGAGGGACTATATGAAAGAACTTATTAACAGCGGCGCTTTCAGCTGTGCCGTGGGACTTTCACCGAAGGACGGAGCCTTCGTGTTTGATGTGACAGAGCTCGGGACAAGCGGGATAAGAGAAACGGAGCGTATAGCTCCGTGATCAAAATTGCAGGCGGCGTTATTCTCATACTGTGCGCGGTGCTGTGGGGCAGAGAGCGCTGCGCCGCTTTGCGAAAGCGGTGCGAGATAACAGCGGCGCTGGGCGCATTTGTAAGGTACACCGGGGAGCGCATAGGCTCCTTCAGGGATCCCCTTGATGTGATCTTTGCCGCATATTCGGACAAGTGCCTTGAAGAATGCGGCTTTCTGCCGGTGCTCCGTGAGAGCGGAGCCTTGGCGGCGGCAAAAACTTTAAGCGCCTCTCTTACGGAAAAAGATGCGAGAACTTTTATTTCCTTTGCAGACAGATTGGGCGGGGGATATGAGGAATCGCAGCTTGCACTGTGCACCTATACCGCCTCCTCTCTTGAGCAAAGCGCCGCCGGGCAGGAGCAGGCTATGGGAGAAAAACTGAAGCTGTACCGCCTGCTGCCGGTGCTTGCCGCGGCGAGCGCGGTCATACTGCTGATATAATGGGATGAAAGTCTGAAAGAAAGGCGGTAAAAAGCTTTCGGACACACTTGCGCAAAACGGGGTGCGGCGCAAGGAACGGCAAGGAAAGGAAAGGTCATAGATCTATGGATATATCGCTGCTCTTAAAGACCGTGGGCGTAGGAGTTACGGTAGCGGTGGCGGCACAGGTGCTTCAGAAAACGGGACGGGACGAGCAGGCAATGCTTGTTACGGTTGCGGGGGTAGTGGCGGTGCTTATGATGCTGGTTGGTCAGCTTTCCGAGCTTTTTGACACGGTGCGCTCCGTTTTCGGGCTGTAAATGGATACGGTTATGAGAATATGCGGCGTGGTATTCTGCGCCCTTGCGGCGGCACTTTTGCTTCGGGACAGGCACCGTGCCGTTGCCGCGGTCTGTGTCTCTCTTGCGATTGTCACGGCGCTTGTGTACTGTGCATCTTCACAGCTTTCCGGCTTTACCGAGACGATGAACAAACTGTCGGAGGGCGGCGGCTTTGCCGATTATGCCGTAACGCTGACAAAGGCTTTGGGCATAGCATATGTGACGGGAGCGGCGACAGAGGTGTGCAAAAGCTGCGGCGAGGGCGGACTTGCCTACGCCGTAAGTTTGGGCGGCAGGGCAGAATTGCTGCTTCTGGCTCTGCCCATGGTATCAAAGCTTCTGGGCATCGCTTCGGAAATTTTGGGGTAAATCAAAAAATGAGAAAATCAAAAATCGCGCAGCTTTTCCTGCTGCTTTGCCTGCTGGCTGTCATTTTCTGCGTACCTTGTGCCGCCGGAGAAGTATATTCCTTTGATCCCTCAGAGCTGTCGGAATTGCCCGACGATGACGAATATGAGCGCTTTCTTGAAAAGCTGCCGGATTCGGCGCGCTCCCGGCTTACGGAAAAAGACATTAGCGGCTACGACGCAGGCTATTTTATTGACCTTGCGGCAGACGCCTTCGGTGAAGCAGTTCTGCCGGCGTTGAAAACCTTTTCCATGCTTATGGGGATAGTCATACTGTCGGGCGCCTTCAATATGTTTTCAAAAACGGTGACAACGGAAACAGAGCCCGCCTTTTCCGTCTGCGGCTCTCTCTGCGCCGCCCTTGCTGTATGGGAGATACAGAAAAGCGTGTTTGAAACGGTGAGAGGGCTGCTTGAAACAATGTCGGACACCATGCTTGCCGTAGTCCCCGCCATGGAGGCCATGTATATCGCCTCGGGCAATATAACCTCCGCCGCCGTGGCCTCCTCCGGAGTAAATATGATGATAAGCTTTTGCGAGACCCTGTTTTCGAAAGTGCTTTATCCCGGAGCCTTTGTGTGCTGGCTCCTTGCCGTCTGCTCTGCCGTGACGAAAAACGGCGGCATATCATTTATGTCAAAGACCCTGCGCACGGTTGTAACGGGTGCTTTGCTTGCGGTTATGGCGCTTATGAGCTTTGTTCTGGTGCTTCAGGTGGAGACGGCACAGATCGCCGACAGCTTTGCACAGCGTACCATAAGATACGCCGTGGGAAGCTATGTACCAATTGTGGGCGGCAGCGTGTCGGAGTCCTTTTCCGTCATATCCCAGAGCCTTAAAGTCATAAGGCAGACCTGCGGTGTCACGGGCATTATCGTTATAATAATAATGTTTATTTTCCCCTTTGCGGCGGCGATAACCAACAGAATATCCCTGTCCCTAGCTTCTGCCGCAGCGGGTATGCTGGGCAGCGACAGGGAAAAGGATCTGCTCAGCGAGGCGGGCAGCGTATGCACACTTATGATAGGCATATGCGCCGCAGGGGCTGCTATGTATATCGTCGCTTTGGGAATTTTCTGCCGCACGCCCGCGGCAATGGGCTGATGTCGGCGTACATATACTCTGCGGTGTGTGTGTCCCTTTTTGTCGCACTTATATGCGCGGCGGCACCGCGCTCTCAGGGTATTGAAAAGTTTGTTGCGTTCATAGGCGCTCTTGCTCTGTCCCTTACGGTGCTGTCTCCTTTGGTAAAGGCAGAGGAGCTCGGCGGACTTTTCTCCCGTGAGGAAAGCGGGGCAGGGGAAAATACGGAGCGATCGTCGGAGAGCGATGCTGCGCTTGCGCAGTACTACGCCCGCTGTGCGGCGGAGTCAATGTCCGCCATGTACGGCTTATCAAAAGATAAAATAAGCGTTGAAGTGACAGTCTCAGCAGGAGAAGTGTCGAAAATCGACGTAAAGGTAGACGGGTATCTTCTTTCCGACAAAGAAGCAGAGGAAAGGCTTGGCGAGATTTTAGGTATAGAAACAGAAGTCAGCGACTCCGGCGGCTGACGGACTGCGGGGTAGCAATGAATATGGGTAAAAACATTATAAAAAGCAAGTGGTTTCTGATTTTGGCGGCGGTTTTGGGAGCGGCTCTGCTGATAGCGGGGCGCTTTGCCTTTTCCGGAAAAGAAAATAATACGGAAAAGGAGGAGCCGGATGCGTCGGTGGAGTATTACAGCGAGCGGCTTGAAGAAAAAATATCGGAGCTTGTTTCCCGCGTTTCGGGCGCGGGAGAGGTCAGTGTTCTTGTGACTCTTGATTGCAGCGACGAGTATGTATACGCGCAGAACACGCGCACATCGGACGGGCAGAGCGCCGTGGATTATCTTGTGCTGTCGGGAAGCGAGGGCGAGGACGGACTTCCCGTCAGCCGCATATATCCCAAGGTACGGGGCGTGGCAATAGTATCCTCCGGAGCATCCGATATATCGGTCAAAAAGGAAATTACCGAGCTTGTGGCGGCGGCGCTTGGCATATCAAGCTCCAAAATAATGGTCAGTTATTAAGAAATTGAGTCATAACGGGGCTTATCCCCGAATAGGATATACTGACAATTTCAACGCGTCAGCGTTTCAGGAAAGGGCTGTGAGAGTATGAAGGAAAAGCTGAAAGAAATGTGGAAAAAGGGAAGCGCCGTGTTTGCAAAACTGAACAAAAAGGCGGTAATAGCAGTCTGCGCGGTACTTATACTGGGTCTTGCCGTGGTGCTTAATTTCATAATCGTACCGAAAGCCGAGAGCTTGCAGAAAAAATCGGACGGTCTTGATGTAAAGCTTGACCTCAGCGATGTTTCCGCCACCATTGCCGGTAAGGAGGCAGAAGAGGGCGAGAGCGGCAAAACTGAGGACGCCTTTGCGCAGATGACCCTGTCACGCCGCCAGGCAAGGGACGAGGCGGTAGAGGTGCTGACCGGGCTTGCCGAAAGCAGCACTGCGGTTGAATCCATGAAGACCGAGGCAATGAACGAGCTTTCCCAGATAGCAAAGGACATTGAAAGCGAAGCAAACATTGAAAGCCTGATAAACGCCAAAGGCTACGAGCAGTGCGTTGCTGTGGTCAACGGAGATACGGCAAGCGTGCTTATCAAAACGGACGGACTTATGGAAAACGAAGTCGCCCAGATCTCTGAAATAGTGTGGCAGCAGGCGGGAATCCACCCCGATAACCTGCAGATAATCGAGTCAAAGTAGCAATGTGAGATCAATTCGGGGCTCTGCCCCGTACCTCGGCCACAAGCGGGGCTCCGCCCCACGCCCCGGTGGGTATAAGCGAGGCTCTGCCCCGTACCCCGGTGGGTATATGCGAGGCTCCGCCCCACGCCCCGGTGGGTATAAGCGAGGCTCTGCCCCGTACCCCGGTGGGTATATGCGAGGCTCTGCCCCGCGCCCCGCGGGATATATACGGGGCGCCGCCCCGCGCCCCGGTGGGTATATGCGAGGCTCTGCCTCGCGCTCCGCTTAGAA
>CAMFEL010000065.1 GCA_945949385.1 uncultured Clostridia bacterium | reverse complement strand
GCCTTGTTTTCGTGCCGAAATGTCAGATATGCGGCGAAACGCTTGAAACTGCGGAAGAGCTGTGCCCCGATTGCCTAGCAAAATGGGAATCCGCCCGCCGCAGCCGCTGCCCCGTTTGCAACAGCACCGCACGCAAATGCACCTGCCGTCCCATAACCCTGAGCCGCACCGATATGATGGGCGACAGCGTTATGTCGGCGCTTGTGTTTTACGGCAAATACGGCAGCGAGGACGAAAGAGACCGTACCGTGCTGAAAACCGTCTACGCGGTAAAAACTTCTCCCGACCGGTCCCTGTCCGGCGAGGAGCCTGAAAGCTGGCGCCTGACCTATCCTCCGCGCACATCACGCCGTCGCCGTTATTTCGGCTTCGACCAGGGGCGCGACCTTTGCAGAGAGCTTTCCCGCTACACCGGCATACCCGCGGAGCGATGCTTTGTCTCCCGCGGCACCGAGGTTCAGAAAAGGCTGAACTCTCTTGAAAGACGGAAAAACGCAAATTCTTCATACAGTCTTTGCCGCAAAGCCGACCCGGGCGGCAAAAAATATCTTATAGCAGACGATGTTATCACAACGGGCGCTACCGTCAGCGCCTGCGCCGATATACTGCGGAGCGCGGGAGCAAAAGCAGTATTTCCCGTTTGTATTGCACGGACAAAACAGAAAAAGCCGCGCCGTCTGCGACGCGCCGCAAAGAATCCGTGGTTTTGTATGAAAACGAAATAAGCAAAAACAAACTTCATAGCATTATTTCGCCCGTTTTGCATATACTGTTTATGATACAAAAATGCAAAGAAAGGCGAAAAAATACAATGGTGAATTATCTTGTAAACGAAAACTGTATAGGCTGCGGGCTGTGTCCCTCTCTCTGCCCCGCCGTTTTCCGTATGACCGAAGAGGGACGGGCAGAAGCCTTTGCAAACCCCACCACAGACGCAGAGGCGGCAGACGCCGACAACGCCCTGTCCTCCTGCCCCGTAGACGCCATAGAAAAAAGAGACTGACCGCAAGTACAGCTAAGCGGCAAAAGCCGGAGAAGAAAGCAAGCTTTCTTCTCCGGCTTAATTATTTACAAATACGCAAACTATGCATGTCTCCCTTATTCAACCGTGACCGTACCCTCGGGAGTTACCGTGATCTTCATGCCGTCCTTGACATAATCAAGAAACTCGTCTCCGAGAGAGTCTATTACAGGCATGGACACATCCTCCAGCCACACATCCGCCAGCACCGCTCCCGCGCCGGCAAGAGAATCTATAGGCTGAGAAAACAGCATACAGGCAGGCTGACGGTGCATGGCACAGGCGCAGTACAGCACAAGACCGCCGGTAGTGGAGCCGATCGTCTGAGGAAGACAAAGAGCCTTTCCCGCCATTTGCTTGCCGTACAGATCGGGATTGTTCTGGTCGCCGCAGGTGGCTTTTTTGTCACCGAACTGAAGCGCCTTCTGGAAAGAAGCCAGGGTATTCAGTCCGCCGTGTGAAACCAAAGCCTCGGCGCATACATTGCCGGGAGATACGGTTCTTCCCTGAAAAGTTTTCATATTACTCAGCTCCTTTCGTTATCTGAACAAGTATTTCATCGTCAGTATAATACTTTGCGCTTGTGTATGTTCTCAGCTTGTTGCTTGATGTAATCACGGGCATAGACGAGCAAAGCGGGTTGTTCATATACATAAGAGGGCAGATATAGCTCGTTATAACGCCGGTGCTTTTCAGCCTCTCCGCATAAGGCGTTTTGCCGAAGGCCTCAAGCACCTTGGGTGCCGCCGTAAATACGGTGGGGATCACCACCTTGGCGTTGCCGTATTTTTTCAGGCTTTCCTCCACCTTCTGCGTCCAGGAAATAAGCTGATTAAGGCTCATATGGGGACAGCCCATAAAGCACAGCTTCGGTTTTGCGTCCTTCTTTTTCCATATAACCGGATAGCTCTTATAAACTCTTTCCAGCTCTTCGTCGTCAATGACATAGACCTTTGCCCCGTCTTTTATAAGCGCCTCTCCCTGTTCTGCCGCCTCCGGAGTGATCCTGTCAATATGGTAAAGACCCACGGCGCCGTTTGAAGCCGTAGCCGCGCCGAAATCCTTAAGATATGTTTTTGTATCCTCCGACAAACCCTCGCCCAGCCATTTGTCAAGTCCCTTGACATAAGGCACGTCTTCAGTTACCTTCATACCAATCGCGGAGCCCAGAAGCTGTGCCTCCGGCTTTTTCGTCGTTTTGATCTCGACTATCCAGTCGGCACGTCTGCCCTCGTCCTTCAGAAGTCCGAAAGACGGAACGCACCCTGCAATTGAGCCCATAAGGTCAATTATACCGGAGTTTCTGTTGCATCTTGCGCCCAGAACCGAGTTTGCGTATACCACGGCAGAGGATTCCGACCAGGACAGAATATCGCCCTTTTTAGGAGTGTTTCCCACCTCGTCCATATAGCAGGCGCAGGTAAAGGAGTCCGAATCAATAAGTCCCAGCTTGTCAAGCTGCTCCTCGTAAAAATCCTGCTTTGAGTACATAAATTTCTTAAATATCAGATCCTGCAATATATTCGAAGGAACATTGCCGTCCAGCGGTCGGGGATCGGCCGTGAACTTCTGCTTTGACACAGCTCCCGCCTCAATAAGCTTTTCCATAAGCCCGTATACGGGGGTAAGAGCCTTAAGTCCGAAGGAGGTCACAAGATGATTGTACTCACTTGTAACGGGCACCATTTCGTCCGCGCCGAACAGTTCTCCGTAACGCACCAGCGTTTCCATAACCTTAGCAAGAGTATCGCCGCGGCTGCCCGCAAGTACGCTCTCCTGCTCCTCTGTAAGCTTCATTGAATGTTTCATAGCTGTCCTCTCTTAAATCTTCATTGCCGCTTCGTAAGCGCTCCAGATCACGGTGCGCAGATTACCCACCTTTGAGCAATCGCCTATGTACTGAACATTTTTGCCGCCGCCCACAGGCGCGGGAACGTAGCCTGCACAGCTTATTACGCTGTCGCACTCCGCCTCAAAGTCCTTGCCGTCACTGCCCGTACACAGAATACTGCCGTCCCTGACCTCTTTCAGCTTTGTTTCAAGATATACGGGAACCTTGTGAAGCTCAAACCATTCCCTGAGATAAGAGGAGTTTGCAAGGCAGACGCCTTTCTGGCTGATAAGATCGTCCTTCATCTCGACGATCATCACATTCTTTCCCTTCAGCGCAAGCTCGTATGCTATCTCGCAGCCTGTAAGTCCTCCGCCGATGACTGCCACCGTATCGCCCGTTTCGGCGCCGTTCAGAAAATCGCAGCCCTCGATCATTTTCTCATATCCGGGAACAGTTTTAAGCAGCCTGGGAGCAGCGCCCGTCGCCACAATAACCTTTTCACCCTTGAAAACGTCGGCACTCTTTACCTCGTCGTTGTAATGAACCTCAATTTCCAGCTTATCCATCTGACGGCGGTACCACGCGAGCAGATCCCGCAGCTTGCCCTTGTACGATTCCGCGCTTGCAGGGATAAATGTGCCGCCCAAAGTGTCGGACTTTTCGTGAATAACGGGATTGTGCCCTCTCAGCTTCAGCACGCGAGCGGCTTCCATACCGCCGATACCTCCGCCGATAATATGTACTGTTTTCGGAGTTTTTGTCCTGTCAATACGGTGCTTGTTCCACTGCATGGTCTCCGCGTCCACGGCGCACCTTGCCAGATGAAGGCTGTCGCCGAGATCCTGATCGTTTGCGGTTCCCTTGTAATGGCACATATTGAAGCAGCCGTTGTGGCACAGAATACAGGGGCGTATATCCTCCTCCCTGTCCTCCATAAGCTTGGTGACCCACTGACGGTCGGCAAGGAACTGTCTGGCAAAGCCCGCGCCGTCAAGCTTCCCTGCCGCAACCGAATCTGCGGCTGCCCTAACATCAAGGCGCCCGGCGCAGATCACGGGAATATCCACATACTGCTTTATATGCTCAGCGTCGGCAAGATTGCAGTTTTCGGGCATATAAATGGGGGGATGCGCCCAGTACCACGCATCGTATGTACCGTTATCGCAGTTAAGGCAGTCATAGCCCGCCTCCTGCAAAAACTTTGCGGCTTTCTCGGACTCCTCCATATCGCGTCCGACCTCGGTATACTCCTCGCCGGGAAGCGCGCCTTTTCTGAAATCCTTTGTTTTTGAAACTATACTGTATCTCAGGGATACGGGGAAATCATCGCCGCACGCCTTTTTAATCGCCTTTACAATATCTGCGGCAAATCTGTATCTGTTTTCAAGAGAGCCGCCGTATTCGTCGGTGCGTTTATTAACATATTTCAGCGTAAACTGGTCAAGCAGATAACCCTCGTGAACGGCGTGTATCTCAACACCGTCAACGCCTGCTTCTTTAAGCAGAACCGCGGTTTTTGCAAAAGCTTCCACCATAGTTCTGATTTCATCAGCAGTCATTTCCCGGGACGGTACCTTATCCGACCATCTGTTGGGAGAGGGGCTGGGCGCCGCAGTGATCTTGTCGAAATTCATAAAAGGCTTGCTGAGGGTGCGCAGCGCTTTGTTTGTATAAAGCATTTCCATCATGGGACTTATGGTAAACGACCGACCGAAGCCTGCCGTAAGCTGCACAAAAAGCTTTGCGCCGGTCTTGTGGAATTCAGGCATCCACTCTGCCAGATCCTTATACATCTTTTTGTTCTTATACAGCCACTGACCCATCATGGGGTTGTATACGGGCTGACAGCCGGGCAGAATAAGTCCCGCATTGTTGTCAGCTACTTCCTTAATAAACCGCGCTCCCATCCTGTCAAAATGGTTCTTTTCCATCCAGCCCAAAAGGTTGGTACCGCCCATACTCGTTAAGACTATGCGGTTTTTGATCTCACAGTTCCCGATTTTCCACGGTGTAAACAGCGGATTAAGTCTCTCGTCCATACAGCAACCTCCGAAAAATTATTTGTTTGGTACTTTATTTACATTATAGCATTTTGTGCCGCTTATTGCAATATTTCGGCAAAAAACGCCGTATACATAAGGCAATAAACAGAAAAGCACAAGAGAGAAAAGGGGCGTTTCCCTTTTCTCTCCGATTTCTCCGGTGAGAGCCTGAAAAAAGCTCTCCCGTTTCAGCAAAAGTTATTCGGCAGTCTCACCTTTATCGGCGTCATCGACCTCCCCCGGCACGGGGTCGGGAAGTCTGCCGTAAAGAGCGGAAAGCTCGCGAATATCCGCGGCAAGGGAAGCATTGAGCGCCGACGCGCTTACCCTCCATTGCCAGTTGCCGCCCGGTATTCCCGGCGTGTTCATACGTGCCCCGCTGCCAAGCTCCAGGTAGTCCTGCATCTGCGCCACAAACAGATCCGCAACGCTTGCAAGTCCCGCCCGTATCATGGCGTGGGCAATGCTGTCATCTTCTTTTATGCCGAGGTACTTTCTGCAGTATTCCACATCTTCCGCGGAAGCGTCATATTCCCATGCCGCAGCGGGAGCATTGTCGTGAGTGCCCGTGTAGCATACGCAATGACGGGGATAAGTATGAGGCAGATAATTTGAAGGCTCTCTGGCGTCAAAGGCAAACTCCAGAACCTTCATTCCGGGCAGCCCCGACTCCTCAAGAAGCTGTTTCACCTCAGGAGTCAGATACCCCAGATCCTCCGCAATAAAGCGCATATCTCCAAACCATGAGGTAATTACGCGCACGAAGTCAATGCCCGGTCCCTTGACCCACTGACCGTTCTTTGCGGTAGTTTCGCCGTAAGGCACGGACCAATAGCTTTCAAGACCTCTGAAATGATCTATTCTGACCGCGTCGTAAAGCCGCCTTGCACCGTCCACGCGCCTTATCCACCAGCCGTAGCCGTCAGCCTTCATTGCATCCCAGCGGTACAGGGGGTTGCCCCAAAGCTGACCGTCCTCGCTGAAATAATCCGGCGGCACGCCCGCAACGGCAGTAGGTATATTCTCCTCGTCAAGTTGGAAGAAACGGGGCTCCGCCCACACATCGGCGGAATCCATTGCCACATATATGGGCAGATCTCCTATAATACCTATACCGCGGCTTGCGGCGTACTTTCTGAGCTCGCCCCACTGCCTGAAGAACAGGTACTGTATATAGACAAACAGACGGATGTCGTCGGACAAAAGCTCCGTGTATTTTTCCACAGCCTCAGGACTGCGCAGTCTTATGTCCTCGTCCTCCCACTCAGTCCAGGGACGCATACCGAAATGCCGTTTCAGCGCCATAAACAGAGCATAGTCGGGAAGCCAGCCGCTGTTTTCCCGCATAAACTCCAAGGTTTTTTCGGAGTCCCGCAGCCAGCCTCTGTCGGTCGCCGCTTTAAGTATCTTGAATCTGGTATCGTAAATTTTGCCGTACTCGACTCTTTCGTCACTGACTTCCCCGTCGGCGCTGTCCGCCTCCTCGCGTGTCAATAGTCCGTCCTCCACCAAAAGGTCAAGGTCTATAAAGTACGGATTCCCCGCAAAGGTGGAAAAGCTCTGATAGGGAGAATCGCCGTAGCTTGTAGGCCCCACGGGCAGGATCTGCCACCATGACTGCCCCGCATTATGAAGAAAATCAACAAACCGATATGCCGCTTCCCCCATTGTGCCTATACCGTGCTTTGAAGGAAGCGCCGATACCGGCATCAGTATGCCGCAGCTTCTTTTGAACATAAACACCTCCGTTCTGCCGCAATGCGGCGAAAACAATTGTAATCAAATTACCGTAAACCGGTATGTCCGCTTGCAGAGCTTATGCCCATACGGCAGGCACAGATCATCCGCCCACCGTTTGCATCGCCCCTATCCGGAGCAAGCCGCGGATATCCGCGGCTTGCAAAAACTGTATTTCAGCCCTTTACCGCGCCTGCGGCAACGCCCTTGATAATATGTTTCTGACAAAGCAGATAGAACACTATAACGGGAACGATACTGAGCATGATAAGCGCCATTGTAGCGCCCATATCTACCTTTCCGTAGCTTCCCTTAAGGTACTGGATGTGAATGGGAATGGTCTTGTACTTGTTTACATCCAATACAAGGTAAGGCAGGAGGTAGTCGTTCCATATCCACATGATTTCCAGCACACCGACGGAAATCATAGTGGGCTTCAGCATGGGAAGTACTACGCCGAAGAAGGTGCGGATAGGCCCGCAGCCGTCAATAGCGGCGGCTTCCTCGATCTCCAGCGGCAGTCCTTTTACAAATCCCACGAACATAAATATGGCAAGTCCCGCGCCGAAGCCGAGATACACCACGGGTATGGTATAAGGGGTGTTAAGATGGAGAGCGTCTGCCGTACGGGACAGAGTGAACATAACCATCTGGAAAGGCACCACCATGGAGAACACGCACAGATAGTATACTATGCGGCTGAACCTGCTGCCCACTCTGGCAATATACCAGGCCGCCATGGAAGTACCGAACAGTATAAGCGCCGTTGATACTATTGTAATCAGCAAGCTGAACAGAATTGATTTTACAAAGGGATAGTTACCGTAGGTCATACCCTTTATAAAGTTAGCAAACCCCGCAAAGGACTCCGCCGTAGGCAGCTTGAAGGTTTCAAGGCTTACAAAGGAGTTAAGCTTGAAGGAGTTCATCAGCACCACGAATATGGGAGCGACCCAAACCAGAGAAAAGAGAGAGAAGAAAACGGTAAGGATAGCTTTTGATACTTTTTCGCCTCTGACAGTTGAAGCCTTTGCCATTACTGCTGCACCTCCTTTGAACGGGTAGCCCTGAGCTGAATAAGACCGATAGCGGCCACAAGCACGAAGAAGATAACCGCCTTAGCCTGCCCTACACCTCTGTTTGTAAGGTTTTCGTTAAATGAGTTTACAATATTAAGGGCAAGCATTTCCGTAGTTTTTATGGTCTGACCGTTTACCATCTGGAACGGCCTGCCGTCCGTCAGCGCCAGGTTCTGGTCAAAGAGCTTGAAGGAGTTGGTCAGCGTAAGGAAGGTGCAGATTGTGATGGAGGGCATCATATTGGGCAGAGTTACGTGAATAAGCGTCTGCCACTTGCTTGCACCGTCAATCTTAGCCGCCTCATGCAGGCTCTCCGGCACGGACTGAAGACCGGCAATGTAAATTATCATCATATATCCGACCTGCTGCCAGCACATAAGGATTATAAGTCCCCAGAAGCCGTACTTCGTTTCCAGCAGCAGAGAAGTTCCGAATTTTGTAAGTATGCCGTCAAATATCAGGCTCCATATATATCCCAGCACGATACCGCCGATAAGGTTGGGCATAAAGAATACGGTTCTGAACAGGTTGGAGCCTTTTATACCCTGTGTCAGCGCGTAGGCTATCATAAACGCAAGAAGATTTATGAATATAAGCGACACGATCGCAAACAGCGCCGTGTACCAGAAGGCATGAAGGAACGAAGGATCCTTTATAGCCTTAATATAGTTGTCGATACCCACCCACTGCCAGTTTCTCGTAGTGATATACTTGCAGAAGGAAAGGAAAAGGCCCTTTGCAAAGGGATACAGAAAACCTATGCAGAATGCGGCAAATGTAGGCAGCAGAAACAGCCACACACAGCGCTTTATCGGTCTTCTTATCAGATTGGAGTTAAACGCCGTATAATCCCTCTTTTTTTTCATAGTTACGTTGCTCCGGTTTCGGTTATTTTTACATTATTACTTAATCTTTCTTCGATGCCGCTTTATATGCCGCCGTCATATGACGCCGGTATATAAAACGCGGCGAACGGGAGGAGAGCCTCCCGGAGAGCTTTGTATCTCTCCGGGAGGGCGGAAAGCCGCCGAAACTATGCGCTCTGCGCTCCCTTATCGCCTTTAGTTATTATAAGCAGATTTCCGGCTTTTAATCAGCCGTTCTCGCCTGCATACTGAGTTGCCCAGCCGTCAACGAAAGCGGTCTTGACTGCATCCCATTCGCCCTTGCCTGCGGTGTACTGTGCCAGAGCGTCTACAACGCCTGCACGCCAGTTGTCAACTGCGGGGGTGTAGTTGAACGCCCAGGTTACAACATAGTTACCCTCTTCGATATACTTGTTAGCCTGTGCGAAGAATACGTTCTCAGGCTCTTTAGCATTCTTGAAGGGGCAGGGACCGAACTGCTCAGCCAGCAGAGTGGTTCCCTCTTCGGAGGTAACTACCCAGTACATAAAGTCCAGAGTAGCCTTGATGTCCTCTTCGCTTGCGTTCTTGTTTACGGACCAGCAGTTCTCGGTGCCGCAGCACAGACCGGCTTTTTCCTCGCCGTCAACGCCGCAGTAGATCGGGATCATAGCCAGATCTTCAGCCTTAAGTCCTGCCTCGATAAGTCCTGCGTACTCCCAGGTACCGTTCTGATAGAAGCAAGCCTTGCCTTCCTTGAACTCAGCGGTGGACATATCTCCGGTAGCAGCAACAAGGTCAGCGCCGGTTGTAGCGGAATCAGTGATATACAGATCCCAGATGTTCTTGTAGTTCTCCAGGTAGGTGCCCTTGATCTCAGCGGGCTGAGCGGTCACATTGTCGTCCCGGAACGCATAGTACAGGGGCATGTTTGCCAGATGTCCGGAGAATCTCCAGCTGGAGGAGGAGTCCAGACCTGCGCTTGAGAAAGCGTCGAAGCCGAGCTCAGCAGCGCGTGCATGGATGTCGTCAGCAACCTTCTTCAGGGAGTCGAAATCCTTGATGTCGGAAAGGTCGTAGCCTGCCTTTGCAAGCAGAGCCTTGTTTACGATGATACCGAATGCCTCGTAGCAGTAGCCTGCTGCAAGAACTTCACCGTTTTCGCCCTTAAGGTTGAAATCGTCGGTGGTCATTTCCTTGTAGAAATCGGTGTCGGAAAGATCGTAGCAGAAGTCGCCCCAAGTCTTGAGTGCGCCCTGGTTACCGACCTGGAACATTGTAGGAGCATCCTTCTTGTCCATCTCGGCGATAAGGGTGTTGTTGTATTCGCCGCTTGCAGCGGTGAGAACCTTTACGGGAACACCGGTCTTTTCGGTGTAGGTTTTTGCCAGATCCTGCCATGCCTGATCTGACTCGGGCTTGAAGTTCAGGTAGTAAACGGAACCTTTCGCTTCTTCCTTGTCGCCGTCTCCGTCAGTCTTAGCAGCGCACGCTGCCAGAGAGAGACACATAATCGACGCAAGTACCAGTGCTAAGAATTTTTTCATGGTGGTTTTTCCTTTCGTAAATAATATTATTCCTTATTACACATCATAAATGATGTCGGAATCAGATTTCGGCTACGCTGCCGCCCTCCCGTACAGAGGTTTGCAGCGTAATGTGACTGCCGGGTTTTTGACTGTCGATCATATCCAGCAGTACCCTGACGCTTGTCTCGCCAAGCTCTTTTTTCGGCTGTATCAGGGTAGTAAGTGTGGGGACGGTATAGGAGGAAAGTCCTATGCCGTCTATGGCAATAACGGAGCAGTCGTCGGGGACGCGCCTGCCGCACTCGTGGAGTGCCTTCATGGCGGCGATTGCCATGGAATCGCATATTACGAACAGCGCCGTAAACTGCGCGCCCGCTTTTATTGCACTCGTGATGGTTCTGTAAGCGTCCTCGGGGTCGTAACTTCCGGCGCTGAGCACAAGGGCCTCATCCTCCTCAATGCCCGCTTCCCCGAGCGCCCGCTGATACCCCCGGTATCTCAGCTCAGATACGGAACGGTCGCCTCTTTTGTCCAGAAGCACCGCTATTTTGCGATGACCTCTGTCCAAAAGATACTTTACCGCTTTATATGCCTCCGCCTCGTCGTCAACGGATACGGAGGAAAACATTTCGTCATCAAGCTCGCCGAAGCCGTTTGTATATGAACAGCATACAAAGGGCACCTCAAGGGACATTACCTCATATT
>CAMFEL010000064.1 GCA_945949385.1 uncultured Clostridia bacterium | reverse complement strand
CGGTGGCGTCGATTATGTGAGCATGCTTTGTGCGGGAAATTTTATGAGAGTCCGTTACGGGTCTCATAACGCCTCCCACCGTAAGGCAGTTAAAGTAATCGTCGATGAATATGAGAATACCGAGGATGAAAGTGCAGATAATTGAGCCTGCTTTTGATTTGATATGTACCTTTGCCCATCTGCCGAAAGCGGCGCTTCCGCCCGCCTTATTGACAAGTGCCACCATTATTCCGAGAATTACAAGGAAAGCAAAAATGCCTGCCGTGTCGGATATAGCGGCAATAAAGCCGTTCTGCACAACGCTGTCGGCGGTGGTTACAACATTGAAGTCGGACGCCATAAGACCGCCTACGATCACGCCGATGGCAAGAGAGGAATAAACCTCTTTGGTTATGAGCGCAAGGGCGATTGCGATAATGGGAGCAAGCAGGGCAGCCCATGTAGCCCAGTAGGGTGTGTCAGCGGCAATCTCACCGGTGCCTCCGCAATCCTCACACTGACCCACGTCGGTCATACCGGAGCCTTCACAGCTTTCGCACACCATTGATGCATTCTCATTGCCGCCCCAGATAAAGACAGCGGCGAGAACCGCTACCACTACTACTGCGGCGATAATTACAAGCAGAGTACTCTTTTTCAAGAAAAACACCTCCGAAAAACAGAAAAACCGTGATGCGGCGCATCACGGAAGCTGCCGGAAAAATACCGGCCTTATATGCTCCGACAGCGCTCCGCATTTGCATAAATGCGACAGTACAATGCATATTATACATTGTCCCAGCGGAAAAATTTCCGCTTCGGCGTTATCCCCTTTCACCCATACGGCTACTGATGTCAAACGCACCTCTGTACGGTTGGTTCTGTATTAAATTTATATGATTACTAAATATATCACAGAATATGACGCTTGTCAATAAAATATGAATAAATAATCGAAAAATATTGAATATTTAACAAATAATTACATAGTTATACCGATGTTTGCAGATCAATACTGTTATGATTGGCTTAACATTTTGTCCATGAATTCGACATTTACTATTGACAATGCTTTTGATTATTGTTAAGATATAATTATCAAATATTTATCGGAGGAACAATTATGGGTACATTACGAATTGTATTCGCGGTTATTGCCGCAATACTGGCAATCGGTGCAACAGTTGTCGCTTTTATTCTTCTGCTGCCCGAAAAGAAGCGTCCGAAGCTTAATAAGTTTTTCGGTGTAGTTGCAGATATTCTGAACTTCAAGCATCTGTTTATCGAAAAGATACTGAAGGCAGTTTATGTATTTGCAACCGCATTTGCGATCATTTTCGGATTTTTGATGCTGTTCTCCTTCGTACGCTATGATTACTGGGGTTATTCCGGTGTTCATTGGTACGGCTATCAGGGTCTCATTATTATGATAGGCGGACCTATCGTTATCCGCATCGCATATGAGATACTTATGATGTTTATTCTGCTTGTTAAGAACACCATGGAAATCAACAAAAAGATGCCCGCAGTAACAGAGGCTCCCTGCGAATGTAAGGAAGAGCCCGCTCCCGCCGCAGAGCCTGCACAGGCGCCTGCTCCCGAGCCGGAACCTCTTTACAGATACTGCACCGTTTGCGGCACTCGCTATGACGCAAACAAGGGCGGATGCCCCAACGGCTGCAAGCACTGAGTTTGGATTTTACAATTAAAAGGGAAAGCCTTTCGGTTTTCCCTTTTTTGTTGCAATTACAAAAAATGCAGCACTAAATATTAAAAATTTCCAAAAATTGCGGTGTTTCGCTTATTCATAACATACTGCTATTGACAAAACGGCATAATATGTATATAATAATAAAGCAAATATCCGGAATACTGACATTGTTTTATCCTACAGGGAATGGTGTCAGTTATTTTTTCGTAATTCGGAGGCAGCATGTATACAAATAAGCTTAAAGCTGTTGGTGAAATGTTCCGGCTCCCCGGAACGCTTTATTCATATACTTCTATAGCAAACGGCAATATAAACAAGACCTTTAAGGTCGATTATATGCAGGCGGACGGCGATATCAAGAGCTATATGTTTCAGATAATCAACACTTATGTGTTTAAGAACCCTGCTCAGATAATGGAAAATATTGACCGTGTTACCCGCCATATCAGAAAAAAGAACGAGGACGGAGTGTGTCTGCATTTCCATCATACCAAGGACGGCAGCAACTATATTCTCATGGGCGACAGTGAGTGCTGGCGTGTTATGAACTATGTGGATTCCGTTACCTATAACAGCAGTGACGATCTGAATGTCGTTCGCTATACGGGTGAGGCATTCGGACGTTTCCAGACTCAGCTTTCCGATTTTGACGCAGCTCAGCTTTACGAAACGATACCCGATTTCCACAATACGAAAAAGAGGCTTGTACAGCTTTTTGCGGACGCTGAAAAAGACCCTGTGGGCAGAGTTGACAGTGTCAGGGGTGAGCTTGACTATATAAAGAGCGTAGAGGATATTGCAACAAGGCTTACGGATATGTACGCCTTAGGCGCATTTCCTCCCCGCGTTACCCATAACGATACAAAATCAAACAATGTCCTTTTCGACCGCCGTACGAAAAAGCCACTTGTTGTCATAGACCTCGATACAGTTATGCCGGGTATGGCAATGTACGATTTCGGTGACGCGGTTCGTTTTGCGGCGAATACCGCGGAGGAGGATGAGCCCGATACCGATAAGGTAGGACTTGACCTTGATAAATTCAAGGCTTTTGCCGAGGGCTATATACCCTTTGTGCGCGACTCTCTGACGCCTCTTGAAGTAGACAGCATGGTTCTCGGCGCTTTCTCTATCACTGTTGAGCTTGCCGCCCGCTTTCTTGATGACTATATTACGGGAGACAAGTATTTCAAGACCAATTACGAAAATCACAATTTGGTCAGGACCCGCTGTCAGTTAAAGCTTGCTCAGGATATGTACGAAAAACGGGACAAAATGAAGGACATTCTTAAAATGATCTAAGCAAAAAGAAGCTGCCGAGGCAGCTTCTTTTTTGCTTATTTCGTTTCATCCTTTTGCGCTTTTGCCCAAAAATGCAACAAAATATTAAAAATTTCAAAAAAGTTCAAGAAAAAAAGTAAAAAAAGTATTATATTGCGTATATTATTGTGTAATGATATTGCCCGTAAAGGACGGTGGATAAAATGACCGTAGCGGAGTTTTTTTGCGAAAGAGAAAAAAATACCCTTTCGCCGTACGCGTTTCTGACCGCCAATACCGCCGGCAGGGATCACCCGTATACGCCCTGCAATAACAGAACGGAGTTTCAGCGGGACAGAGACAAAATTATCCATTCCAAAGCCTTCAGACGGCTTATGCACAAAACACAGGTCTTCCTGTTTCCCGTAGACGAGCATTATCGCACAAGGCTTACCCATACCCTTGAGGTTGCGCAGATTGCCCGCATCATATGCCGTGCCCTGCTTCTGAACGAGGATTTATGCGAAGCGGCGGCTCTGGGACACGATCTGGGGCATACTCCTTTCGGTCATGCCGGAGAAGCTGCAATGCAGCAGTGCTTCAGCCCCGATTTTACCCATTACAAGCAAAGCGTGCGCGTGGTGGAAAAACTGGAAAAGGACGGCGCAGGGCTTAACCTTACCGTAGAAGTTCGTGACGGAATGCTCAATCACGCAGGTGACAGCGTTGCTTCAACGCTTGAGGGGCGTATTATTAAGTTTGCCGACCGTATCGCCTATATGAATCACGATATAGACGACGCCTGCCGTGCGGGGATTATGACTATTGATGATATACCTAAGGAAATTCTTAATACGGTGGGCAGGGGTCACAGCGAAAGAATAAATACCATGGTGACCGCCGTAATAGACGCTTCCCGCGACAAGCCCGATATTTCCATGACTGCCGAGGTGTATCAGGCCTATGAGGAATTGAGAGACTTTCTCTTTGACGCCGTGTACCGCAACCCGGTCGCAAAAGGCGAGGAATCAAAGGCAAGGGCAATGCTTACTGAGCTGTTTGACTATTTTTCAAAGCATCCGGAGGAAATGCCCGAGCTGTATTACAGAAATATCGAAGCCGAGGGCGTTGGCAGATGCGTCTGCGACTACATATCCGGCATGACGGACAGATACGCCATAGATACCTTCAAAAAACTGTTTATTCCATCTGTCTGGCAGACCCCGTCCGACTATTGATATAAACCGATACTGAATATATTGGAGGATGCTGATGATACCGGCAAGTGTTATTGAAGATATAAAATACAGAAACAGCATCGAGGATGTAATTTCGTCTTATGTAAATCTTACGCGCTCCGGCGCAAATCTGAAGGGGCTTTGTCCCTTTCACAGTGAAAAGACGCCGTCCTTTACCGTTTATACGGGAGACGGACACTTTTACTGCTTCGGCTGCGGGGCAGGCGGCGATGCTATAAGCTTTATAATGCGAATAGAAAATCTTGATTACCGCGGAGCACTTGAATTTCTTGCACGGCGCTGCGGGATAACTCTGCCCGAAGATGACGGAGGACGCGAAAAGGGCGGGGTCAGCAGAAACCGCGTGCTTGAAATGAATCTGTGCGCCGCCAAATTTTTCCGTAATGTGCTGTTTTCTCCCGAGGGACAAGCAGGACAGGAGTATTTTGCAAAAAGACAGCTTTCGGGCGCAACTATAAAGCACTTCGGCCTCGGATACGCTCCCAATTCCTATGATGCTCTGAAAAAGCATTTACACTCTCAGGGCTTTACGGATGAGGAAATGGTTGCGGGATACCTGTGCCAAAGGTCGAAAAAGAACGAAAAGAACACATACGACTGTTTTCGCAACCGGGTAATGTTTCCCATTATAGATACTGCAGGGAATATTGTTGCTTTCGGCGGGCGGGTGCTTGACGATTCAAAACCGAAATATCTGAATTCCTCCGACACGCCCGCTTTCAGAAAAAGCAGGCACCTGTTTGCTCTTAACTACGCAAAAAACCATACAGAGGACGGCTTTATCCTATGCGAGGGCTATATGGATGTTATTGCGCTCCACGCCGCAGGTTTTGAAAACGCCGTGGCAACTCTGGGCACCGCCATAACTGCTGACCATGCCCGTATTATGAAAAAGTACACGGATAAAGTAATTATATCCTATGACAGCGACGAAGCCGGTCAGAAGGCGGCGGACAAAGCACTGAGGCTTCTGGGAGAGGCGGGAATCGAGGCAAGGGTGCTGACAATTCCCGGTGCAAAAGACCCGGACGAGTATATAAAAAGCTACGGCCGGGAGAAATTTGCAGAGGTGCTGCGAGGCTCCCTCTCCGGCTTTGAGCATAAAATTCACAAAGTTCTTGCAAAATATGACTTGAACGATTTCAGCAATGCGGACATAAAGGCGCGCGCCGCAAGAGAGCTGTGCTATGCGATTGCGGATACCGAATCAAAGGTTGAGCGGGATATATACTGCCAACGGATTGCTTCGGTTTTGAATGTTGATATTTCGTCAATAAAGAGTGAAGTAACCGGCATTCTTCGCCGTGAAGCGGCAAAACGCAAAAAAGAGCGTCATACTCAGGTGGTGCGCATTACTTCCGGCAGCGGCGACAGGGTCGACCCGGATTTTGTAAAAGCTCCGGGGAATGTCCGGCTTGAGGGCGCTGTGATCGGTATGCTGCTTTTGCATAAAGAATACATTGCTTTTTCCAAAGATAAAAGCATACTTTCGCCCGAAATGTTCACGTCTGAATTAAATCGCAGACTGTATGAAAAAATAACCGGAACCCCGGATTTCGACTTCGGTATGCTCAGTGAGGATTTCACACAGGACGAGGTTTCGAGAGCTGCAAAAATGATGTCCGACCGCAAAGGCTTGTCAAACAGCAAGGAGGTCTTTACCGACTGTGCCGGGAAGCTGCGGGAAATGACAGAAAAGCTTAAGGAAAAGCAGGACGGCGCGGATCTCAGAGACATTATTGAGCGCCGCCGCAAAGAAGCAACAAACAACAGAAAATGAATATACGGAGGGGTAAAAATGGAACAGGAAAAGAAACCGCTTGATGTAAAAGCGCTTATTGAAAAGGGAAAAACCAAGGGCTCGCTTTCAAACTCCGACATAATGGAAGCAATTGAGTTCGCTGACTATGACATCGACCAGATCGAGAAGATCTACGATCAGCTTGAAGCAAACGGCATCGAGGTCATCAGCTACGAAAACCCCGAGGAATTCGAGGAGATCGAGACCGAGGTAGAGCAGCTTGAAAGCGCAGAGGATATGGAAAAGATGCTCCAGCAGGAGGGTCTTGCCATTGACGACCCGGTAAGAATGTATCTTAAGGAAATAGGTAAAGTGCCTCTGCTTGACGCAGAAAAGGAGCTTGAGATAGCAGAAAAAATGTCAAACGGAGACGAGCAGGCAAAGCAGATGCTTATAGAAGCAAACCTGAGGCTTGTGGTAAGCATTGCAAAGCGCTATGTGGGCAAGGGTATGTTTTTCCTGGATCTTATTCAGGAGGGCAACCTGGGCCTTATGAAGGCTGTGGAAAAGTTTGACTATACAAAGGGTTATAAGTTTTCCACCTACGCAACCTGGTGGATACGCCAGGCTATCACCCGCGCCATAGCAGATCAGGCGAGAACTATCCGTATCCCCGTTCATATGGTGGAGACTATACACAAGGTTTCCCGTTATCAGCGTCAGCTTCTTCAGGAGCTGGGGCACGAGGCAACACCCGAGGAGGTTGCTGAAAAGATCGGTATGTCCCCCGAAAAGGTGCGCGAGATCATGAAAATCGCGCAGGATCCCGTGTCGCTCGAAACACCTATAGGTGAGGAGGAGGACAGCCATCTTGGCGACTTTATTCCCGATGATGACTCTCCCGCACCTCAGGACGCCGCTTCTTATGCAATGCTCAGAGAGCAGATAAAAGAGGTGCTGCACACTCTGACCCCCAGAGAGGAGCACGTGCTGAAACTGCGTTACGGTCTCAACGACGGCAGGACTCATACTCTTGAAGAGGTGGGTAAGGAATTCAATATCACCCGTGAGCGTATCAGACAGATAGAAGCTAAAGCTCTTCGCAAGCTCCGCCACCCCAGCCGTTCAAAGCGTCTCAAGGACTTTCTTGACTGATTACGGTTTGCGTTTTGCCGCAAAATATGAATTATCGGTGAAGCGTTTGAAAATTATGCCGTATCAGCATACATAACCAAAAATAAACTTGACATATATTGCCCTTTGATGTAAAATATATAATGTTATCAAGCGCGCAGCGCTAAGGAGGATCCCGATGAAAAGAAAGCTCGTATGTATACTGCTATGCCTTGCTTGTGTTGTGACCTGCGGTATTTTTGCCGGTTGCGAGGATGTTGAGACCAATACTCCCGCCGACGGCTCCACAGGTACCGATACAAGCTCTGTCGACCGTTCCAGTATGACCCTTACTCTGTGGGTGCCTACGTCCGACGATACCACCGAGGAAGCAATATACGCCGTAGAAGAGGCTATCAATGCCATTACTCAGGCTGAATTTGACACCGCTGTCAAGCTTTACGCCATACCCACTTCTCAATATGACAAAACCGTAAAGGAAAGGCTTGAGCTTATTCAGAAGCGTACCGAGGAAGAGGAGCAGCTTGCTATTGATAAGAGAAAAGAAGAGATCGAGGCTGCGAAAAACGGTGAGACTCTTGTTGAGGAATCCACTGCATACGAGAACCCCAATATGGACGGAGACCTCAGCCTTGTAGTTCGCGGAGCCAGCGGTTACAGCAATGTGGAAAAAAATCAGATGGATATATTCCTTATCCGCGGCGAGGCTGATTTCAACTATTATGCCGACAATTTCTTCCTTTCCGAGCTGAACGAGGAGATCTCCGGCAACTCCAAGGTGCTGAATACCTATATTTTCCCCGACTTTTTAACCGCCGCTACCATTGACGGTACACTCTACGGCATACCTAACAACCACGAGGTAGGCGAGTTTACATATTTCCTTGTAAACAAGAGACTTGTAGCAGAAGAGTATCTTGACCCCGACAAGCTTACCAGCCTTGCTGACTGTGAGAGCTTTATTGAGGATGTTGCAAATTATCACAAGGATGTAACTCCCGTATACGGAGATTACAGCCCCAGCTACTACCGTTTCTGGTCCGGCAATGATCAGGACACTTTCTCCGTGCTTGCATCCCGTGTCACCTATGAGACGAAGATCGAAAACGTAAGCTTTGACAATATCTTTACTATCAACAACTACACCAAGAACTATTCTTTGTATAAGAAGTTCAAGGAAAAGAATTATGTTTCCACCGGAGACGTAGCAGAGTTCGGTGTGGGATATGTAACCTGTACCGCTGACGAAGTCAAGCAGTATGAGGACGATTATTACATAAATATTTTCAAGCGTCCCATGGGAACCAGCGCAGATTATCTTGAAAATGTATTTGCGGTCAGCAATTATACAAAGAGCACCTCCCGTTCTATGGAGATCATCACCATGCTGAACACGGATACCGAGCTGCGTACTATTCTTCAGTACGGTGCTGAGGGTATCCATTGGAAGTATGATGAGGAGAATTCCGACATAATCGTCAAGCTCAGCGACGAATATAAGATGAACATTTACGAGACGGGTAACCTTTATATGACTTACCCCGACTACGGCGTAGGCCTCGATTACTGGGAAACCGCAAAGCAGCAGAACCTTATGTCATATATTCCCGTAACTTATGCGCTTACCGATTATGTGAATGAGTACAATCAAGACTCCATCAATAAGATAAATCAGCTCAGCGCACAGATATGGGCACAGATGGAGAGTATGACCTCCGAGGAGTTTGACAACAATATTTCCAAATTTGCCGCACAGGTCAACAGCAGCGAGGCATTCCAGAAGCTCACCTATATTCCCTCTGACAGCGATGCCAAGAAGGGAAGAACACCTGAGAACGGATGGACCCCCGAGGGCTCTCTTGTATATATGTGGCAGGAGTATGTTAATCAGATCAACGGCACCGACAGTAACGGCTGACAACAAACATATATATAGCGGCGGAGTTTCGGCTCCGCCGCTTTTTTGCTGAAATATGTTGAAAAAAGGCGCTGAACCGAGTATAATATATTGTAAGAATTTGTATATTCCGGAGCAGATCATATAATGAGAAAAAACCTAATTATCTTGCTGCTGTTATTTTTAACATTGATTTGCGGCTTCGGACTAAATGCGGATGCCTTTGAAACAGACGTAAGCACCGAAGAACCGCCCGCCGACACAGACAGTACTGATGATACCTATGCAGACGTGACCGAACCCGTTAGCGAATACAGCGGCTGTGACCATGATTGGAGTGAATGGTTTATAGTCAGCGGTCCCACAAAAAATAACGAGGGGCGGGAAATGCATATCTGCTCTCTGTGCGGGGAGCGGGAAACAAGACCTATCAAAAAGCTTCCGGATAATGACTATAAGGTTCAGCTTGACGTTGAAAACATACTTCAGCTTCCCGAGCTTCCAAGCGGATGTGAAATAGTGTCACTTGCAATTGTACTGAATTATCTGGGGTTCGAGGTCGATTCTGTCAGTCTCTGTGATAACTACCTTGAAAAATGCGGTTTCGGTGAAGGCGATCCGTTCTTTACATATATCGGGGATCCTAAGATTTCGGGAATGGGTATGGGGTGCTACGCTCCCTGTATCCAAAATGCGGCAAGAGCGTTTCTTGATGACGCCGGAGACGAAAAACTCCGTGTGAAGAATATAAGCGGAGAGGCGTTTTCCGTATTTGAAAGCTATATCGACAAAGGTGTCCCCGTGATTCTGTGGGGAACAACAAATATGGACTGTGACCCCACTTTGTTCATGACTGTCTATACCGATAACGGTGATGTTGTGTGGAGGTCTCATTCCCATTGTCTTGTGCTTATAGGGTATACGGCAAATACATACATTTTCTGTGATCCCTTAAAAGAGGGAATTACCGAGTATCAGAAAAGCGATGTACGTGACAGTCACGAGCTTGTATACAGGCAGGCACTGGTTATATACGAATAAGTAACGAATAATTAAAGGCGTTCTTCGGCTTTCGGGGAATGCCTTTTTATGTTTGCGGCTATCCGGTTGCATATATGCAAATACTGTAAAAAGGGGGAGATTGCAAGCTTCTGCCAATATATAATACCCTCAGACTTCATGAGGTCATAAATATACAGAAAGCAGAGGTCTTTTATGGATATGCTTGATTTGAAACTGAGACTGTTCGGTGAATCGGGGCAGGGTGGCAGCGTAAGCGTCGGGGAAGACAGTGCACGGTCTTCGGCTGACGGGATGAATACTGCAAAAACTGCAGCAGAAGAAATAAAAGGACAATCCGCCAAGGAGACTAATGACGATCATTATGCTGTCGGAAGTGCAGAGGACAGCACATCATTATCAGAAACTGCTGCAGAAACAAAACCGAATAATTCGGAGAAAATGAAAGTACAAAGCGCTGAGGCTGAAAAGCTCAATGAATTGCTTACTCTTCTCGGCTATAACGGAGAAGATACGGAAGCGGCTATGAAGTCTCTGCGCCTTAGCCGCCTGAGGCATGGGATTGAGCAAAAGCTCAGTCAGCGAAATGCTGATGCTGTTTACGAAAAGCTTGTCTCTGAATCAGATCGGCTTAGCGAAAAGATCAAAGGCTTTGACATTAAGACGGAGCTTGCCGACAGACGTTTTGCTGCAATGCTGCATTCGGGTCTTTCCGTTGAAGAGGCGTGGCGAGCAGTACACTTTAACGAAATACTTCAATGCTGTGCAAAAATGCTCCGCCAAAGCGTCGAACATTCGGCACTTATG
>CAMFEL010000063.1 GCA_945949385.1 uncultured Clostridia bacterium | reverse complement strand
CTTGGATAAAAAAAGAAGTAACTTTTGGTAGACAAAAGTTACTTCTTTTTTGGTGCGGATAAGAGGACTTGAACCTCCACCGAGTTGCCCCGACTAGAACCTGAATCTAGCGCGTCTGCCAATTCCGCCATATCCGCTTATTTAAGTAAGACAGACAGCCGTGCTGTCTGTCTTACCGTGGTGCGAGAAACGGGACTTGAACCCGTACGGTGTTAACCACACGCCCCTCAAACGTGCGCGTCTGCCTGTTCCGCCACTCTCGCATGTCTGCGGCAACCGTCCGCTGACAGATGATATTATACTAAATGCGCGGCGGTTTGTCAACACCTTTTTTGCAAAAAAATTACTATTTCTCGCAAAGCTCCGATACGGGCTTTCGCTCCGCAGCCGTTCCGCCCTCAATACGGCGTATGAGCCGCTGCTTTCATACGAAAAAGCCGCCCGACGGGCGGCTTTTTTCGACTGAATAAATCCTTATCTCATAAAGTAAGCGTCGCGCTCGGCGCCCACGGAAATGAGCCAGAGCTTTGCGCCCAGCTTTTCCTCCAGAAATTCCACATACTTCTTAGCATTTTCCGGAAGCTCCCCGAAGGAGCGGCAGCCTGAAATATCGCAGCCCCAGCCGTCAACATACTCGATAACGGGAGCGGCCTTTTCCAGCACCTCTCCCACAGGAAAATCGTTAATCCTCTCGCCGTTGTACTCATACGCAGTACAAACGGGAATTTTATCCATATATGACAGCACGTCCAGCTTTGTGAGAGCGATCTTGTCACTTCCCTGCACCCGGATGCCGTACTTTGACGCAACCACATCAAAGGCTCCCACCCGTCTGGGTCTGCCGGTAGCGGCACCGTATTCGCCGCCCGCTTTTCTCAGTGCCTCGGCCTCATCGCCCTCCATTTCCACGGTAAAGGGACCCGCACCCACGCAGGTGGAATAAGCCTTCATAATACCCACGGTGGTGTCCACCTTGATGCCGGGAATGCCCGCGCCGATGGGAGCGTAGGCAGATATGGTATTTGAAGACGAAGTAAAGGGATAAATGCCGAAATCTATATCGCGCAAAGCGCCGAGCTGCGCTTCAAACATTATGCGTTTGCCGGCTTCGTTTGCCTTCTGGAGATAAACGCCCGTGTCACAGATATAATCTTTGAACTCCGCTCCGTAAGTCTCCAGATAGGAAAGCATTTCTTCGTATGTACGGCCCTCTTTACCGTAAACCTTTTCTACGGTCAGATTTTTATATTCAAGAATTCCGCGAAGATGCTCTTTCAGGTAATCCATATGGAAAAGATCGCCTGTGCGTATTGCCTTTTTTGCGTACTTATCGCTGTAAACGGGAGCGATACCGCGTCTTGTGGAGCCGTATCCCGCGCCGCCCAGTCTTTCCTCTTCAAAGCAGTCAAGATCCACATGATAAGGCATGGTAACGATAGCTCTGTCGCTGATCTTCAGATTTTCGGGAGAAATTTTGATACCCTTTTCGCGCAGTTTTTCGATCTCACCGTGCAGGTGCTTGAGATCAATGGCCATACCGTTGCCCATAACGCACACCACATCGTCGCGCAGTATGCCTGACGGAAGCAGATTAAGTATAAACTCGCCCTTTTCGTTAATTACAGTGTGTCCGGCGTTATTTCCGCCCTGATATCTGACGACGATATCCTGATCGCGGCTGAGAAGATCGACGATTCGTCCTTTTCCCTCGTCGCCCCAGTTAATACCGACTACTGCAGTAAGCATAGAACAGTTCCCTTTCCGGCATTGTGTAATCGTCAGAAGCCTGACCAACGCCGTACATCATTATAACATACGTCGTATTTTATTGTCAATAAAAAATGGTTAAGATTTGAAGTTACCGATAATTTTGCATTTCATACGATGGCTTGAGAGTGTGCAAATTAACTTTGAATGAATTTTCAAAACAAAAAGGCGGTCATATAGATGAAAACAATAAAAAGGAGCGTGTCGCTGCTTCTGTGCATAGTTCTTGCACTGTCTCTGCAAATCGGGGCAACGGCGGCGAAAACGAAGGCGGCGGACACGGTATATCTGGGCGGAATGCCCTTCGGCGTGCGGGTCTTCAACGGTAAGCTGACGGTAAACGGCTTCGGCGAGGTAGACTCCGAGGACGGTGCCGTTTCCCCGGCAAAGGACGCGGGATTTATGGAAAACGACATTATTAAAAAGATAAACGGCAGTGACGTGTCGACCTCCCTTGACATAACGGGAGCGGTGCTTGAAAGCGGCGGCAAAAAGATGGAGTTCACGGTGCTTCGCGGGGACGAGACCCTGACAATATATGTTACGCCCGTAATGTCAGAAAGCGCGGGAGAATACAGAATAGGCCTGTGGCTGAAGGACGGCACGGCGGGAATAGGCACCGTTACCTATATTATACCCGAAACGGGAGCCTTCGGCGGTCTCGGTCACGGCATATGCGATATGTCCACGGGTAAGCTGTGCGATATGTCCCGCGGGATCGTGTCTGATGTAACGGTCAGCGGCATAAACCGCGGCGTTTCCGGCGCACCGGGAGAGATGAAACACGGAGCACGGAGTGTTCGGAGTGTTCAGCGACCCGGACAAATACGCCGCACTCACAAAGCCCATAGAGACAGCGGGCATGGACAGCCTTGAAGAGGGCGACGCTGTCATTTACTGTACCGTAGACGGCACTGGCATAAACGAATACTCTGTAAAGATAAGCCGCGGCACCTCCAAGGACCCGGCAGGAAGCTTTAATGTGGAAATCACGGACAAGACCCTGATAGAAAAAACGGGCGGCATAGTACAGGGTATGAGCGGCAGCCCCGTCGTGCAGAACGGAAAGCTCATCGGCGCAATTACTCACGTGCTTATAAGCGACCCCACCCGGGGCTACGGCATATATATCCGGGATATGTTAAAGGAAATGCCTGATGTGATGAAATAAACAAAATTAAAGGAAGCGGCGGAAAAATGAGGCAGCAGCGGTGCTGTATAAGGGCGCAGACGGTGGCAATAATTTAAGTATCAAAAGCAGTGAGGGCATCCATGTACTACAACAAAGTAGAAATATGCGGCGTCAACACTTCAAAGCTGAAAACGCTTACCGACGAGGAAAAGCAAGAGCTGTTGAAGCGAACGCGACAGGGCGACGAGGACGCCCGCAAAAAGCTTATCGACGGAAATCTCCGTCTTGTGCTGAGCATTATACAGCGTTTTACCAACAGGAGGGAAAATCTGGACGATCTGTTTCAGGTCGGCTGCATAGGACTGATAAAGGCCATCGACAATTTCAATACGGAGCTGTGCGTAAAGTTTTCCACCTACGCGGTGCCGATGATAATAGGCGAGGTGCGGCGCTATCTCAGGGACAATAATTCCATCAGAGTGTCCCGTTCCGTGCGGGATCTTGCCTACCGTGCGCTTCAGGCGAAGGAAAAGCTTCAGGCAAGCCTTAACAGCGAGCCGACTGTTGAGCAGATAGCTGCCTCTCTCGGAGAAGCTCCCGAAGCGGTGGCGGCGGCAATAGACGCTATTGTCGAGCCTATGTCTCTTTACGACCCGGTTTACAGCGACGGCGGCGACAGCATATATGTTATGGATCAGATAAGCGATACTGACAATACGGACGAAAGCTGGCTTGAAGAGATCGCGCTGAAAGAGGCGCTGAAAACCCTGTCGGGGCGCGAGCGGGATATAATCAATATGCGCTTTTTCAAAGGAAAAACGCAGATGGAGATAGCAAGCGAGATCGGCATTTCCCAGGCACAGGTCTCCCGCCTCGAAAAAGGCGCCCTTGAGCATATCAGAAAGCAGATGTAAATAGGCGCAAACGGGCGCCTATTTGCACACGCTGTCATAAACGGGGCTCTGCCCCGTACATACTCTGTCTCAAACCGGCGGCTGCCACATACCCCGCCGCCCCGCTCAGGGAATCCCCCTCAAAAAATCACGACATCCTCAAAAGCTTCAGAAAAAGAAAAAGCAATATCAAATTTCGCATAAAAAAGGACTGCCCGGCAGTCCTTTGATTTTGTGATTATCGAAGCACCGATCCTCTCGCCCGTTTTTGCTTCATCTCCCCGTTTTCATTTTCCGTTTTCCATTCTCAACTCTCAATTCTCAATTTTCAATCATCCCAGCGCCACATCAAGTATCATCATCAGCACAAATCCCACTGCGAAAAACACGGTACCCACATTGGAATGATTGCCCGCAGACATTTCGGGAATAAGCTCCTCCACTACAACATACAGCATAGCGCCCGCCGCAAAGCTGAGAAAATAAGGAATTGCGGGCACCACGAGAGAAGCGGCGGCAACGGTCAGAAGCGCGCCCAAAGGCTCCACAATACCGGAGGCCGCGCCGCTGAGAAACGCCCTTGACTTTTTGTTGCCCTCTGCCCGAAGCGGCATGGAAATTATAGCCCCCTCGGGGAAATTCTGAATAGCAATACCCAGAGACAGTGCAAGCGCGCCCATAGCGGAAATTTCCGTGTTTCCCGTAAGAAAGCCTGCAAAAACGACGCCTACCGCCATTCCCTCAGGAATGTTGTGCAGCGTCACCGCAAGCACCATCATGGCAGAACGACCCAGACGGCTCCGCGGTCCCTCCGCCTCATTTACGTTTCTGTGCAGATGAGGAATAATGTGGTCAAGCAACAAAAGAAAAATCATTCCCAAAAGGAATCCCGCCGCCGCGGGAATAAACGACAGCTTACCCATCCCCTCCGAAAACTCAATAGACGGAATGAGCAGGCTCCATACGGAGGCGGCAACCATAACGCCCGCCGCGAAGCCGGACAGTGCGCGCTGAAGCCTGTCGCTCATGGATTTTTTCATAAAGAAAACGCAGGCGGCACCCAGCAGCGTTCCGGCGAAAGGTATCATAATTCCCAAAAATACGTAAAGCGTCATTCTTACCTCCGAAGCCGCGCAGCAGCACTTGCTTTGCGACACAGTTACAAAATTCAGTGTACGGATTTATTATATCACTCAGCGTTTGCGGTGTCAATAAATACCGAAGGCAGCTCAGACGAAGTATCGGCAAAAAGCAGGGAGACGCAGGAAAAGCCCGCGTCTCCCGTAATTCATTTTACACGGCGGCAGGAGCCGTTCATAGGACACCCCGAGCAGCCGCAGCCGCAGGAGGATTTTCCTTTTTTCCTATTTTTTACCATGCCTACAATGATCGCCGCAACTGCTGCGATTAAAACAGCACAAATAATAACCGTTGCAATATTATCCGAAATAAAGGCAAGCATTATATTCCCTCCCATTCCGCATAAGCATAAATGTTATTTTGATTTTGAAGCTCTTGCCTTTCCTGCAAGCCTTGCGGACTCTTTATAAGGTCTTACGAGCATATACAGCATAAAAGCCAGTACAATAATTGCAGCAATAAGTCCTATAACATTCAGGCTTCCGCCAAAGGCAGAACCGAACTGATTGATCATCAGCGCCACGGCGTAAGCAAACAGGCACTGATACAGAATTGCAAACCATGTCCACTTTGCGGAGTTCATCTCGCGCTTTATTGCACCGATAGCCGCAAAGCAGGGCGCGCACAGCAAATTAAAGGTAAGGAAAGCAAATCCGCTGACAGCGGTAAACGCCGCGGCGATATTCTGATAAACGGTTTCCGCGCCGCCGCCGTAGAGTATGCCGAGAGTGCCCACAATGTTTTCCTTAGCCACAAGTCCGGTAATGGAAGCCACGGCAGCCTGCCAGTTCCCGAAGCCCAGAGGCTTGAATACCCATGCGATAACACCGCCGATCGCAGCGAGAATGCTGTGGTCTATCTGATCTTCAGACAGCATCCGGAAGGATCCGTCAACAACTCCGAAATAAGTAGTGAACCATACAAGTATTGTAGAAAGCAGAATGATCGTACCTGCCTTCTTGATAAAGGACCAGCCGCGCTCCCACATAGAACGCAGAACATTGCCTGCCGTGGGCAGATGATAAGCGGGGAGCTCCATAACAAAGGGAGCGGGATCCCCGGCGAACAATCTGGTTTTCTTCAGCATAATACCCGAAACGATGATCGCCGCCATACCCATAAAGTATGCACAGGGAGCAACCCACCATGCGCCGCCGAAGACAGCACCAGCAATCATGGCAATAAAGGGCAGCTTTGCGCCGCAGGGTATAAAGGTGGTAGTTATGATGGTCATACGGCGGTCGCGTTCGTTTTCAATGGTACGGGACGCCATAATGCCCGGAACACCGCAGCCGGTGCCGATAAGCATAGGGATAAAGGATTTTCCGGAAAGACCGAACTTACGGAAAATACGGTCCAGCACGAAAGCGATACGGGACATATATCCGCATGCTTCCAGAAATGCAAGAAAGATAAACAGAACCAGCATCTGAGGTACAAAGCCGAGAACGGCGCCGATACCTGCGACTATACCGTCGAGAATAAGTCCTTTAAGCCATTCGGCGCAGTTTGCGGCATCCAGCCCCTTTTCCAGAAGCACGGGAACGCCGGGCACCCATACTCCGTAGTCAGCGGGATCGGGCTCTTCAAAACCGTTTTCCCCCAGATACTCCACTGCGTCCACATAAGTCATGGGGACGGTTGAGTCCTCGTCGGCACCGTCGGGAATTGCATCGTAATATGCCCTCATTTCCGTGACGGCAAGCGTTTCCTCGTCCTTTGCATCAACAGTTGCGGTATTCCCGTCCGGCACAAATGCTTTCAGCTCTGCCAAAGCCGAGTCGTCGTCAAAATCCTCAGCCTCCGTATCAATTCCCGTAAAAGCCTGTGCTGCCTGCATTGCCGCGGTATGATCTCCGCTTGCTTCTTCATAAGCAGACGTTCCTATACCAAACAGGTGCCAGCCGTCTCCGAAAACGCCGTCGTTTGCCCAGTCGGTCGCCCAGGTTCCGACAGTGGTAACAGAAACAAAGTAAACAATAAACATTATCACCGCGAAAATCGGCAGCGCCGCAAAACGGTTTGTGACCACCTTGTCTATTTTGTCGGAGGTTGACAGCTTTCCGGCAGACTTTTTTCTGTAACAGCCCTTGATTATCTCGCCGATGTAAATATAACGCTCGTTGGTAATAATGGACTCCGCGTCGTCGTCCATTTCATCCTCAACTGCCTTTATATCGTTTTCAATGTGCTCCAATACCGCTTTGTCAAGCTTTATCTGAGAAAGGACCTTGTCGTCGCGCTCGAAGATCTTTACGGAATACCATCTCTGCTGATTTTCAGGCAAATCGTGTACCGCCGCTTCCTCAATATGAGCCAGCGCGTGCTCCACCGTGCCGGAGAAAGTGTGCATGGGGACGGTTACGGTGTTTTTCGCCGCGTCGATTGCAGCCTCTGCCGCTTCCGTAATTCCCGTTCCCTTAAGAGCGGAAATTTCCACCACCTTGCAGCCAAGCTTTCGGGACAGCTCCGCAGTATTAATCCTGTCACCGTTTTTGTGTACCACATCCATCATATTGACTGCCACAACCACCGGAATACCCAGTTCCGTAAGCTGTGTGGTCAGATACAGGTTTCTTTCAAGGTTTGTTCCGTCAACAATATTCAGTATGGCGTCGGGACGCTCGCCGATAAGATAATTTCTCGCTACCACTTCCTCAAGTGTATACGGAGAAAGAGAATAAATACCGGGCAGGTCGGTGATTATAACGCCGTCGTGCCGCTTGAGTTTTCCTTCTTTTTTCTCAACCGTAACGCCGGGCCAGTTGCCGACAAACTGATTTGAGCCGGTCAGCGCGTTGAACAAAGTCGTTTTGCCGCTGTTGGGGTTACCCGCAAGAGCAATTCTTATTTCCATTGTCGATCCTCACTTTCGTAGTTAGCCCTCGCTAACCCATGTCTGTAAAAATATGGCGGCTCGCCGCCGAATCACACGATATTATTCTATCTCTATCATTTCCGCGTCAGCCTTGCGGATTGACAGCTCGTAACCGCGAACGGTGACCTCCGCCGGGTCACCCAGGGGAGCAACCTTACGGATATGTACCTCTACGCCTTTCGTAATCCCCATGTCCATAATACGGCGCTTAACAGCACCCTCGCCGTGAAGCTTCACAACACGGACGGTGTCACCGACCCTTGCCGACCTGAGCGTTTTCATGCCGATTCCTCCTTGAAATAGTTTTTTTAATAAAATATCTGAACTGCCGCAGAAATCAAATCATGATCTTCTGCGCCATTTCCTTACTGATAGCAATACGGGACTCTTTAACATTCACAATAACATTGCCGCCGATAGTGTTGACAATGCTGACTCTGCCGCCGGCAACAAATCCCAGATTTTCAAGATGAGCCCTGACATCCTGCTTCCCGCCGATTCTTTTGATTATGTTCACTTCTCCGACCTTTGCAAGCGTAAGCGGCATCATAATTCCACCTTCCCACATAACATAAAAACAAATAAATGCTCCCGGCTCTGTTAGCCTATGCTAACCGCACGGCCGAAATATTAGTTAGCCTTTGCTAACCAATATTATTTTAACCTCTGATTTTATGTTTGTCAATAAAAAATGTAATTTTTTCCCGATTTCGGCAATACATACAATCGGTTAGTCAGCGCTAACCTACGGATTTGTAAAAATTGCCCGTTGGGCAAAAGTAAAGCGCACCCGCGGTGCGCTTTATAATTCAATACTCTTTTCCCGTTTTCAACTTTCAATTTTCAATTTTCAATTCTCAAACTCCTCTTTGCTTGTAATCTTCATTCAGCATCTTGCACCATTCATTCGGCAAGCCTTGTGAAGCGCGCACATTCCGCACCGCCTCGGATACCGTATCGTAAAGTATTTCGGTGCCCTTACAGTCGGCATTGTAATTTGCCGCCCTGCTTCTGTCTATGCCGTAGCGCTCCGCAGTCTCCGCCGCATCAATATTTGCGCCGATAAACAAAAACTCCCAGCCGTATTTTTTCTTCTGCCGTTCTATCATCTGCTTTACCTCTGCGCTGCTGAACAGATGGCTTGCGTTCTCCATACCGTCGGTGGTAATAACGAATACCGTGTGCTCCGGAACATCCTCCGGGCGTGCATATTTATGGATATTTCCGATATGCCTTACCGCGCCGCCTATGGCGTCAATAAGCGCCGTGCAGCCGCGAACGGTGTAATCCCTGTCGGTCATCTCAGGAATGTCGCATAGCTTCACCCTGTCGTGCAAGACCTCACTCACATCATCAAACAGCACGGTTGAAACATAGCATAAGCCGTCCTGCTTCTTCTGCTTTTCAATCATAGCGTTGAATCCGCCGATGGTGTCGCTTTCAAGCCCCGCCATAGAACCGCTTCTGTCCAGAATAAAAACGAGCTCGGTAGTGTTGTTTTTGTTTGTGTTTTTCATGATTAAAACCTCTCTTTCATTCGGTGTACTCATTTTACACCGCCGAAAGAGAGGTTTGGTCGCCTGAAAAGCGACAAATTTCAAAGCTGTAAATTATTCTGTTTTGATGTTTATTCCGACATTCCGAATAATTTGCCAAGCAGCGCTGTGTATTCCTTAAAGGCAACCTCGCCGGAAAAACCGTCTCAAGGAGTGCAGTTAATGCTCCCCCAGAAGACTTTGGTCAAAGGCAAACAGCGCCTCGTTTATCTCAAAGATATTGTAATTCCCGCGGTTTATAAAGAATTCAACGATTATATCGAATTTACTGCTGTGAGACAGGGCAAAGCCTGCCTTTTTCAAAAGCTCCTCCGTTTCTTCAAGAGGCAACTCCAATGCAATCGCAAAGGCGACAGCAGTGGACTTGCTCGGTCTGTAATTCACATCGCCGCGGATTTTGGAAAACAGCTTGCGGTCAATATTGGCTTTTTTGTAGCACTGAACGTCCGTCATACCCTTCTCGTCTATCTTCCGCAAAAGCATTTGCGAAAAGCTCTCGTCCGGATGTTTCAGCGCATCGTCAAGTGACTCGGAGAGATCGGCGCAAACCGTTTCCTCAGCCACAGTCCGGTCGGCGCAAAGCTTATCGCACACGGACGCACAGTCGGGCGCGTTTCTGCGATACAGCTCACGGCGCCGGTCCGTGTGCTCCTCGGCATAGTAATCGTCGATATACTCTTCAATATCGGCAAACAGCTTTTCTCCTATCGTAAAAGAAGCGCGGTCAAAAATAACAATATATACCGTCATATCGTTACTGAAAAGAAAATCGCTTATAACATCCACAGCCACCCTCAGCGCCTGATCCTTCGGATACCCGAAAATACCGGAGGATATAAGCGGAAAAGCCACGCTCTCACACTTTTTCTCCTTTGCCAAAGCAAGAGACTCGCGGTAGCAGGACTCAAGCAGAGCCTTTTCTCCCATACTGCCGCCGTACCATACGGGGCCTACGGTATGTATCACATATTTGCAAGGCAAACGGTAGGCTCCGGTCACTTTAGCCCTTCCCACCTCGCAGCCGCCCAGAGTCCGACATTCATTCAGAAGTTCTTCTCCCGCCGCGCGGTGAATACATCCGTCCACCCCGCCGCCGCCCGAAAGCGAGCTGTTTGCCGCATTTACAATGGCGTCAACGGCCATTTTCGTTATATCGTTGCGTACTATTTCAAGAGGCATTTTACCGCTCCTTTATATAATATGTTGTCACTGCCGCCGCATCTGCCGCAGAAACAGCAAGACCGCAAGGGCAAGGGTCGCAGCAGCATAGCCTGCCACCCAGTATATATGAGGGAAAATATCCCCGTAGCTTCCGCTCAGCACCGCCCTCTCAAGCTCCACGGCATGAGCAAAGGGCAGAAGATATGCGATTTTTTTGAAAGCCCCGCCCACAAGCTCCAGATCAAACCATGTGCCCGAAAGCCACGCGGCAACATTGGTAAACAAAGCACCGCAAATGCCGCCGACCTGCTTTACTCCCA
>CAMFEL010000062.1 GCA_945949385.1 uncultured Clostridia bacterium | reverse complement strand
TTCTGTTGGCATCCACAAGTCTGCTAACCACACGCCCCCAAGCTTTGCTTTATTTCCGCCGCGAGACTTGAAATTTAGGATGCCGGGACAGCAGTCCCTTCGAATTTCTATTACTTCACTTCTGCCGGCTAATTTTCAAGTCTGTATTTCATGGATCTCCCGACCTGATATGTCAGCCATCTTTTCTGATACCGAAAGCACTCTCGAAAACGCACTTTCCGCTGTTAATATCAAGGGTTCGGAAAAGTATCTTCAGCTCGTTTTCGTCGGTTTCAACCGCTGCCCATGCAACCTCGCCGCTGCCGGTTTCCCGCATTTCCCGAAATGGCGCCCTTTGCTCCGGCGTCATTTCGCACTCAATGCCTCTGTTCTGATGCCCTGCGCAGGCAGGCTCAAAATGTATGGGACCTGCGGCGCCGCAAAACAGCTCAGCGCTCCGTCCGAGAAAGTCGCTCTTTACCGTGTCGGCGTCCGTTTGGGGATGCCCGTCGGCGCCGATGGGATAGGTTCTGGCAAACATATGGTCATGACCGCAGATTACAAGATCTGCGCCGTGCTCCGAAAACAGAGGGGAAAGCTGGGCGCGCAGCTCAAGACAGGGAATAGCACGCCACTCCATAGTGCCGTATTTTCCGGGAGAGAACAGCGGGTTGTGGATAATTACAATCTTCCAGCGCCTTGGGCTGTCCCGAAGCTCACGCTTTGCCCATTCAAACTGGGAATCTGTAAGTCTGCCGCCCGTTTTGTTGTAGTCTCCGGAGTTCAGCAGAAGTATGAGGGCGTTGCCGCGCTCTACGGAAAAATACACCCCGTCATCAGTATCCTGCGGAGGAAGCGCCATATGAAAATGACTGTAAAACGGGCCGTCGACACCGCGCAAATATCCTTTCCAGTAGTCGTGGTTGCCCGTGGCGACCGCCATGGGGTATGAGCGGGTGTGGGCAGCGGTATTGGAAAGCATTTTACTCCAATGATCGGGAAAAACACAGGTCTCCACTATGTCTCCGCCGTGGACGATAAATCCGTATTGCGGAAACACCTTGTCTGCGTCGCACAGAAGTTTTTCCCACCAGCCGCCTACGGTATTTGTGTCCTGTGTGTCCGTAAAGACGGCAAAGGCGGTGTGATTCGGAGAGTCCTCCGGTACATGAAGTATTGCCGCCTCGGAGTACACTCCGCTTTCGTCTCCTACCTGATACAGCACCTGCTGTCCGGGTTTGAAATCGGGGGTCTCGGCATAATTTTTATACCGTACCGCGTCATACGCCGCGCCCTTTTCCGCCTTCCCGTAAACAATGCTTGCGTGCTCGAACAGTGTGTCGCCGTTTTCGGTGTATCTCAGCACGGGTCGTCCTGCGGACCTTGTCTGCCATGTGATTCCGAAGCGTCCGCTGTGCTTTTCCAAAAAGGAGACCGTAATTGCCTCGGGAGTAAAATCAGCCATTTTGCTCGTTTTCCTTAATCTTTCTTGTAAAGATCCTGTATTCGAAGTCCGTATAAAACCCGCCGCTGCGTATCTCTATATCAAGCAGCTCCTTGCCTCGGCAAAGGGATGGGGAAATATGAAAATCGTCGTCGGCAAAGCCGAAATGCTTGTTTTCGCCGGGGCAGTTCCATACTCCTGCAAATTTTCCGTCCACGTAAACTTCGGCACCGCGGTTTGACTCGGTCTGGTCGTACAGACGGCGTATGACCGCTCCGTCGTTATCGGGCAATATACACGCCTTGAATATTACGGAGCCGCCTGCCGCGGTACGGTATCCCCTGCGGCGCATAAGGGGTGCTCTCATATCGCTTTCAAGTCTTGCCTCGTGCGTATATTCCTCACCGGCCGAAGCATCGGCGCTGTATGCGTGCAGCGCTTTTGAAGACTCGGATTCAAGGTTTATAATGTCGGTCTCAAAAAGGGAAGGCTCCTCCAAGCGGTAGGACAGGCAAAGGGTGGAGTAATCGGAGTAGGTCTGGCAAACGGCTCCGTGCTGAATGAAAAGGCGTATGCCGTTTTCAAATTCAACGGGAGCGTCCAAAAACCAGCGGTAATATCCCGCAGGGGTCTTAAAGGCGCCCGGCAGGGTGCTGCCGTTTTCCAAAAACACATCGTTTACGCAGCCTGCGCAGGGAGAGTCGTATTTGAAATTCGGCCAGTAGCAGGCAAGATATAAATCTTCCGTGCCCGTTCCGTTTATGCGGGGCGTTTTTGCACCGTTTATGTAAAAATGCTCGTTGCCCTCGCAGTACTGTCCGCCGATACAGGTCTGCACAAGTCCCACTACGCGGCCCCGTCCGCCGAACTCGCCGATTTTCCAGTCGCTGAAAAGCTGGGTCTTGCCGTTTTCGTATTCCGTGCAGAAATAACCTGTGGTGCTTCTGTCGTAAGGGTTGTCGGATATCTTCAATGTGATTTTTGCAGAGATTTCCTCGCCGCTTTGGTTTACGATACAGCCCGAGGCGCTTTTCCAGAAGGGCATGGGCAGCATAAAGGACATAATGCGCCGTCCGTTTTCGACGCGGGAGGTGACCGGATAGGAGGCTATGTCCGTATTCCCAAGCGGCTGTGCAAACAAGTGGCTGAGAGGAGCCGACACCTGACTTGCGCGCACATTATCCCACACAATATCAACATATATTTCATCAAGGCGGACGTTTTCGTCCGTTTCAAGAGTAAATTCACGTATTACTCCCGCGCCGTCGCGCTCCAGAAACGTGGTATACCCCTTTTTCAGCACGGTATTTATTTCAACGCTCTCGCATTCCCGTGAAAACTCATACGGCTTACCCTCAAAGGCGCGGCGCATATATGTACTTCCGTCGGCGGTTTCGCCGACATCACCGACTTTTCCTGCGCCGTTTTCCCTGTGTTCACCGTCTGCGTATGTTTCATATATTATATGGTAAAACAGCTTTTTCTCGCCTCTTGCGGCAATTTTCAGACCGCGCTCAAAGGGAATTTCTATAAAGCAGTTTCCCGCGTGGCAGTCATCCTCGTCATAATGACCCCGCTCCTCAAAGGAGCAGCCGACTCCGCTGAGCTCTTTTATTCCGCCGCAGAACAGAGCGCGGGCGGTAGTTGTCCGGCTTGGAGAAGTCTCGCCGTCAAAATAAAACTCAAGCGCAGTTTCATCGCTGGTGACAGCCATCCATATGCTTTTAATACAGCCGCGTCCGCGCTCGTCAAAGAGAATGTATGCGCCGTCCTCCTCATAAAGATACTGCCCCCAATCGGCGTTTTCGTACTGTCTGTCAAAGCTTGACACCTGAAGCATCCTACGATGCGGGTCAAGGACGGGAAGATTTGCAAGATCGAAATATTCGTACATTGCGGAGTACCTCGTGTAATTCTCGGGCGTTTTCCGCCCGCATAGTACCCTGACGCAGTCTGCCGCGCACAGGTTGTTTTCACCATTATAGCCGCTGAAACCGACCCTTGTCAAGAAGTAAAAAAAAGCGGTAAAAAATTGTATAATTTTTTATGTCGTCTCCTATTGAAAACAGTCGGTTTTTCGTGTAGAATAATAGTGTAAAAGGGATGCTGACCCGAGGCGCGGCCGGCAGCCTGTTTCTTTATTATATAAAATGTATGTCGGCAGTGCTTTCGGCGCGGTTTTCGCGGCAGGGGCGGCCGGAAAGGTGTAGGTGTGAGATGTCGTTAAAGGGACGCTTGTTGGGACAGTGTGCTGTTGCTTTTGTTTTGGTTGTAATTATGCTTTTTTCCGTATTCTGTCTTTCGTCATGTACCTCGGAGAATTCGGATATTCCCGAAATGAGCGGACAGGCGGATATTGGCACTCACGACCATTCCAAGGATACTTCCGATGCTCCCGTGACCGACAGTAAACCCGATACGGATGCTCCCGTGACCGATCCTCCCGTGACGGATACCCACGTAACCGACGCGCCTGTAACGGACACGCCGGAGCCTCAGACTCCCTCTAAGAATGACGGAACCGTCAGCTTTCCGGTGGGAAAGGGAAACCCGGCTGTCTTTGACAATTGTCTGTTCATAGGTGATTCCCGCACCATAGGTCTCAGCCAATACGGAGATTTGGGAAACGCTGATGTTTTCGCTACCAGAGGCATGAATGTTTTCCGCGTTTTCAAGGAAACGGTAGATGTGCCCGGACACGGAGCCGTAACACTTGAGGGACTGCTTTCGGGCAGTAAATATTCAAAAATATATATTATGCTGGGCATTAACGAAATAGGCTACAACACCGACTCGGTGCTGAAGACTTATTCGAATGCGGTCAGCCGCATAAGGGAGCTTTGCCCCGGCGCTAAAATAGTTATTTGCGCAAATCTGCATATAGTTTACACCCGTTCCGCCTCGGACAGTGTGTATAACAATACGATACTCAACAGCCTTAACGCCGGTATGAAAGCCCTTGCAAACGGCAGCGATATTGTTTATGTGGATGTAAATCCTTTGTTTGACGACGCAAACGGCGCGTTGCGCTCCGATATAACCGTGGACGATTTCCACCTCATTGGTCAGTATTACGCTGTGTGGAGCGCATGGCTGTCGGAAAATTCATAATTATACAGACTATGCTCGTTCTCCCGTCTGAAACGGTGGGATTTTACGAAAATCACGAAAAAATGCGCTTTTTCAGCCGATGTTTTCGGCGAATGAGCGCATAATCGCGGTACTCAAGAGAGTTTGCACAAAAATCTTTACACATTTTTGTTGGATTTTATTCATAAAATATGCTACAATTTTTCTAAATGAATGGTATAATTGTATAAAGGTAAATGGGTAGGGGATATTATGCCCTTTTGCACCATAAGGCAAAATATAAAGGAGGATGGGGCTGTACCCCGGTGCGGCGCCGCAGAGCGATGTTAGAACGGTTCTGGGAATACATTTCTCGCCATTTCAAAAGCGCATGGAAGAGTGTATTCTTCAATTTTAAGCAGTATTGCTGCTTCTTCGCTGCTATTTTCATTATCCAGATGCTGTACGGCATGATGGCTATCTCCGCCACCAACAACAATTCGGTGGCTTATCAGCAGATAGTCGAGGAGTATGATTATCACTATGTGATACGCAATCTTACTCAAGGTCAGTACAATTACCTTGAAGGCTACAAAAGAAGCCAGAATATGGGTATCCTGGACAAAAACAAGCAGCTTTATGTAATTGTCGATACGACGGAGAGATACAACCAAAGAGAAGGCAAAAATGTCTACGATGTTTATCTCCGCTTCGGCAAGGAGGGCGCTGACGCTGCCACGGTACAGAAGTATTACAAGGAGTTCAAGCAGTTCTATGTCGATAAGCTGGCATCCCTTGAGCCTTCTTATGCATATCAGGATCCCAATCAGACGAACTTTTCGGTGGAAAACACACTGCTGCTTGACTATCAGAGCAGAGTGTCCGGCAATAATGCCACCTTCTGGATCATAACGGCACTGCTTCTTGTGCTGTCCGTATTCCTGCTGATGTCTATTTACAACATCAGAATGAATCAGTACAAGTTTACATACGGCGTATATATGACCTTCGGCGCGGACTTCAAGAAGCTGTTCGTCACGGCCTTCTGGGAGATGTTCGTGGTCATGATCGTGACCTTCATCCCCTCCGTGCTGGTATCAACCCTTGTGGTATGGCTTATTTACGCTCCCTCGGGCTTCAGCTTTGCATTCTCCGGCTGGGTATTCTTCAAGGTATTCGTATTCAGCCTGTTTGTAGTGCTTGCGGCTGTGTTTATGCCTATGAGAACGACCTCTGCCCGTCAGCCCATGTCGCTGATCATCACCGAGGACAACTCAAACCTGGTAACCTCTCCGAGAAAGTCCTTCAACCTTATGGGCAAGAAGTTCCCGGGCAACTACGAGATGTATTCTCTCTGGCGCTTCAGAAAGTATAACATCCAGCTTCTTACCACTGCAATCGTGTTCTGCGCGCTGTTTATATGCGGTCTGTATCTTGCGAATATTTACAACACCAATGTAAACTATCCCCGCCCCCAGTTTAATGTGACCATTGACCCCAACAATACCAATGCGGCTTACGACTATAAGCTCAGCAGCGATATTAAGAGCGTCAATGAGGAATTCAAAGACAAGTACGGCGAGGAGCTCAGCGAGTACGGCGACGACTTTGCCGAAAACTTTGAGGCGCTGACCTATATCGAGGCCACCGGTAATGCCACCCCCGTTGACGGAGATGTGGACTTCTCACAGAGCCCCGTGACCGAGGCGAAGTACATTTCTTCGTTTATGCTGGTAAACAAGAAGAATATAAAGCCTTTCTCCACCGGTTTCTTTGTGTTCAAGCAGGAGGATGCCTACTCCAAGTACGATGACGGTAAGGGCGGCAGCTACAAGGTCACCAACAATGCTCTGTACCGTGCGGTAAGTGAGGACACCTCCGAGGATCTTTTTGAGTTCCTCAGCCAGTATACCGTGGAGGGCGACCCGAGACAGATTCTTGAGTCCAAGGGCGATACTCAGTACATCATTATCGGAGACTCGATCTCCAATATTTCCAAATTCAAGTTCAAGGTGGGCGACACCATCGCCGTGTCAACCTATGAGGGCGCGGTCACCGCTGTTGACTCCAACCTGTCCGGCAAAAACCTGCTTCGTAAGCAGATACAGAACTTCAAGTACAGATTTACTACTCTTACGGTGTGCGCGGTCATCAAGGATATTCCCTCCGGCAGTGTTCCCGTATATATGATGGACGACGTTTACGAATCTGTAACCGGACGCTCCGCAGTCACCACCAAGCTCAATCTTTACACTTACAGTGCAGATCCCGCAGACTCAAAAGTGTTCCAGATGTCAGACGAGCAGGTAAGCTTTATTGAGGACAGACTGCGTCAGGTTATCGATTCCGACGGACTGAGCAAGATAGGCTCAATCCCCGTTGCCGACACCAATCAGCTTGCCGAAAAGAACATCTCCAGCGACGAGCATTACAACGAGCTGTTCGTGGCAATTTCCGTGCTGATCCTCTGTATCTCACCTATCATATGGTTCTTCTCCCAGTCGCTTTACTACTTCAAGCGAGAGAAGGAATTCAATATTATCCAGTCCATGGGCGCTAACGGAAGCGACATCAGAAAAATATACCTTTTGGGCGGAGTCAGCATGGCGATAATGTCGCTCATTGTAAGTATCCTGCTCAGCTATATAGCAAGCTATCTGATGTTCTATGTATTCAATGTGGTAGTTCCCAACTTCTCCGGCGAATATATCCGCTACATCTTCTATATGCCCTGGTACGCCCTGGTAATTTCCGTGGTCATGTCCGTGGCCTGCGGCTTCTTCTCGGCGTACATACCCTACAAGAGCTACTTCAAGAACCGCTATTCGCTTGAGAACGGCGGCAGCGGCGTTCAGGACGACGAGTAATTATCATAAGTAATTCCGAATAAACCAAACGATAGGACGGGTAATTCCGTCAGGAAAGGATCATAAACAATGGCTACTACTGAATATATGCTTCAGACTGAAAGTGTTATCAAGCAGTACAGACAGTCTGAGTCGGTCATCACGGCAGTAAACCGTGCAAATATCAAGATCGAAAAAGGAGAGTTCGTTGCAATCATCGGATCCTCCGGCTCCGGTAAATCCACATTTCTGCATATCTGCGCGGGTCTTGACCGCGCCAATGCAGGCCGTATCATCATCGACGGTCAGGACATTACAAAAATGCACGCCGACGAGCTGGGACGCTTCAGAGGCGAAAAGATGGGTTTTATCTATCAGAAGCACAATCTGATTCCTCAGTTCACCGCGCTTGAAAACATCCTGCTTCCCACAATGATGTGCAACAAGCCCGAAATGAGTTATCAGGAGTCACTGCGTGAGCTTGTGGAGTGTCTGGGACTCAGCGAGCGTCTGCACCACCTGCCCAGCGAGCTGTCGGGCGGTCAGTGTCAGAGAGTTGCGATTGCACGCGCACTTATCAACAACCCCCAGATGCTGTTCGCAGACGAGCCTACCGGTAACCTTGACCGTACCAATGCGGACGAGGTTCTGCGCCTGCTTCTGAAGATCAGAGAGACCAGAGGACAGACTCTTCTCATGGTTACCCATGACCTGTCAATCGCCGAAAAGGCAGACCGTATCTTCCGTATGGACAACGGCGTTCTGTCTCTTGAAAGAGACTATGTCGGCGGAAACAAAAAGACTGTTGTCAGCTACTGATAAGGTTTTGTATAAAATGTTTATATGCGAAAAGCCTCCGTATGGGAGGCTTTTTTGCGTATGACCGAGAGAGGAAAACCGTCATCTATGCCGGCGAATACTTTACACGGTGCAATAATACCGTGTTTATTTTTTGCGTTTGCTTTTGAAAAATACCGCTGCCAGAAGTCCGAAAACAAGAGCCGCGGCAATTCCCGCCGAAGCTGCCGACAGACCGCCGGTCAGCGCGCCCAAAAGCCCCCGCTTGTCAATCTCGCTTTTTACGCCCTCGGCAATAAGATAGCCGAAGCCGCAAAGGGGAGTCGTTGCGCCCGCTCCCGCGAAATCAATGATATACTTATAAACTCCGCAGCCACCCAGTACAACTCCGGCTACCACATAGGCTACAAGTATGCGGGCGGGGGTCAGCTTTGTTTTGTCAATCAGTATCTGCGCTATGACGCAAAAGGCGCCGCCTATTATAAATGCCCATACATAGGGCATAACTGCACTCATATCAGTTTCCTCCGATTTCTCCGTCGGGCACGGAAATAAAGTGTACAAGATGCCCTATGCCCGGTATGGATAGCCCTTGCTGAATACTCATGGAATTCATAAGCGCGCCCGTCCCCACAAAAACCACATCTTTGAGAGCCCCGCGGCGCATTGCTCTCAGAATATTAGCCGACATGACCGCCGCGCTGCAGCCGCAGCCGCTGCCTCCGGCGTGCTTGTCCTGACTGTCGCGGTCGTAAATTATCATTCCGCAGTCGCTGTGACAGGCGGAAATATCGTAACCCTTGGCACGGGTCAGATCGTACAGGATATGGGAGCCCTCACTGCCCAAGTCTCCCGTGACTATAAGTTCCGGCATTTTCTGCACCGAGTCAAGATAAGTGCATACCGTGTCTGCGGCGGCAGGGGCCATGGCGGCTCCCATATTGTTTGCATCGTGCACGCCTGCGTCAACGGCCACTCCGGGCATAACATCCTTTACCTGTACCGTAAATCCTTTTTTTGCAACCCGGTCAAGTCTTGCCTTGCTTGAAGTGAATATAAAGGCTCCCGCTCCCGTCACCGTCCACTGAGCGGTGGGAGTGCGCTGTCCGCCGTATTCAAGGGGAAAACGGAACTGACGCTCGGCAGAGGCGTTATGGGAGGAGGTTACTGCCGCCGCGCACTCTGCATACGCGCCGCACATGAGAGACGCAAGCATTATGCCCTCGGCTGCGGTTGAACAGGCTCCGTACAGTCCCAGGTAAGGTGCTTTGAAGCTTACCAGACCGTAGCTTGAGCCCACGCATTGATTTAGCAGGTCTCCCGCAAAGATCATGTCAAGGTCACTGTCCGTCATCATAGCGTGGGAAACGGCGGTGGAAAGAGCCAGCCTTTGCATCTCGCTTTCCGACTTTTCCCATGTGTCACAGCCGAAGGTGTCGCCTTCGTCTCCAAGAATGTCAAATTCCTCTCCTATGGGTCCCCGACCCTCGTCCCATCCCGCCACGGAGGCGGTGGAAAGCAGATATACGGGGCGGGGAAGCTTTATGGGTTCTCTCACTTTTAATCCAATTCCTTTCTTTGATTTGTGTCAGCAAGACACAAATGCGGTTTGAAACAGCTTACATACGTTTTACGCTCGCTTTACTTTCAAACCTTCACCTCCTCAGACGAACAGACGGCAGAAATAGTAAATTACGCCGTATACGGCGCCCGCCGCAGTGCCGTAAAGTATTACGGGACCTGCCACCGCGAATATTTTAGCTCCGACTCCCAGAACAAAGCCCTCGCTTTTTGCATCCACGGCGCAGGACGCCACGGCGTTGGCAAACCCTGTTATGGGCACAAGAGTGCCAGCTCCCGCGTGCTTTGCAATTGAATCGAATACTCCTATTCCCGTAAGCAAAGCCGTGATGAAAATAAGGGTAACCGACACCAGAGCACCCGCGTCCTTTTCGCTGTAATGCAGCATATATAAGTCCCGAAGACCCTGAGCCGCACAGCATATGGCGCCGCCTATAAGAAATGCCTTTGTGCAGTTTTTTGCACAGGGGGATTTTTTCGCTCTGCCCTCGGCATATTTTTCGTAGTTTTTGTCACCTATCTTCATTTTTCGTTGTGACGCTTCCTTTCCGTATTCAAAACTTTTGAAACCTCAGTCCTATTGTTTCCCGTTTTCCCGTTTTTAGCCGCACGAAACATCGGCTTAATTGAAAAATGACGCAATAGTTAAAAAACCGAAGCGTAAGCCGCCCTGTCTTATATTGTCAGAACATATACAAGGCTCCGCCTCGCGCCCCGGTGGGTATATGCGGGGCTCCGCCCCGCGCTCCGCACCATCAGGTATTATACGGGGCGCTGCCCCGTACCCCGAGGATATATGGGGCGCTGCCACAAACCCCGTTGACAGGCGGGGCGCCGCCCCGAACCCCGCTTAGAACCTTTTTTGAGAAAAAGGTTCTAAGGACTCCAAAAAACTTTTAATTAGGGCGAAGAAATCTAAATAGTTCCCGCAGGGGTGCCGCATATGCGGCAGGCATCTGAAGAAACGCAGGAGAAAGTAAACTTTCTCCTGCGTTTCTTCATCGCTTCACGGACGGCTTCACCGTCCGCCCCTGCGGTGTAATGGTATAATGGTATAATATGGTATAATGTTCAATCTGCTATTCTTAACTTCTGTGGGTAGCTTCAAGTCTGCTATCGACACGCTCATTAGCGTTGCTATATTTCCGCCGCGAGACTTGAAGTTTAGGCTAAGGGTGCAGGCTTCTTTTCATTTAGTCGAATG
>CAMFEL010000061.1 GCA_945949385.1 uncultured Clostridia bacterium | reverse complement strand
AAAGTGCAATTCCATACCGGACAGCGTTTATTCCCAAAGTGAGACCGACGCTCTGCTTGAAAACAAAGCAACACGCGCCGACGCCGATATTTCTCCGATAAGCTTCTCTGCTGTGGAAAATGATGACCGAATGTTACTGTATCACATTAAAAACAGCAGCGAACGCTATATCAATATGGGAAATCTGTTTGCATATATTATTTCCCGTATAGACGCCGCCGCCATAATTGATTCAAGATCTGTGATCTTTGATAACGAGAATAGCGAGCTCGTTTCTGCAACTGTACAGGCGGTTGTGGAAGAACTGCTCTCGAAGATCAAATCTCTTGAGTCCCGCGTGACAGCGCTTGAGGAAGCGCAAAACGCCTGAAGCTGCAAGCATAGACGAAAAACAGCCCGTCATCCGATGATGACGGGCTGTTATATCAGCATACAGATAAATGATTATTTATCCGTTGAAGCCTGCTTAGTCTCAAGAAGAACAACATCGCTGTAGAAATCGTCAAGATTCTTCTGAAGCTTTCTCTTGTTGCGGTCATAAGTGGAGGTCGCGGAAGAAGGTCTGGTGAACATAGAACCGAGAATAGTACCGAAGTCCTCTATACCTACAGAGTCAACAAACTCAAAGCGGACAGAAGCACGGATAACATCCAGCATTCTCTGGTCGTCGTCGTTGTCAAGTCTCTGACCCTTCAGAAGAGTATCATAGTATACGGGCAGAAGGATCTGATTTGACTTGTATGCCATATACTCAAGCACCGTACCTGTTCTCTCAAGACCTGCGGTCTTCATGTCTGTTCTCTGGGTAGAGGGCAGAGCAAAGATGGAAGCGAGGCTGCTGACACCTGCGTAGTAGCTCTTCTGGTTTTCATCGTACTTGGGACAGGGGATGATACCGTAGGAGCTTTCCATATTACGGAACTCGCTGGTTATATATGCGCTGCCGGTGCAGAACAAAGCGTGGTCGGTAGCAAAGAAGGAACGGGCATACTCCCACTGGTCGGTAGAGCCGCTCATATCCGCGTTATCCTGCCAGATGTTGTCGTAAGTCAGCACATATTTGTTATTGCTGTATACGGGATTAACCTTGCCTATGATGGCAAGAAGCTGTTCACAGTAGAAATTAAGAGAATAAGACCCGTCATCGTTTTTAGCGGTATAGTCCACGCCGCACCAATGAGCGGTATCTGCGCCGGAGTTGCCGCCGTCAAGCAGACCGTAAAGGTCTTCCTTGTCAAACTTACCGTTACCGTCAAGGTCGGAGCTTACGAAGGATACCATTTTAAGATATGTATCAAGAGTCCATGTGCCGTTATCCACCATCTCATATATGGAGGAGCCGAACTCATCCTCAAGTCTGTTATCCTCATAGATATCCTTATTGAAGAATATGAATCCTGCCCATTCAAGCTTGTTCATAGTAATATCGTTCATGCAGAGGTAAAGCTTGCCGTCAACGGTAAGGTCCTCCATAGCCGTGGGACTCCAGTATTCCTCGTCAAGATTTGCAGTACCGTTATCGCGAAGCTTGTAAAAGTCCTCGAAATAGTTCTCGGTAATGCAAGCTCCCAGCTTGTAGCACCAGCCGTATATGACATCGAAGTTGAATTCTCCGGACATATACTTTTTCTGCAGAAGCTTGGCAGGGTCGCCGCTTATGGTAACATCCTGGGTAACAGTTACGTTATACTTTTCCTCAACTGCCAGGTTTCTCTCGTAAACCGCGTCCTCGATCGTCAGGCCCTCAAGGGCGTCGGAATCAAGATAGTTGCCGCCGTAGTAGTCCTTGCCCACATCGGAATGCTTGATGTAGAGGAAGGTAAAGTCCTCTTTTTCATAGTCAGCGTTGGGGAAGTCGGGGTCACTGCTTCCGGTATCACCCGAAGGACGTGTGTTGGCGGTACCGCCCTGCTCCTTTGCACAAGCCGCAAAGAGCGGCACACACATCAGAGCCGCAAGCAGAAACGCAATTATTCTTTTTGCTTTCATAGGTGTATCTCCTGTAAAAAATAATTTTTTGATAGCTCAGTCAAGCTCGGAGCGCATGGCTCTGGACATAAGAGCCTCCATAGCGTCCGACGGCGCTCTGCCGTTCATAACGACATCGTACACCGCGTTTATTATCGGCATCTCCCCGTATCTGCGGGAAATCTCCGCGGCGGCTTCCAGAGCGTAGTAACCCTCAACCACCATACCTACCTTTTCCGATGCCTCTTTGTATGTCATACCCTGCCCTATATACTCGCCGCAGCGGTTGTTTCTGCTGTGACGGGAGGTACAGGTTACTATAAGGTCGCCTATACCGGCAAGTCCCATAAAGGTGCGGCGCTTACAGCCCATGGCAAGTCCTACGCGGGTTATCTCCGCAATGCCGCGGGTAATAAGCATGGCGCGGGTGTTGTCTCCGTAACCCATACCGCTTATCATACCGGAGGCAAGAGCGATGACATTTTTCAAAGCCCCGCAAAGCTCAACGCCCCGTACATCCGTATTGGTATATACCCGCATACAGGAATTCATAAACAGCGCAGCCGCTTTTTTTGCACATTCCTCATCCTCGCAGGCGCATACTACCGATGTAGGCATACCCACCGCAACCTCCTCGGCGTGAGTGGGGCCTGATAGGGCAACAAGCTTGGGCGAAAAGGCAACGCCGCATTTTTTCATCTCGTCGGCTATGACCTCTGTCAGGGTAAACAGAGTACCGGATTCCATACCCTTGGCAGCGTCAATAATGGTCTGCTCCGCTCTCAGAAAAGGAGCCGCCGTACGGACGGTAGACCTGAGATAGGCAGAGGGCACGGCTGACAGAACAAATTCTCCGCCGAGGGCTTTTTCTATATTGTCAGTATATTCAATGTCGGCAGGAAGCTTTACTCCGGGCAGATGCGTATGCTCGTGACCGCCGGACAGCCACTCAATCTCCTGAGGAAGGGCTGACCACACGGTAACACGGTGTCCGTTTTCACAAAGGAGCTTTGCAAGCGCAATACCCCATGTTCCCGCTCCGAGAACGCCTATATCCATTTCTTCTCCTATATATGAAAATATGAGAATCTTGTCAAAATCAGTCCGCAAGTACTCTGTTCTGTCATTATAATAACACAACTTACCGCAAAATGCAAGCAGGAGACTCAAATATAATGTTAAATAACAGATAATATAATGTTAAAAAAGCTTGACGAAGCAAATGTATGCTTGACTTTGCGCCTTCTCCGTGATAGAATTATTGTGGATGATTAAGCGGAATTATAAAGTATTACATAAACCCAGTTTTCTCCGTAACCGACACGGAAGCATACATAAGCTAAACAAACTGAAAGGATTTACAGGTTCTCCACCATGTCTTACGATCTTATAATTGTAGGTGCCGGCCCCGCCGGTATTTTTACCGCCCTTGAAATGCTTCGGCACGGTTCAAAGCAGAAGATCCTGCTTATAGAAAAAGGAAAGCCCGTTGAAAAGCGTCATTGTCCCAAAGCCGATGTAGGTCATTGCGTAAACTGCGCGGGCGGCTGCAACATTACCACCGGATTTTCCGGCGCAGGCGCCTTTTCTGACGGAAAGCTCTCCCTTTCATATGAAGTAGGCGGAGACCTGCCCGACCTTATAGGCGCGGAGACGGCTCAGGAGCTTATAGACTATACGGATAAAATATACCTTGAATTCGGCGCGGATCCCCACATCGAGGGCATCGGAAACAGCGACGAAATAAAGGAAATCAGAAAGAACGCCATCAAAGCGGGACTGAAGCTTGTGGACTGTCCCATTCGCCATCTGGGAACGGAAAAGGCGCAGAAGCTGTATTTGGACATACAGATATGGCTCCGGGAGCACGGAGTAGATATGCTTTTCGGCGCAAGCTGCGAGAACATTATCCTTGACGGCAGCGTCTGCCGCGGAGTCATAGTCCATGAGGGCAACTCCGAAAGAGAGATACGCGCTTCCCGCGTAGTTATTGCAACCGGACGCCGCGGAGCAGACTGGCTTGAAAAAATATGCGCGGAGCACAATATCGCCCATAAGCCGGGAACCGTCGACATCGGCGTGCGCGTTGAGTGCCGGAACGAAGTCATGGAAAAGGTCAACCGCGTGCTGTACGAAAGCAAGCTTATCGGCTATCCCAAGCCGTGGAAAAACAAGGTGCGCACCTTCTGTCAGAATCCCGGCGGCTTTGTGGCGCAGGAAAACTACGACAACGACCTTGCGGTAGTCAACGGTCACAGCTATAAAGATAACAAGAGCGACAACACAAACCTTGCAATTCTCGTAAGCCACAATTTCACCGAGCCCTTCAATCAGCCTATTGCCTACGCTCAGAAGGTAGGCGAGCTTACAAATATGCTGGGGGCGGGACATATCCTCGTTCAGCGCTACGGCGATATACTGGACGGCAAGCGCACCTGGGCAAAGGAGCTGGCTTTTGCAAATGTAAAGCCTACTTTGAAGGACGCAGTACCCGGAGACATAACCGCCGCTATGCCCTACCGCGCCATGACCAACATAATCGAGTTTATCAGAATGCTTGATATGGTAGTGCCGGGCTTTGCTTCAACCGAGACCCTGCTGTACAGCCCCGAGCTTAAATTCTATTCCAATAAAGTCCGTATGGATCAAAGCCTCAATACCAACATCGGCAATCTGCACTGTCTGGGCGACAGCAGCGGCTGGACCCGCGGACTTATGATGGCAAGTGTAATGGGCGTTCTGATGGGACGCAAAATAATCGAAAGCGAAAAGACAGCGGCAGAGTAAAATATCCGCTGAAAACATAATGGAAAGAAACAAGCTTACAGAAATCGGGACTAAAGCCCGTCCCGTCTCCCCTCCGTACGGCGCACCGCCCCGCACGGAAGGCGTTAGGAAATCAAAAAAATCCAAAAAGCCGAAAAAGCCCCGTCTGCTTGCGGCGCTGATTGCGGTGTTCATATCGCTTACGGCGCTTTACGCCGTTATCGTATGCTCCAATATTCCGTTTATAGATTACTGGCGCACCATATGGATAGAGACCGCCATGTCCACAGGAAGACATCAGTGGCTTGCAACGCTGTTTTTCCCGCAGGAGGTCATAAACAGCGTCATGAGCAACCGGTACGAGGAGCCCGAGATCATAGGCGGAGAAATAACTCCCTCTGCTCCGGAACCCGCCGGCGACAAGCAGGATACCGAGCCGGAGAACACAGACCTTCTGCACCTGTCCCAATACTACGTCGGCGGCAAGGACTATGTGGGCAATACCATAGTTATAAACGATATTGAAAACGGCATACTGGTGTCCGAAATCAGCGGTCCCAACTATAAGGGCAGAATAATGCTGGTAGACGAGCCCTCCCGCGTGTATGTGGGTATGACACAGTACCCGGGAGTTACGGGTATGCGCATACTTGATATGATGGAATACTACGGCGCTGTCGCCGGAGTAAACGCCAGCGGCTTTGCTGACTATGACGAAAACGGCAACGGCGGCGAGGTCGTTGGAATGTCTCTGTCTCAGGGGAAATACTGGGGCAGTTATGTATCCTATTACAGCAGTATAGTGCTGACCGATGACGACAGACTTATCGTAGGCACCATCGGCGACTGGGCAAGCTACGGAAACATCCGTGACGGCGTTCAGTTCAGCCCTCTGCTTATTGCAAACGGAGTGAAAATGGTTTCCGGCTCCTCCGGCTACGGCATTCAGCCACGCACGGCAGTAGGACAGCGGGAGGACGGCGTTATGGTCTTTCTCAATGTAGACGGACGGGATGTTACATATTCCATAGGCTGTACCGTGGACGATATGGCGGAGATACTCCTGTCTTACGGGGTTGTCAATGCTTCAAGCTGCGACAGCGGAGCCACCAGCGTAATTGCATACAAGGGCGAGGTCATCACCCGAAACTGCTCCGCGAACCCCACTCTGGGACGCATACTTCCAAATGCTTTTCTCATTAACCCCAAAGAAAAAACTGATAAATGAATTCAGCAATAAAGGAGTCCCGCAGGGCTCCTTTATTATTTTGAAAAAGTTTTCATTCTTGATTTTCAGCGCCGTTTTTATCGGAATAAGCCGCCTCAAATCTCGCCGAGCGATATTTCATTTTTACGCCCGTCGACGCACAGAGAAACGCACATACGGCAAAGCCTTGTCAGTTCCTCCTGTGCAAGTGATGAAAGCTGCGCAAGCTTCTCGGAGCGCTCCTTTTTATATTCAGAGTGCGCCGCAGCAGCATTCTCAACCGCCTCCGACAATGCTGACGCTCCGCAATCAAGGGGAACGCTGCGAGCACCGCACCCCCATAAGTCAACAAAATCCGAAACCTTGCAGTCCCCGCCGAGAGACACAAAGGGCACTTCGACCCGAGCCGCTCCGATAAGGAAATGAAGCCTCATTCCCACGGCAAATTCCGCGCCCGACAAAAGATATTCCAAAAACTCAAAGCTCTGCGGTGACACAAAGCGCCCGCCGCACCGCGCCGCAGCCTCACGGCAAAAGCTGTCGTCTTCTTCCTCCTGCATGGATATGAACATAGCCTGAAGTCCCCGCCGTCTGTACATATTGCAAAACGCCGAAAGCGCGTCAAGGTCGATCCTCTCTCCGTGTTTCAGACAGACGGCATAGTATCCGAACCGCTCCCGCCCCTCGGGCAAAAAAGGCAGAGCAAAAACGGGATCGGCACAGACCTCTGCAAATATTCCCATTTGGAAAAGCCGCTTTGCAGACTCCCCGTCCCGCACGCTCACCCTGTCGGCACACCTCAGCACCCGTGCGGCAAGCTTTTTCTGTCTGATGCTCCCCACACCGTTTGCAAGCACGCAAACATGGCCGCACAGCCGTTTGCCCAGTTTTACAAGAAGCAAATAAAACCACAGACTCCGTCTGCTGGTATCATCCTGCAAAAGTCCCCCGCCGCCGCTTATATACAGTGATGACGAGCACATTTTGCCGATCACCTTAAAAATATTATTTCTCTGCACGCTGCAGACTCCAAGTCTTTTTTCGGTTACCTCGGGAGAAGCCGACAAAACGCATATGCTCTCTGCGGGCAGCACCCCGCGCAAAGCGCGTACCGCGGAATCGAGGATTGCCTCGTCCCCCAGATTTCCGAAGCCGTAGTATCCGCCTATAACAACTCCTCCGCTTGCTTTGTTATTCTTCAATTTAAGACCGTCCCTTCGGTAATAATTGCGCCGACGGCGCTTCTGTAAAGAATTATTGACATTAAAGGCTTTGTGTAAACACCGTCGCATCAAGTGACTTGATAAAAAACGAAAATAATGGTAAAATAGTATAAAAGCGGAAACCATAAATACGAGTATACCGAGGAATAATATGACCCCTTTTGACAAAGACAGGCTTAACGCACGCCGAATATCCCGGCTGTGCGGCAAAAATATCCCAGTACCGGAAGTATTCGGCACGGTCGGCAGTACCAATGACATTGCAAAGGAGCGCGCGCTGGCAGGCGCGCCGCCGCTTCTCTGCATTGCCGCGGACAGCCAAAGCGCGGGTCGCGGCAGAAGCGGGCACAGCTTCCACTCTCCCGCCGGCACGGGACTTTATATGAGTATTATCCTGCGTCCCGACGCAGACCCTGAGTATTTCTCGCTGATCACCCCGGCGGCGGCAGTATATCTGTGCGAAGCCTGCGAGGAGCTTTTCGGCATTTCCCCCGGGATAAAATGGGTAAACGACCTGTTTATCGGCGGCAAAAAAATATGCGGAATACTTACGGAGGCTTCTATTGGGGGCGCCAAAAAGCAAAGCTTTGCAATTATCGGCGCCGGAGTAAATATGTACGAGCCCGACGGCGGTTTTCCCGACGAAATTTCAAATACGGCGGGTTCACTTCTTGACGCACCGAAAAAGGATGCCAAAAGCAGTCTGTGCGCCGCTTTTCTTTCCCGCCTTTCAGTCCTTCAGGACAAGCTGACAGACTCCGCGTTCCGTGCCGGTATTGCCGAAGAATACCGCCGACGCTGTTTCGTTATCGGCAAAAAAATCAGCATAATCTCCGCGGCAGGCACTCAAAAAGCCACCGTTCTTGATACGGATGACGAATGCCGTCTTAAGGTTTGCCTTGACGGCGGAGAAGAAAAAACTCTCTGCAGCGGTGAAATAAGTATCCGCCTTGACGAAAAATAACACGCAGGACGTCCGCCGCATTGCAGATGTCCGCAGCATTGCCGCGTTGCCCGATAATCTATCGCTGCACCGCCCTTTCAAAATTAACGCAAACAGTCGCCAAACAGTTTATCCTATACTATTGACCTTATACTGTTTTTGCATTATAATATATTATATTCAGCCGACAGCGGAGACAGAATGAAGATTTGAAGGAGGCAATATGTTCAAATTCAAGAAAAATGAAAAATACGCATCAATTGCCTTTTATGCGGTGATTTCCGTTATTATCTGCGCCGCCGTCATTATGTGCATTTTCAAGTTTGACACCATTCGGCAATATATAAAAAGCTTTTTCGCCGCTATTGCGCCGCTTACCTACGGTTTCGTTTTTGCCTACCTGTTCAACCCCATAATGAATCGGTATGAAAAAACACTTTTCGCTTTCAAAAAGGCGAAAAAGGATATGCACAAGCTACGCCGTACTCTGTCGATTATAATGACAGTAATTACCATACTTGCGGTGCTAAGCATTATACTGTACGCGGTTATCCCGCAGGCAATTTACAGCTTTGAAAACCTGGGGACACAGCTTAACAGTTATATTACCAACATCCAGCATTTTGCGGACGGCTTCGTGCAAAAACATTCGGAGCGGTTTTTGGGCGAGAGATACGATTCCATATCAAAGCTTATGGAGGAATACGGCATATCCCTCAGCATCAAGGATATTTTGTCAAATTCCTATTCATTTTTGCAAAACGCCTTTAACTACGTTATCGACTACGGAGGAATGATAGTAAACGAAGTGATAAATGTCCTTTTGGGACTTATCGTCGCCGTTTACTTCCTGGTCTTCAAGGAGCGCATATGTGCTCAGACGAAAAAACTTTTGTGCGCAATCCTTAACCGCCGCGCATATCTGAATACAGTAAGGCTGGCAAGATATACGCACAAGACCTTCGGCGGCTTTATTGTGGGTAAGCTTATCGACTCCGTAATAATCGGTCTGCTTACATTCTTTGTTCTGTGGATATTCAAAATTCCCTATTATCCCCTGCTTGCCGTAATTATCGGAGTTACCAATATCATACCTACCTTCGGCCCCATATTCGGCGGCATATTCGGCGCTATGCTGCTGCTTATCGCCGCACCCGACAAGGTCATTCTTTTCCTTATAATCGTGCTTGTCATACAGCAGCTTGACGGAAATATCATCGGTCCGAAAATTCTTGGCAATACGATCGGCATAAGCTCCCTGTGGGTAGTAATTGCAATATTCGTGTTCGGCAGCTTCTTCGGCTTTACCGGCATGATAGTCGGCGTGCCTGCCACCGCAATCATTTATGTTCTCGTAAAGCAGTGGTCGGAAAGAAGGCTGCGGCACAAGGGGTACCCGTATCACACGGCATACTATGCCGGCGATCCCCCGCAGGAGACCGACAGCATAGACGCGGGTCAGGTGTTTATAGACCGCGACACCGAAATTCCGGTCCCCTCGCCCGAGGACGATATTCCCGACCCTCCGGAAAAAGAAAGAGTTTCGCTGACAAAACGCATTTCCGATTTTTTCAAAAAGCGTAAAAGCGAAAAAAAGAAAACAAAATAAAAAACGGCAGCGCCGAGGTCGGCGCCCGAAAGGAAAAATATAATGAAAAGACTGTTTACCTCAGAGTCCGTAACAGAAGGACATCCCGATAAAATTTGCGATAAAATATCCGACACCGTGCTTGACGATATACTCAGACAGGACCCCATGGCGCGGGTCGCCTGCGAGACATTTGTCACTACGGGACTTGTTAATGTAATGGGAGAAATCACCACGGACGCCTATGTTGACATTGCAGACGCCGTTCGCAGAACCATCCGCTCCATAGGCTATGACAGAGCGAAATACGGCTTCGACTGCGACACCTGCGGAGTTCTCAGCTCCATTCACGAGCAGTCCCCCGACATTGCCATGGGTGTGGACAAGTCCTTTGAAGCCAAAAACGGCGGCGCCAACGAAAATGACACCGGAGCGGGAGATCAGGGTATGATGTTCGGCTTTGCCTGCGACGAGACCCCTGAGCTTATGCCCCTGCCCATATCCCTTGCTCATAAAATGGCAAAAAGGCTTGCCGATGTGCGCAAAAGCGGTCTGCTTCCGTGGAATACGAGGATGACCGTCCCGTAAGAGTACATACCGTTGTGGTTTCTACTCAGCATAACCCCGATGCAGACCTTGAAACTATACGCCGGGACATAAAGCGCCATGTTATCCTGCCTGTTGCAGGTCATTTGACAGACAGTGACACGATATTCCATATAAATCCCACCGGCAGATTTGTCATAGGCGGTCCCGCGGGAGATACGGGACTTACGGGAAGAAAGATCATTGTCGACACCTACGGCGGATACTCACGCCACGGCGGCGGCGCCTTTTCCGGAAAAGACCCCACAAAGGTGGACAGAAGCGCCGCATATATGGCGCGCTATATAGCAAAGAACATAGTGGCGTCGGGAGCGGCACGCAAATGTGAAATTCAGCTTGCATACGCTATCGGAGTTGCAAAGCCCGTGTCCGTAATGGCCGATACCTTCGGCACCGGCATCACGGACGATCAGCGTCTTGCCGAGGCTGTCTCCTCCCTTGTGGATATGCGCCCCGCCGCAATAATAGAGCGCTTCGATCTGCGCCGGCCCATATATGCCGACCTTGCGGCTTACGGACATATGGGGCGCGAGGATCTGAACGCGCCGTGGGAGCGCCGGGATCTGGCACAGGACCTTAAAAAAATGCTGTAAAAGAAATAAACGTATAAAACCGCCGTACTGAAAGTTCAGTACGGCGGTTTCAGCCTGTCAAAAAAGCCGAATCAGCAAGAAGCTGAGACGGCTTTTT
>CAMFEL010000060.1 GCA_945949385.1 uncultured Clostridia bacterium | reverse complement strand
GGCTGGAAGGTGACCGCACGCCCCGACGGTACACTTACTGATGAGAGAGGGCAGAGCTATAACTACCTTTACTGGGAGGGGGAGACGGAGGCACAGTACGACTTTTCCCACGGCTTCTGCGTAAGGGGTGAGGATACAGCGGCCTTTTTGGAGGACGCACTTTCAAAGCTGGGTCTTGAGCGTCGGGAGGCTAATGAATTTATCGTATATTGGCTGCCGCTGATGCAGGACAACGAATACAATATTATCAGCTTTCAGACGGACGCATATACGGACTCGGCAAAGCTTGACACTCTTATCCGGGGTTTCATGGCGTGGAAGCCTTCCGATAAGTATGTGCAGATTGAGGAGCAGGATCTGAGTGCTCCCGAGCGCAGCGGCTTTACGGCAGTTGAGTGGGGCGGCACAAAGCTCGGCTGACTGACGCTAAAACTGGTTATATAAAATCTTCCTGTTTTGGATATGTTAATATATTCAGTTGTGCTGTATAATCAGCATATCCGAAAACAGGGAGGAAAAATCAATGTCAGAAAACAGATACGAACTTAACAAAAATCTTGCGCAGATGCTTAAGGGCGGCGTAATAATGGACGTTACCACGCCAGAGCAGGCGAGAATAGCGGAAGCAGCAGGCGCCTGTGCGGTTATGGCGCTGGAGAGAATACCCGCGGACATACGCGCCGCAGGGGGTGTCTCCAGAATGAGCGACCCTAAAATGATAAAGGGTATTCAGGAGGCTGTGTCCATTCCCGTAATGGCAAAGTGCCGTATCGGCCACTTTGCGGAAGCGCAGATTTTGCAGGCAATAGAAATTGACTATATAGACGAGTCCGAGGTGCTCTCACCCGCCGATGACAAATATCATATCGACAAGACTAAGTTCGATGTGCCTTTTGTTTGCGGCGCAAAGGATCTGGGCGAGGCTCTGCGCCGTATAAACGAGGGCGCGGCAATGATAAGGACTAAGGGCGAGCCCGGCACCGGAGATGTGGTGCAGGCTGTTAGACATATGAGAATGATGCAGTCCGAGATACGCAGAATCGGCTCCATGTCCGAGGACGAGCTGTTCGACGCGGCAAAGCTGCTTCAGGTACCTTATGAGCTTGTTCTGTATGTTCACGAGCACAAAAAGCTTCCCGTGGTAAACTTTGCCGCAGGCGGAGTAGCTACCCCTGCCGACGCGGCTCTTATGATGCAGCTCGGCGCAGAGGGCGTTTTCGTAGGCTCCGGTATCTTCAAGTCAGGCAATCCCGAAAAGAGAGCGGCCGCTATCGTAAAGGCAGTTACCAACTTCACCGATGCAAAGCTGCTTGCCGAGCTTTCCGAGGATCTGGGCGAGGCTATGGTAGGCATCAACGAGCAGGAAATCGAGCTTCTGATGGCGGAAAGAGGCAAATAATGCAGATAGCAGTTCTTGCTGTGCAGGGCGCGTTTATCGAGCATGAGTATATGCTGTCACGGCTTGGCGTTGAGTCATTTGAGCTTCGTCAGAAGAGCGATCTTGACAAGCCCTTTGACGGGCTCATAATCCCCGGCGGAGAGAGCACCGTTCAGGGAAAGCTTATCCGCGAGCTTGATATGTTTGACACTCTGAAAAGCCGGATTTCGGACGGCCTGCCCGTATTCGGAACCTGCGCGGGACTTATCCTGCTTGCTAAAGAAATCAAAAATGACAGCCGCGTGCACCTTGCCTCAATGGATATTACGGCGGTGCGTAATGCCTACGGACGTCAGCTCGGCAGTTTTTTTACCGAAGGTTTTTTCAAGGGAGTAGGGAAGATACCCATGACCTTTATACGCGCTCCTTTTATTGAAAGCGTGCGCGGTGATGTCGAGGTGCTTGCAACCTGCGGCGGAAATATCGTAGCGGCACGTCAGAAGAATCAGCTTGTTACCTCCTTTCATTCGGAGCTTAACGACGATTTGTCCGTTCACAAGTATTTCTTGGATATGATTGGTAGATAAGCTTTCTCGGATGAATGCCAAATAAGGGGCAAAGGTTTGAAAGTAAAGTGCGCGTGTTCGCATTGAGCTGTTTCAAACCTGTTTGTGCCTTGCCGCCGCAAATTAACGAAAGGTGTGGTCATAACTATGAAACCGTCGGAGCTTTTGAAGGTGGTACACCTTGCCGAAAAACTGAAGTGCAATACAAGGCACTGTTATACCTCAAGCGGCAGACGGGAGAGCGTGGCGGAGCATAGCTGGCGGTTGTCCCTTATGGCAATGCTTGTTTCTTCCGAGTTTCCCGAGGCGGATACGGACAAAGTGATCCGTATGTGCCTTATACACGATTTGGGCGAGGCGTTTTGCGGCGACATACCCTCCTTTGAAAAGACAGCGGAGGACGAAAAGCGGGAGAAGATGGAATTTGAAGCATGGGTCGCTTCTTTTCCCGAGCCTGAAAAAACTCAGTGGCAGGAGCTGCTTTGCGAAATGAACGCAATGGAAAGCCTTGAAGCAAAGATATACAAGGCCCTTGACAAGCTTGAAGCGGTCATTCAGCATGACGAGTCCGACATTTCCACATGGATACCCCTTGAATACGAGCTTAATCTCGTTTACGGAAACGAAAATGTGCAGTTTTCAGACTATCTCAAAGAGCTAAAAGCGGAGATAGACAAAATGACCGTGGAAAAGCTTGATGATGCCGAAAGGGACGCGGCAAAGCAGCAGTACATATGACCGCATAGCGGTCACTACGATAAATACAACACCCCGCAGACGCCGTATTCCGTCGTCCGTGGGGTGTTGTACTGTTTATTATGGTTTGAAAAAAGGTAATAACGAATATTCAGATAGCATTACTAAAAACAATTAAGGGTATCAGCATCTCATCCTCGGTCAGACTGCCGTGTGAGGAAACCCATCTGTCATCGGTAAAACAAATAGAAAGATCATCTGTTGCAATTGCCAGATAGTTACCGAGCATTGATCTGAAAAGCTCATGCTCTTTTCCTGTTCCCATCAAGCCTTTTTCGACAGCTTCCTCCGTTGTCATAAGCAAAAACTTATCTCCGAATTCCTTTTTGAATTCTTTGACAAATATATCCCTTTTGTCTTCTTTAACAAAAAGATTAAGTACACGCGGCTCCAGAGACGGCAATCTTTCGAGGCAATCCATGATTACGGGATAATTCTGAACGGCAACACATTCCTGATTTATATGACCGTGATCTGCCGTTATAAAAAATATTGTATCATCAAGTTCCTTAACCGTATGGGAAACATATGCTTCGATCCGCTTCAGCTCATTTGTAACCTCGGGAGATTTTCTTCCGTATTCGTGAAGCAGGCTGTCGGGCTGATTCCAATAAGCATATATATATTTCTTTCCCGGTTCATTACACAATTCCTTCACACGGTCGCATACCGCTTCAAAGCTGTCGGGATGGGGAGGAATGAACGGGATACTGTAATAAGCCTTTCCGCCGGCTGCATTTATTTTTTGAATTATATCCACATAGGGAGTATATGTCCTGGCGATATTATAGTCAGCGGCAGGAGTATCTGTTCCTTGCACCGTATTCTTGAAAACCGTTACATTTTTATCTATCTGCGGATAGTAGCAGTCCCAACCCAGCCAGCAGTGCTCACAGGGCTGCTGCCCGGTAAGCATGGAAGTAGTTGCCGCTACCGTGGTTGAAAGAAATACTGAGTTGTAAATGCCTGCAAGATGGCTGCGGAATGCACCTTTTTCATCAAGAGATTCTTCAAGAATAAACTTTCCCATTCCGTCAAGGAGAAGAACTACGATATTTTTATAATCCTTTTCCAGATATTTGTCGGCAAGAGGCAAAGTTTCTCCGACGGTGGGAACTCCCCATTTTTTCAAAACGGAATTGGGAAGATTGGCAATGCAATTTTTATAGTCCGGACTGATGATTTTCGGCTGTCTTTTCATTCTGCTTCCTTTCTGATCTAAATAAAACCGATTACAGTATTTTCATGATATCCGACAAATCGGAAACAATATAGTCCGCCGGTTTATAATCGGAATCGTATTCTTTTCCTTTCGTATAGAGACAAGTTTTCATCCCGTAATTTCTTCCGCCTGCAATATCCGAAGTAAGGGAGTCACCGATAATAATAGTTTCTTCGGGCAGAAGACTGTCATATACGCTCCCTCGAAGCTTTGAAAAGCAATAATCAAAAAATTCTTTATCAGGCTTCTTGGCTCCTATGGCGGAGGAAATGAAAATATGTGAAAAATATGTATCTATACCGCCGACTTTTAATCTGTTATATTGCTGTTCATACGGGCCGTTGCTGGCGGCGCACAGTATATATCTGTCTTTAAGATAGCTAAGAAGCTCCAACGCATGGGGCTCAAAAACGGCACTTTGGTGAAGTTCTTCACAAAAATAGTTTTCAAATTCAGTACCGTCAAACGAAATATTGATTCTTTCGAATATCATATTCCAGCGTATTTTACATAATTGCTGAATCGTCAGCTCATTTAGATCGACACGTCTCCACAGTTCGTTGTTTATTTTCTCAAAGACCGGATACATTTCATCCGTGTAAGGCTTCAGCCCGAATTTTTCGAAACCGTCGCGCATGGCTTTCTTAACAAATCCCGAAAAGCTGAAAACAGTATCGTCTATATCAATAAAAACTGCTTTTATCAATCTTTTTCTCCTGAAACTCGGTATAATGCTTACTAATGAAATTTGGACAAAAGGCACACCGTCTCCACGTGCTTTGTCCGCGGGAAAAGGTCAAAGACGGATACTTCTTTAATACGGTATTTATTTTCGCACAGTTTTTTCAGATCCCGTGCCAGAGTGGAGGGGTCGCAGGAAACATACACCAGCCGCTCCGGCGCGATACGGAGCAGCTCTTTTATCATTTTGTCAGAGCAGCCTGCTCTCGGAGGGTCGATTGTTACAAAATCAAGGCTTCCGTATATGCTTTTGGCAAAATCGGCGCTGTCGCCGCAGAAAAATCCGATATTTGAAAGACCGTTTGCGGCGGCGTTTTTCTTTGCGTCACGGACTGCGGCTTCGTTTATCTCCACTCCAGTGATATTGGCGTCAGGATACAGCGAGGCGACGGACAGCCCGATTATTCCCGTGCCGCAGTACAGATCGGCGCCGTAGCCGCCGCCGTCGGGACAGGCGTACTTTGCCGCCTTTTGGCATAGCTTTTGCGCCATGGCGTGATTTACCTGAAAAAACGAATCGGGCGAGACCGACAGCTTCATTGAAAGAAAGCTTGTGCTTATTTCTTTTTTGCCCCGTATAAGCCGCGATGCTCCGCCGTCCTCGGGGTGCATACCGTTCTTTATGAGAACGCCGCAGACGCCGGGGAACTTTTCCGTCAGCTCTTCGGCGTATTTTTCAAACTTTGCTTCATTTTTGTTTTCATTATCCGTGCCTATAACGCATATAATTTCGCTGCCGTCCCCGTTTTGACGCAGATACAGATAATTAAGGGGCGCGGCGGCAAAATATTCTGCCGTAAAGCCGGCGATGTCCGTAAAAAGTGAAGGACAAAGCAGGCAGTCTGAGACGGGAATAAGCTCGTTGCTGCGCTCTGCCGAAAAGCCGAAAGCGTCTCCCTCAAAGCGAAAAACCGCTTTGTTGCGGTAGCGCTCCGCCGTATCCGTGACAATTCCGGATATACTTACATCCCCGAAGCCTGCCCGTCTCAGCGCCGCTTTGACTGCGGCGGTTTTTACCTCGGTCTCATGTGCGTAAGTGATATGTCGAAGCGTACAGCCGCCGCATTTGCCGAATACGGGGCAGTCAGGCTCCTGTCTGTGAGGCGAGGGCTCGTCCACGGTTACAAGCTCTGCGGTTTTATAATTTTTCTTTTCATCGCAAATGCGCACGGTGACCGTTTCTCCGTCAGCGGCGCCGAGACAGAAGACCACGCAGCCGTCTGCCTTTGCAATGCCGTTTCCAAGAGTGTTCATATCTTCCGTTTTCAGCTTTAGAATTTCGTCTTTCATTGAATTTCCTCAATTTTTTATCATTCTGAATTTATTATACATTTTTTCCCGCAGTATGTCAAATTGCAGAGGTCAATTGAAAAATGTCGGAATTACTGTTATAATTATAAACAGAATAAGCAGATAAAGGAAGCAGCTATGATAGATCTACATATGCACACAGTGTATTCCGACGGAGATAAAACGGTCGAAGAAGTATTAAGAATGTGCGAAGAAAGAGAACTCAAATACATTTCAATAACGGATCACGATACCTGCAAACAGTATGAAGACGGAGCGCTTAGGGATAATAAAATATTCACCGGAAAGATAATTATAGGTACGGAGCTCCATGCGGTTTTTCAGAATAAAAGCATTGAGCTACTGGCTTATAATGTAAATACCCATATAATAAATGAATGGTGCGAAAAGTATTATTCCGAAGATAAATTAAAATATCAGCAGGAGATATGCCGCAAGAGACTGTTTGATATATGCGATAATCACGGACTTATATATGATAAAAGCAAAATAAAAGAGCCTGAAAAAGCGTCTGAATATGTTGAAAGATCGATTTATGAGGAGCTGTTGACACACGAAGAAAACCGCATAGTATTAGGAGAATTTACAAAATCGTTTAATGTGTTTTTCAGAAAAGGTCTGGCAAACCCGGAAAGCAGTTATTTTATGAATCATATAGAGTTCAGACCGAAGTATAAAGAAGTAATAGATATAATTCATGCTGCGGGAGGGAAAGTCTTTTTGGCTCACCCCTTTGAATATGAGCTCAGCGATACAATCGGATTTATAAATGAATTAAGGCAATAGTCGGAGCTTGACGGAATCGAATGCTTTCATCCGTCCTCGGAGGATGATAACAAAAGTGATATTTTGGCAGAATATGCCGGAAAAAATAATCTGTATATCAGCGGCGGAAGCGATTATCACGGAGATCCGAAGCCGGATATAGAAATAGGCATAGGAAGAGGGAACCTCGGTATTCCCGAAGAAATAATAGGAGAATGGATAAATCAGTAAAACCCTATTGTAATCTTCGGCGCCGTTTGATAGAATATACAGGAAAAAACTTACCGACAGCGGAGGAGGCTGCTATGAAGCGTGTTGAAACAATATACTGGCCCGGAGGAAAAGAGAGGGCGCTGACGCTTAGCTATGACGACGGCAGATTCGAGGACTACCGCCTTGTGGAAATGCTTAACAAATACGGCATAAAGTCCACATTTCATCTTTGTATTCCGGAGCTTTTGGCAAAGCTTATAGGCGGTGCCGCTCTTGTAGACCCAAAGGATTATGAAAGTCTGTACCGCGGTCACGAAATATCCTGCCACATGGCTCACCACCCCTTTCCCGCCTGGATGCCTGACGAAGCAATTCGGGCGGAGGTTACGGACAACAGGCTGTATCTTGAAGCGCTGTGCGGCTATCCAGTGCGCGGTATGTCATACCCTTACGGAAGCTTTTCGGAGCGGGTAATCAGGGTGTGCCGCAGTGCAGGTATGGAGTATTCAAGGACGGTCAGGGAGACGGGAGAGTTTGCCGTGCCCGAAAACTTTATGCTTTGGGATCCTACCTGCCATCATTCAAGAGCGGATTCGGAGCTTATTGAGCGGTTTATGCGTCCGCTTAACTACGACAGAATGAGGCTTATGTATGTGTGGGGTCACAGCTATGAGTTCTCCGACGAGGAGCGCTGGAGCCGTATGGAGGAATTCTGCAAAAGTATCGGCGGGCGCGATGATATATGGTATGCCACCAATATTGAAATAGTGGATTATATGAACGCCGTGCGCTCTCTGCGCTTTGCGGAGCAGTGCACCTCGGTATACAATCCCACCTGCACGGATGTATGGATATCCGTGGATTTCGAAAAGGTGATGATACCTGCGGGGATGACTGTGAAGCTATGAGTACAAGCCCTATAGGATTTGATAATTTAACACTTTCCTGCGGCCGCCTTACATACAGGCTTATTGCCGAAGCCGACAGGGAAAGCCTCAGAGAAATACTGTCAGACCCCGACCTCACCCGCCCCGCAGGTTATATGCCTGCAAAGGACGATGCTGATTTCGAAAAATTCTGGCACGGGCTTACCGATAATAAAACAGGGATCGCCATACTGTACGGCGGGGAGTGCATAGGGTATTTTAATGTGCATCCGTATAAAGCAGACAGTGGGGAATACGCGGGGAAGAACAATGTTTCCGTAGGCTTTATCATAGGTCGCCGATATCATAAGCAAGGCTTCGGCACCGAGGCAGTGGGAGTGCTTTCGGCGTATCTTAAAAGGCGTTTTGACTATGTTTTCGGTGAATGCTTTGAGGAAAACGCTGCTTCCGAAAAAACGCTTAGAAAATGCGGATACAGATATGTGGAGACTTATCGGATGTTTTTCGATAAGCTGTGCGAGGAAAAGAAAGTACTTTCCTTTGTATACTGATATACTGAAATAAAAAAGAGGTCCGTGGGACCTCTTTTCTGCTATATTTTATGATTTTTCCGCCTTCATTTTTTCAAGTGCGGCTTTGCCCTCGTCGGTAACGGGGCGTATCCATTTTCCGGTCAGGAAATAGCCGATACATATGGCAGCTTTGGGTATGTCTTCGCAAAGGTACATTATCAGATATACAAGGCTGAAGGGAAGCTTTACGAAGTATGCCAGCACGGCGGTCACGGGTATGGAAATGAGCCAAAGCGGTATTATATCGCATATAAGTCCCGTGCGCGGGTCGCCGCCGGGGCGGAAAACTCCTACTATATAAAGATACGGCATATTTCTGGCGGGAAGAATAAGCGCGTAGGTGGCAATGCACAGCGCCGCCGTGGATATTGAAAGCTGTGAATATTCTCCGTTCATAGTGAACAGACTGACAATGGGATGGCGCAGCAGCACAAGCACAAGGGATGTGGCAATGCTTAGCAGCGGCATTACGAAGCTGAAGCGGATCGCAGTCTCTTTTGCTTCTTTAAGCTGACCGGAGCCTACCGCCTTGCCTACAAGAATGGAACAGGCGTTGCACAGACCGACTGCGAATACAAACGCCACGTTTTCCACCGTTCTCTGTATTGTAACACCCGCGTAGTATTCGTCGCCCATATTGGACAGAATGGCGTTCATAGTGACGGTGCCCAGTGCCCAAATGGTTTCGTTTCCCACGGCGGGAAGCGCTTTAATGAAAAACTCCGCCACATGGTGCCGTCCAAAGCCTAAAAGCTCGCGCAGGGGTGCGCAAAGGATATTTTTTCTTACAAGGCAAATGATAATAAGCACCGCAAGACCCAGCCAGTTTGCCAGCGTTGTAGCCAAAGCCGCTCCCGCAGTACCCATACGGGGGAGACCGAAGCGTCCGTATATCAGGCAGTAGTTCAGCACTATGTTCATTGCCGAGGTTGCCAGAGAACTGGCAACGGGAAGCTTTACGCTTTCCGTGCTTCTCAGCACGATGCACATTACAAAGCTCAGCGCGATGGGAATGTACGACCAGCAGGCGTATCTCAGATATTCCGCTCCGTATTCGATGACGAGGGGCGTTTTTGAATAAATACCGATTATAAAATCGGAAAAGAAAAACGCAAAGAAGCAGAACAAAAGGCTGACAATGACAGCGGCGGTCAGAGAAATACCCTCGGTGCGGTGTATTGATTTTTTGTCGTTGTTGCCCCAGTACTGGGAAACAAATATGGCGGTGCCCGAGCCCAGTCCGAAGATTACGCAGTTAAAAAGCCAGCTGAACTGCGATGCCATACCCACCGACGACAGGGCGGTGTCTCCCAGCCCCGCTATCATAAAGGTATCGACCATGGAGGAAGATGCGGCCAGAAGATTCTGGAAAGCTATGGGGAGCGCCAAAGGAATGGCAGAGCGCCAGAAGCGTTTGTTGAAATAAATGGATTTTATGTTCATTTGAAAGTATATCCGTTCGGCGTTATGGTTTTCGGTTGCTGATTTGAACCGTTAAAGCGGTGAAGTGCAGAAAAAAATCTCAGCCGTAGCTGAGATTTTTAACTTACTGGATGCGCTCTTTAACTTTGGCAGCCTTACCTACTCTGTCACGGAGGTAATAGAGCTTGGAGCGTCTTACCTTACCTACACGGACAACCTCTACCTTGGGAACATGGGGTGAGTGCAGGGGGAAGGTCTTTTCAACGCCGCAGCCGTAAGCTACTCTGCGTACGGTGAAGGTCTCGGAGATACCGCCGCCGTGGCGCGCGATAACGGTGCCTTCAAAAATCTGAATTCTTTCTCTTGTACCCTCTTTGATGAGGTTGTGGACCTTAACAGTGTCGCCCACATTAAACTGAGGGACATCCTCTCTCAGCTGCTCGCTTGCAAAAGCTTCGAGTTTTGTCATTGTGAAACTCTCCTTTTTCTTTTGATTTCAAGAATGTTCGTACTGAGCTGCATTGGACCATTCCGGCGGCAGGAGCCGCATACGCTCTGTATTATAGCATAAAGCCGCGGGTATTGCAAGTGTTTTTTCGAAAAAGTTCAAAAAAGAAAGGTAATAGCTGATTTGAGCTGCTTTTCGTTTTCGGGAAAGACCGTACGACATATTGTATGCCGCCCTGAATATGCGATAATTCCCGGTGCATACTTACTTCGGGCGATATTACCGTCCCGTTAATACGAAAAATGCCGAATGAAGTTTTTTTTGACCGCTACGGGCGGCTGACGCACTGAAATTGGAGGCGATATTTGTGAACGAAGCCAAAAACAGAAAATACGGCGCCGCCCTGAGCGTTGCCAATATGGTAATTTCGATTGTTATAGGTGCCGTATATACTCCGGCTGTACTGAGGTTTCTGGGGCAGGGAGAATACGGCGTTTACACCCTGTCTCTGAGCCTGGTCGCGTATCTTAATCTGTTGGACATGGGGTTCGGTAATACTCTTATACGCTTCAGCGCCCGTGCCAGAGCGGAAAACAAACCGGAAAAAGATATATACGGTATGTTTCTGATACTTTATACTGCGGCGGCCGCCCTTGCATTTTCCGTTGGGCTGTGTATGTACTTCAATATCGGAAGCTTTTTCTCCGCAAGCTTTACGGCGGCAGAGACCGTACAGCTTAAGACGCTGTTTTTCATAATGCTTATAAATACGACTCTCGTTTTTCCCAACAGCGTG
>CAMFEL010000059.1 GCA_945949385.1 uncultured Clostridia bacterium | reverse complement strand
TCGCATCCGTCGCCGTTTTCTATTTCTTCGTCGCAAAGCCTGCGAAGCTCTTCACGGCTCATCTGAGTCGCGAGCCGCTGCTCTGCCTTGCAGGGAGAAATACCGTCCCGCTCGCAAATACGGGAAATGCAGACTTCTTCCGGTGCGCTGACAAATACTGTAACATCACACCGGGCGTCAAAGCCGCTCTCAAACAGCAGAGGTGCGTCCAGGATCACCGCCTTTACGCCGCGCTTTTCGTATTCCGTTATTCTTCTGAGACATTCGGCAAGAATATATTTATGAGTTATTCTGTCAAGGGTGTGAAGTCTGTTCTGCGCTCCGGGGGCAAAAACTATATCTGCAAGGGCACGTCTGTCAAGACTGCCGTCCGGGGCGATTACTTCCTCTCCGAACTCGCGGCTGACCTCTGCAAGACATTCCGAGGGGGCTTCCCTGTCGCCGCTCATAAGCTCTCTGTATACGGCGTCTGTGTCCACGGACGGTATGCCGCGGCGAAAAAACAGCTTTGAAACATAGCCTTTTCCGCTGCCGCTTCTGCCGCACAGACCGATTATTTTTATGTGCCGCATACCGATGCCTCCCTAAAACTATTTGAAATCAATATGTTTTTGAAACTGTGAAACCTAAATTCATATTTCCAGCCTCAGACCGCCACGTCTGTCGGACTCATAGGCTTTTTCCATAATAAGCTGTACCGCCGCCGCGTCATCAAATGACGGAGACGGAGTCGCTCCGCGGTATACATGTTCCAAAAAAGAATACATACTGCCCACATGACCTCTGAGCCAGCCCACGGGTGCTTTTTGTCCGGGGAAAACTCCGGAGGGCGCGGGATATCTGCCGCAGCATTCTATCCGTGTAAAGCCGCGCTCCTTTTCAGGTTTGTCGCCGTCGTAAAAATACAGAAAATTGGGATCCATCAGGTCAAATTTCACGCTGCCTCGTGTGCCGTAGATCTCAAAGGTATGATCGTCGTTTGTGCCCTGCATTATTTTACCTACTGCAATAGTACCGCAGGCGCCGCATTTCAGCCGCACCGTCATGTAAAACGCTTCGTCGGCGTTGGTATTCCACATTTTTCCGTCAGTGCCGAGCCGCTTGCTGTACGCAATCTGCGAAAGTCCGGAAACAGACTTAAACTCGCCGCAAAGCATACGGATAAGGTCAATTGAGTGACTTCCCAAATCAAACAAAACTCCGCCGCCGCATACATTTCTGTCCTGTTTCCAGCCGGCACGTCTGTTTGGGTCGGCGGCACTTGAATGGTAAAAGCGCCCCGCAAAGCTGAGTATATCTCCCAGTCTGCCTTCGGCTGCAAGCTCCGCAGCCCTCATAACGGGCAGGAGAAAACGGGTATTGAAGACGATACCGCCCGACACTCCTGCGGATTTTGCAAGAGCAGCGATTTCCGCCGCCTGCCGCGCACTTGTACACAGCGGCTTTTCGCAGTATATATGCTTGCCTGCTTTAATTGCGGCTTTCAGCGTGTCGTAATGGTATATATTAGGCGTGCATATGTCAACTATGTCTATATCGGGGTCGCTGATAAGTTCCTCTTCGCTTTCGTAAGCCTTTTCAAATCCGAAGCGGCGTACTGCTTCCTGCGCGTTTTCAAAGTGGGCACAGCATACGCCTTTTATACGAGCTTCAAAAGGAAGCTCGGAGTAAAAATATTTCAGATTTTCTACGGCGTATGCGTGAGTTTTTCCCATACCGCCAAAGCCTATTATGCCAATGTTCATTCAAATCACCGCCGCAACAAAATATAAATTTCCATATAAAATAAATATATCACAAATCGGCGCAATATTCAATAAAAATATGTAAATATATTTATCAGTCTGCCGTATCAAACGGGATTTTTTAATTAAAACGAAAAAGTTTCAAAAAACGGAGGAAACAGAAATGAATAACGAAAAAATACCCTACAAAATCTATCTCAGCGAAAACGAAATGCCAAAAGTATGGTATAATCTGAGCCGACATAAAAAAGAAGCCGGCACCGCTCTTGAACCCCGCCACACACGAGCCTATGACGGCGCAGGAACTTTCCGGCGTGTTCTGTGAAGATCTTGTGGCTCAGGAGCTTGACAACGATACGGCGTATTTTGAGATCCCCGAGGAAATCCGCGATTTTTACAATCGAAAAAAAGGCGCTGATTCCGGCGCCTTTTTCAGTCTCTTAATTCGTTATAAAAATCGGAAGCGTCAAAGAAAACAATACTTCCCGTGTCTGCCCGCAGAGAAAGGTATATGCTTCTGCCCTCCGAGGAAGAATATATAATGTGAAGCAGTTTCCCCGAAAGAACGCAGTCGGAAAGCGTCAGTTGCCCTGTATAAAGTTCTCTCGGCAGACAGTCGGAGCATATATTCTTTGAAATCTGTTCCGCCGCTGATGTGTCAAGCTTTGGCGCACCTATATCGCAGTCATAGTGAAAGCGGACGACGGAATTATACCGGGAAGAAACGCAGGCGTACTGATTCTCGTTATACAAGTAGATATACTCGCCGCCGTGACCTGCCAAGCGGTATTTTATGCCTTTGCATAAAACACTTTCGCACAGATCCGTGCCGCGAGCCGAATACTCCGACGGCGCATAGTCTTTTCGGTTTTCGGCATTTTGCGAAAAAGTGTATGTTCGGCGCCTGCATATATTGCAGATATCCTCCGGAGTTCCGGAGCATACCGCAAGACTCAGCACCGTATCAAACTCGGCGTCATCATATCGGTTATTCTTAATATCCGAAAACACCTTTTCAAGCGTTCTTTTTACATCACTTCCCACTTTAAGCTTGGCTGTGCTGTCCAAAGCACGCTGCGCCGCGTCCTGAACCGCTTGTGTATTGCCGCTGCTTACCGAGTTCCGTATCTCGCGGGAAGCGTCGCAAAGATCCCCCGCGGCTTTCAGTTCCATTGCTTCAAGCCTGTTATCTGCTGCCTTTTCCGCAGTATTGCCTTCGATATAGCTTATGACGGCAATAAGGCAGAAAAATACGGCAAAGCTCAGCGCTCTTATATATTTCAGTCTGTAATTCATATTTAATTGTTTTGCAAGCCGATATTATTTTCCCCTGCACACAGTGCGGGTACTACAAGTATTTTGAGCCATTATTTAATGAACTTTCCGCTTAAAAGATTTGACAAAAAGACGAAAGCTTGATATAATGTTTTATATATGTAAATTATAAGGCTGATCTATGAAAAAACGCTTTGGAAATGTTATCGGCAACGCCGTAAATATTGAGCTTCTTGCAACCGAGCTTGAAAACGGTACGCAGAGCCATGCATATATTATTGAAGGGCCTGTCGGCAGCGGAAAGCACACTATTGCAAAGGAAATATGCAAGGCGCTGTTCTGTTTGCGGGAAGGCGAGGATTTTCCCTGCGGGAAGTGCCGTTTCTGCAAGCTGACCGAGGCCGGTTACAACACCGATATAAGCTTTTGGTCAAAGGGAGAAAAAGCTACGATTCAGGTTGACGTCATACGTGATCTGACCTCTACCATAAGCTACGCGCCCGATGTGGGAAAATACAAGGTTTATATTATCGAGGATGCGGGAAAAATGAATGTTTCGGCGCAGAATGCGCTTCTGCTCTCTCTGGAAGAGCCTCCGTCATATGTTGTTTTTCTGCTTCTTTGTACCGACTCCGCTTCCCTTCTGGAAACGGTGCGCAGCCGTGCGGTTACATTAAAAACAGAGCTGTTTTCGACAGACTTTGTTGAAAGCTGGCTGAAATCCTCCCCGCAGGTCGAAAAGTCGGGCGCTGACAGTACTTTTGTACGAAACGCGGCAATTGCATCCGGCGGGTCTTTGGGTGCGGCTCTTGCGGCTCTTGATATAAAGGCTGACGGCAGCGCAGCCCTTGCAAAAGAGGCCGAAGTAATGGTTGAAAAGCTTTGCCGCGCTCCTCTTGCCCAAAGACTTTTGTATTTTTCATCTCTGAAGTATTCACGGGGCGAATATGAACAGCTTTTTACCTTTGCGCTTAAAGCGCTGCGGGATCTGATAGCTGTGAAAACAGGTTCCGGCGAGACTCTTTTCTTCACCGACAGAGAAAGCGCCGCGGCTGTTTGCTCCAGAGTAAAAATGAAAAAACTGGTTGAGCTTTACGACGCGGTGTCGGCTGCCGACGCCGATATCAAAGCAAACGCTTCTTCCAACACCGTACTGACTTCCCTTGCCTGCAGCAAGGCTTGAATATATACAGAAAGGCATTGACTCTGATGACAGAAAATACCGAAAACGAGATAATAGAAGAAATTGCGCCCGATGAAAACATTGAGGTTATCGGCGTAAAATTCAAGGACGGCGGAAAGGTCTACTATTTTTCGCCCGAGCATAAGGATTACAAGGCGGGCGACCGTGTTATAGTAAAGACCGCACGCGGCGTGGAATTCGGTTTTGTGGCGGCGGGCAACAAGATTGTAAAGGGCAAGGATGTGGTTCAGCCGCTGCGCCCGGTGGTACGCGAGGCCACAAAGGACGATATCCGACGCTATGAGTCCAACAAGCAGCTTGAGAAAAACGCTTTTGACACCTGCGTCAAGATGATTGCAAAGCACTCTCTTGATATGAAGCTTATTGAGGCTGAATACACCTTTGACAATTCAAAGCTTTTGTTCTACTTCTCCGCCGAGGGCAGAGTGGATTTCCGCGAGCTTGTAAAGGATCTCGCTTCCGTTTTCCACACCAGAATAGAGCTTCGCCAGATAGGTATAAGGGACGAGGCGAAAATGATGGGCGGAATCGGCGTGTGCGGCAGACCTTTTTGCTGTTCTACCTTTCTGTCCGACTTCGGTCAGGTATCCATCAAAATGGCAAAGGAACAGAATCTCAGCCTGAATTCCGCAAAAATATCCGGCACCTGCGGCAGGCTTATGTGCTGTCTGCGCTTTGAAAACGGTGTATATGAGGAGGAGCAGAAACGTACGCCTCCCGTGGATTCTAAGGTGTCAACTCCCGACGGCGTAGGTTATGTAAAGGAGACAGCGCCTCTTACGGGTATGTGCAAGGTGGTGCTTTCCGATAAGAACGGCGAGATTATTAAAACATATCACCGCGACAGGCTTAAGGTGCTTGAAGTAAGACGCGCCTCTCCCTCACGGAAAAATACAAAAGACGAGGGCGAAACGGCGGACGACGAGCAGTAAAAATACGGCAAAAATGCAAATATTTTGACTTTTTTCAAAAAAGTATTTGCAAATCCGTCATAATATGTTATACTAAATTGCGATGTCTCGGGTGGCTTTGCCGCCGCCCTTGATATAAAGCGAAAATTTTACATACGGAGGCTAACTATGGCATACAAGATCTCTGATGACTGCATCGCTTGCGGCGCTTGCGCAGCTGAGTGTCCTGTTGGCGCTATCAGCGAGGGTGACGGAAAGTACGTAATCGACGCTGACGCTTGCCTTGATTGCGGCGCTTGCGCAGGTACCTGCCCTGTCGGCGCACCTCAGGCTGAATAATTACGGGAAAAGTGTCAAGGCGGAGCGTCTGCTCCGCCTTGTACTTTAATCGGTGTTTATGACAAAAAGTGATATTATTCTTTCAGATGATGAAAGACTTGACGAAATAAACGAAAATCTTACGATAATCCAGCGCACAGGCGGGCTGACTTTCGGCACGGACGCTTATTTGCTTGCCGCTTTTGTAAAAAAATGCGGGCGTGCAGCCGAACTGGGTACGGGTACGGGAGTCGCTTCCCTTCTGTGCCTTACCAAAAACAGAGCAGACAGCGTGTACGCTTTCGAAATTCAAAAGGACTTTGCTTTTCTTGCTATGAGAAATGCCGGTATCAACGGTCTTTCTGAGCGTATGAGGGTTATTGAAAAGGATGTGCGCGATGCTGTGCAGAGCGACACGGACGGAGCCGTTGACACCGTTTTTTCAAATCCGCCGTATATGAAAGCCGGCGGAGGCTTTTCTTCCAAAAACGATGAAATGAACACGGCGCGCAGGGAGCTTAACGGCAGTATCCGTGATTTTTGTGCGGCAGCTTCAAGGCTTTTGCGCCACGGCGGACTTTTCTACACGGTATGGCGTCCGGACAGGCTGTGCGATCTTATATGTGCTCTCAGAGAAGCTGATATTGAGCCTAAGCGCATGGTGACTGTATACCCCGACACAAAGACTAAGCCTTGTCTTGTGTTGATTGAGTCAAAAAGAGGCGCCTCTCCCACACTGATACAGTCCCGCCCACTTATTATTTATCGGGAAAATACAAGAAAGTATACTGAGGATATGCAAATGGTCTATGACAGTTTCAGTCTGGAGCATTTGTTCTGATTACACTGATGGAAAAACTGAAGCATACGGATATGAATACGGAGAAAAATAAGGTTTGGGGCGGTACTCTGTACCTTGTTGCCACTCCTATCGGAAATCTGTCCGATCTTTCGGAACGGGCGCTGAAGGTACTGTCCGAGGTGGATTTCGTTGCGGCGGAGGACACCAGAAATTCCGGTCTTCTGCTTTCGCGTTTAGGGATTTCCAAGCCGCTTGTAAGCTACTATGAGCACAACAAGAGGGAGCGCGGAGAATATATAGTGTCTCGTCTTGAAAACGGCGAGTCCTGCGCTCTTGTGACAGACGCGGGTATGCCCGCCATCAGCGACCCCGGTGAAGATATTGTACGGCTGTGCGCCGAAAAAAATGTACCTGTTACGGCAGTGCCCGGCTGCTGTGCCGCTGTTACCGCTCTTGCCCTGTCGGCCCTTACTACCGGACGCTTTGCTTTCGAAGGCTTTCTTACAGTTAACCGACATGACAGGACAGAAAGACTTATTTCCCTTAAAAACGAAGAGCGCACAATGATCTTTTACGAGGCGCCGCACAAGTTGCTTCGCACTCTTTCCGATATGCTTGAATATCTGGGAGACCGGAAGATTACGCTGTGCAGGGAGATGACGAAGCTCAACGAGGAGATCATACGCACTACCCTGTCGGAGGCGGTGCGCATATACAGCGAGAAGGCTCCCAAGGGAGAATATGTACTGGTCGTAGAAGGCGGAATTCATGATACAAAATCCGCCGAATGGCCGGATGACCCGGAGGAGCACGTCAGAAAGTATGAGTCCGCGGGACTCTCGCGAATGGACGCCATAAAGGCTGCCGCAAAGGAACGCGGCGTGCCGAAAGGCACATTATATAAGCAGCTTATAAGTGCTGAAAACAAGGAGGAATAACACGATGGAAAAGGAAAAGTTTTTTATTACCACAGCGATCGCATATGCTTCGCAGAAGCCGCATTTCGGCAATACCTATGAGGTTATCATGACCGACTGTGTGGCTCGCTACAAGAGGCAGAGAGGCTATGATGTGTTTTTCCTCACGGGTACCGATGAGCACGGTCAGAAAATAGAGGAAAAGGCAGCCGCTGCAGGTATAACTCCCAAGGAGTATGTTGACAAGGTGTCCGGTGAGATACGAGGCATATGGGATCTCATGGGCGCGTCTTACGATAAATTTATCCGCACCACCGACGATTACCACGAAAAGGCTGTAAGTCATGTTTTCAAAAAGCTCTACGATCAGGGCGATATTTACAAGGGTGAATACAGCGGATGGTACTGCACTCCCTGCGAATCCTTTTTTACGGAAACTCAGGTGGTTGACGGCAAGTGCCCCGATTGCGGCGCACCTGTTAAAAAGGCTAAAGAGGAAGCGTATTTCTTCAGAATGAGCAAATATGCCGACCGCCTTATGGAGCATATCGAAAATAACCCCGATTTTATTCAGCCGGAAGCCCGCAAAAAAGAAATGGTAAACAATTTTTTGAAAGCGGGACTTCAGGATCTTTGCGTGTCCAGAACTTCTTTTAAATGGGGTATTCAGACCTTTGACGAAAAGCATGTGGTTTATGTATGGCTTGACGCGCTTATGAACTATATTACCGCTCTCGGCTATGACCCCGACCTTGAGGAGCAGCCGGAGCTGTTCAAAAAGTACTGGCCTGCCGAGGTTCACATAATCGGCAAGGATATTCTCCGCTTCCACACGATATACTGGCCTATTTTCTTAATGGCGCTGGGTCTTCCCCTGCCGAAAAAGGTGTTCGGCCATCCCTGGTTCAATTTCGGCACGGATAAAATGTCAAAGTCAAAAGGCAATGTTATATACGCCGACAAAATGGCTGAGCATTTCGGAGTTGACGGCGTAAGGTATTACGCACTTGCTGAAATGCCCTTTGCCTCCGACGGCTCAATTACCTACGAAAATGTTATTGCGCGCTACAACAACGATCTTGCCAACAATCTGGGCAATCTTGTAAGCCGTACCGTTGCAATGACCAAAAAGTATTTTGACGGCGTTGTTCCCGCTCCCGCAGGCGATGAAGGCACGGACGGCGAGCTGAAAGCCGCTGTGGCGGAGGCTGTGAAGAAATTCACTGCCGATATGGACGAATACCATATTGCGGATGCTTTGGAGAATGTGTTCAATATGCTTCGCCGCAGTAATAAGTATATTGACGAAACCGCTCCCTGGGTTCTTGCAAAAAATGAAGCAGACAGAGAGAGACTCGGTACCGTTATCTATAATCTGCTTGAGTGTATACGAGTAGCAGCGGTTCTTCTTACTCCCGCTATTCCCGGCACCTGTAAGTCTGTATTCAGACAGCTTGGAACGGATCTTGATACTTATGAGTCTATCGAGCGCTTCGGTGCCCTTGTGCCCGGCGGAGCTGTCGGTGAGGGAGAGATGCTCTTCTCAAGAATCGACGAGAAGAAAATGATGGAGACCGTTAATGCCGAGATAGAGGCGGCTAAAAAGCAGGCTGAGGCTATTAAAAAAGCACAGGAAAAGCCCGAAGCAGTTGCTCAGATCGGCATTGACGATTTTATGGGAGTTGAGCTGAGAACTGCTCAGATCATCGCCTGCGAAAGAGTGCCGAAGGCAAAGAAGCTTCTGAAGCTTTCCGTTGATCTCGGGTACGAAAAGCGTCAGGTGGTTTCCGGAATTGCCAAGTTCTATGAGCCTGAAGCGCTTATAGGTAAAAAAATAATTCTTGTGGCAAATCTCAAGCCCTGTGTGCTTTGCGGAGTTGAGTCAAACGGAATGATACTTGCTTCCGGTGAAGACACGGTCAGAGTGGTATTTCTTGCCGAGGACACGCCGCTGGGTGAGCGTGTAAGATGAGAAAAAGGGGGACCGCTGTGCGGTCCCCTTATGTAAATGTAAATATTTTAACGGAGAAAAACGGAACAATGAGGCTGTTTGACACGCATGCCCACTACAACGACGGGCGCTTTGAAAGTGAGTATCCCGGCGGAGCCGAGGGCGCAATCAAGGATTCCTTCGGGGCGGGAATAATAGGCTTTATCAACTGCGGAACCGATCCGAAGTCCTCACGTGAGTCTCTGGCTCTTGCGGACAAATATAAAAATGTATATGCCGCCTGCGGTCTGCATCCCGAGGATGCGGAAAGATTCTCAGACATACTTGAAGACACAGTGGAGGAAATCGCTTCCCTGCTTTCTCACCCCAAGGCTGTGGCGCTTGGTGAAATAGGCCTTGACTATCACTGGGATATTGACCGGGACATTCAGCACCGTGCGTTTGATGTACAGCTCAGTGCGGCAAAATCTTTGGGCATTCCCGTGATCGTTCACGACAGAGACGCTCACGGCAAAACTCTCGAAATGATAAAACAGCACCCGGGAGTTATCGGAGTTATGCACGGATATTCGGGCAGTGCGGAAACTGCACTTGAGTATCTGCGGCTGGGATGGTATATTTCATTCGGCGGACCTGTTACCTACAAGAACGCGGAAAACGTAAGAAATGCATTGAGAAGTGTGCCGACTGACAGGCTGCTGATTGAGACGGACTGCCCGTATCTGCCCCCTGTTCCCTACCGCGGAAAGGTGAATTGCTCCGCTTATATGTTCCGTACTCTTGAAGCAGTGGCGGCGGCGAGGGGCGAAAATGAGGAGGAATTGGCTGCGGCTACAGTTAAAAATGCGGAAAACTTGTTTGGAATAGGTCTGTGACGCAGTATAAGCCGGTGCAAGACTTAAACAGACGCATAAATTTTCTTCAGAAAACTTACCAAAATGTCTTTTGCGGATTTTTTACCGTGATATTCCGTTGCCTTGATAATATAGCTGTCAGCATCGGCTTTTCGCAAAAGGTTTGCTGCCTCACGGCTTTCCTCTTTATTTGTTAAATAGTATTCTTCGGCAAGCTTAAATCTCGGAAGCTGAAGCGTATCTTCAATTAATGATCTCAGATGTTTTTTGTCAAGATGATTTAGTGCTTGCTGAACATAATTGAAAAACCAATCGGCGAGCTCATAAAACAGCACTTCTTTCATTTGATTTTTTGAATCACCCGAATAACTGTCCAAAAAATATAGCTGATATTTCTTTATAGTGTCTACATCTTCCATTGTATGAAGCGAGAAATCGTTGGTGCCGCCGCTGAACCGGCGATAGCAGTACAGCGGCTTCGGAATAATACGAAGTGACTCGCCTTTGGATAAAAGGTGTAAATTTATTATCTGATCATCTCCCCAGAATACTCTTTCCGATTCGTCGGATCGGGGAAGGTTTTCAAACAGCTTACGATGATATACTTTGTTACATACACCGGTGGTCAAACGGGAACTGTCCCAATGACTGCAGAGTAATTTCGGATATTCCCGGCTCAAAAAAGTATCTCTGTCAACAATAACGGGTTCATTTACCGCTTTTATAATTCGCTTCAAATGATTGTATTTCTTGAAATACCCGAACTGAAGTACAGAATAGCTGCCGCTTGCCAGCTCGTCATGCATTACCCTGAAAGCGTTTTTATCGGCATAAAAATCATCTGAATCGCAAAAGGTTATATATGTTCCGGAAGCTTTTTCGGCACCGAATATTTTGGTTTGAAACACTCCTCCGTTTTCCTTTTTGAAATAATGCATTCTGCTGTCTCTGCCGGCATATGCTTTGCATATTTCCCCGGAAGAGTCTGTTGATCCGTCGTCAGCCAGAATCACTTCAAAATCGCCGAATGTCTGTGCTGTGATTGAATCTAAACACTCACGTAAGTACTTTTCCTTGTTATATATCGGTATTATTACCGACAGCCAAGGACAATTGTCTCTGCTGCTTATCATAGACATTTTCACCTCACGATTTGTTTTTTATATAAGAGGCACTTGAGACAAACAGATATATAAAAAGTATACCATTACAAATATTTTATTTCAATACTCAAACAGGAAATATTTACACGAGCAAAGATTGAAAGCGACTGATACCGTTAAAAACAAGCGATGCCCGGCATAACGGCCGGGCATCGCTGTTTTTGTAAAACGAAAACCACGCGATAGTCGCGTGGTTCAAAATAGGTTAACCGA
>CAMFEL010000058.1 GCA_945949385.1 uncultured Clostridia bacterium | reverse complement strand
CCAGTACAAGATGAAGGATTGGGCGTTCAACCGTCAGCGCTACTGGGGCGAGCCTATCCCCATCGTTCACTGTCCCAAGTGCGGCATGGTGGGCGTTCCCTATGACCAGCTGCCGCTTAAGCTGCCCGATATGGAAAACTTCGAGCCCGGCGTGGGAGGGGAAAGCCCTCTTGCTAAGCTTGACAGCTTCGTAAACTGCAAGTGTCCCAAATGCGGAGGCCCCGCAAAGCGCGAGACTGACACCATGCCTCAGTGGGCAGGCTCCTCCTGGTATTTCCTGCGTTACATCGATCCCCACAACAGCGAGCGTTTTGCCGATAAGGAAAAAATGAAATATTGGCTGCCCGTGGACTGGTACAACGGCGGTATGGAGCATGTTACCAGACATATGATATACTCCCGTTTCTGGCATCATTTCCTGTACGACATAGGTGAAGTGCCCTGTCCGGAGCCCTATGCCAAAAGAACGGCGCAGGGACTTATACTGGGTCCCGACGGCGATAAGATGTCAAAATCCAAGGGTAATGTCATTGACCCGCTGGATGTGGTGGATAAGTACGGCGCTGATGTGCTGAGAGTATATGTGCTCTTTATGGGCGACTATGAAAAAGCTGCGCCCTGGTCTGAAAGCAGCGTAAAAGGCTGCAAGCGCTTCCTTGAAAGGACTGCGGGACTTACGGATATTGCCCGGGGAACAGGCGTTACACCCGAGCTTGAGGCTTCTTTCCATAAGACCGTTAAAAAGGTCACTCGGGATATAGAGGAAATGAAGTTCAACACGGGCATCGCCGCTCTTATGACGCTTATTAACGAAATCTACGATCACGGCTCTCTTACCGTTGACGAGCTTAAGACCTTTGTCAGCCTGCTTTGCCCCTACGCGCCTCATCTGTGCGAGGAGATATGGGAGCAGTGCGGCGGCGAGGGAATGCTGTCTACGGGCAAGTGGCCCGACTACGACGAGGCAAAGACCGTGGACGATACTGTGGAAATAGCCGTACAGATATGCGGAAAGCTGCGCTCCACCGTAACCGTTTCCCGCGAGGCGACCCGTGACGAGGCAATAAACGCGGCAAGGGCTGACGAAAAGATCGCTGCTTTGCTGGAGGGCAAAACGATTGTAAAAGAGATCTATGTTCCCGGCAAGATAGTAAATATCGTGGCTAAGTAATACATTTCGGATACATTTTTTTCAAAAAAGCGTGAAATTATTCTTGACAATCGGGTTTGTGACGGATATAATATTAAAGAAGTGCAATCCGGCGCTTCACAGCGCATAAAGCGAGGGGAGGGAAACAGATAATGGCAGAAATCAGAGTAAAAGAGAATGAGTCTCTTGACAGCGCGCTCCGCCGCTTTAAGCGTCAGTGCCAGAGATCCGGTATCCAGGCCGAGCTTCGCAAAAGAGAATGTTACGAAAAGCCCAGCGTAAAGAAAAAGAAAAAGTCTGAGGCAGCAAGAAAGCGTAAATTCAAGTAATGAAAACGGGGGCTGATAAATCAGCTCCCGCTTTTTATATACAGTGCGCCGCGCCGAAAGCGGCATAAAACGTCCGATTACGAAAGGAAAAGCCTATGAAAACCGTATTTCTTGACGCCGCAACGCTGGGGGACGATATTGACCTTTCCCCCGTGACTTCTATGGGCGAGACGGTTATATATTCCCATACATCCCCGGCGCAGGTGTCGCAACGGATCGGCGACGCCGAGACGGTGATAATAAACAAAGTGAAGCTGAACAGAGACACCGTGGGAGAAGCACCGAACCTAAAGCTTATTTGTATCGCGGCAACGGGCTGCGACAATGTGGATCTTGAATATATGAAAAGACGCGGCGTTGCTGTGTGCAATGTAAGCGGATATTCCACGGACAGCGTGGCGCAGACTACTCTTGCCATGGTGCTGTCCCTTGCCACCCATCTCGGAGAGTACAACGGCTGGGTCAGGAGCGGCAGCTACAGTGCAGGGGATGTTCCCAACAGGCTTGAGCCCGTTTATCACGAAATCAGCGGGAAAACGTGGGGCATTGTGGGCCTCGGAAATATCGGACGCAGAGTAGCGGCGGCGGCCGTTGCCATGGGATGCCGTGTTATAGCAAATAAAAGAGTTCCCGTTCCCGATTTTGAATGTGCGGATATTGATACTCTTTGCAAAAACGCCGACATTATCACGCTGCATACTCCTCTGACGGAGGAGACCCGCGGACTTATTTCCCGCGAGCGCATTGCCATGATGAAAAAGGATGCAATACTTGTAAATGTGGCAAGGGGCGCCGTTTGCGACGAGGCTGCGCTGTGCGAGGCAGTCAAAAACGGGCGGCTGGGCGCTGTGGGTGTGGATGTGTATTCGCAGGAGCCGTTCCCCGAAAGCAGTCCCTATACGGAGATTATGGGACTTGACAATGTACTGCTGACTCCTCATATGGCTTGGGGCTCATTTGAGGCAAGAAGCCGCTGCCTTGCGGAGATCGCGGAGAATATCCGTTCCTTTGAAGCAGGCGGGACGAGATCGAGACTTGTATAAAAGCATAAAATCCCTTGCACCGAATTTTTGGCGGCATAAAGGAGACTCCATATGAGAAAATACAAAAAATACGCGGGCGCCGACAACATGACCCCCTCCGTGCCCCAGTATTTCACATGGATAAACAATACAAACGAGGGCTCCACGGAAGGGCAGACCCTTATAAATCTTGAATATTTCAAATGGCTGAGAGATGCCTACGGTATGCGCCTCGGCATCTACGCCTGGGACGCTGGCAATTTCGACGGCGCAGGCGTATACGGGGACACGGACAGCGAAAGGTTTCAAAAAAACTACCCCGACGGCTGGAAACGTATAGCCGAGACTGCCCTCGGCATGGGTGTACGCCTCGGTCTGTGGGGCGGCCCCGACGGCTTCGGCGACACGGAGGAGACAAAGCAAAAACGCTTTGAGTTTTTCGTTCATCTCTGCCGCGACTACGGCTTCGGAGAATTTAAGCTGGACGCGGTGTGCGGCGGGCTCAGAGAGAATATGGCGGACACCTTCGGAGAAATGCTTGCCCGTTGCCGCCGCTACTGCCCGGAGCTTATTGTGCTAAACCACCGCCTTGAACTTTACGGCAGCGAGAAATACGCCACCACTTTTCTGTGGAACGGCTCCGAGACATATACGGATGTGCTCATATGCAACCCCGTGACCGCCATGCACAACAGGGCTTATATGTTCTCACGCGGTCATGTGCCGGGTCTGTCAAGGCTTTGCGAGGATCACGGCGTGTGTATTTCCTCCTGCATAGACTATTTTGAGGACGAGCTTGTCTATCAGGCGTTCAACCGTAGCCTTATTCTTGCCCCCGAAATCTACGGCAACCCGTGGCTTATGCGGGACGACGAGCAGGCGACCCTTGCACGAATATACAACCTTCACGCAAAGAACGCGGATATTCTTGTAAAAGGCAAGCTGCTGCCAAAGGAATACGGCGCCAATGCCTGCTCCAGAGGAAACGGCAGAAAGCGCTGGATCTCCACCGGCAACGATACATGGGAGACAAAGAGAATTACTCTGACGCTCGACGCTTTTGTGGGGCTTGAGGACTGCACAGAGGAGTTCTGTGTAAACCTGCGCCATCCTTATGAAGAGCATTTGGGCGTATTTGAATACGGCGACAGCGTGGAGATAGAGCTGCTTCCTTTCAGAGCTGCCCTTATAGAAGTGTCAACAGCCGATGAAGCGGACAGCATTGTCGCGGGTTGTAAATATCACACCGTAAAAGAGGATGCAGACGGTGTGACATACATAAGAATTCTGCAAAAAGAGAGCGAGCCGCGGCTTATATCCTGCAAAAAAGAAAAGAACTGCAAGCTGAATATTACTTTCGGCACTCTTGAAGCGGCACCGGTTGCGCTGGGAGTCCTTGACGGCTTTAAGTGGAGACCGCAGGAGGGAGAAAAGCTGTACGAGGTTTGTGCCTTTGCCATAGACAACGATTGCCTTGAGGCTCGCAGCCTGCGCCGCAGCGGGGAAACCGCGGTGCCGCAGATAAAGGCGGCAAGGGAGGCGTTTTTCTCTCAGCGCACATATAGACTGCGCGGCTGTGAAAGCGCCGCCATGTTTGACGGACGCCCCGATACGTTTTTTGACGCTCAGTCAAGAACATACTGCGGCATGGGCTCCCGTATAAAGGGCGGATGTCTCAGAGTGGATTTCGGACACACAGTTACGGCGGACAGTATAGAAATAGAATGCTTTGCCGCGGCAGCTCCCACCCCCGAGGTGGCGGCTCAGAACATTCCCACCGTGGCGGAGACTTCAACGGAGCTGGAAAATTGGAGCGCCGCCCCTCTTTGTGACCTTGAAAAGCTGAGGGATGCCGAAATCGGCGTTGTGCGCTTTTCCGTCCACGACGAATACAGCCTTTGCGGGGGTATGATAAAGCTTACATATAAGCCGCAGGGAGCCTTCAGATACCTGCGTATTCCGGAGCCTCCGGACAGAATATACGCCGTAAGGCTTATTAAAGACGGCTGTACCGTCAAAACGGAAAATCCCCGCGCCAACAATCTTCAGGCGCCCGGTCGCCTTGCAGTTACGCAGGCTATGCGATTCGGCGAATTTACCCTGCCGGAGTACCGGGACGGGGCGAGAATAGCAGTTGCGGTAAACGGTGTACACGGCGCCGAGGGCGTATACTGCTGTGCCGAGATCGACGGCGATCTTGCGGGCTTCCCCTTGCGAGCGCCGGAATACAAGGCGAATATGTGGGAGCACAGAGTTATGGACAGCGACAGGAACAATACCTTTTTCCTGCCTCTTGCTCCCGGATTGTGCGGCAAAAAAATAAAAATTTACGCCCTGTTCAACGACCGGGGCTGGGACGAATGCGACTGCCGTGTTTATCTCTGCGACGCTCACAGGGACTGAAAAAATAAAAAGGCGTGTATAAATAAGACTTTCAGGGGAATAATACCGTACCGAAAAACAAATAAAGAAAGGTTTGGTATGCTTTTTATGAAAGTCAAAGTAATGGTCTCGCTGTGCTGCGCGGTGCTGTTTGCCGTTATAGTCCTGTCGGTCCTGCCCGTAAACGGGGAGGAGAAGATATACAGCGATCTTGTAAGACTCCATGTTATAGCAAATTCCGATTCCGACGAGGATCAGGCTTTGAAGCTTGAGGTGCGCGACGCCGTTCTGCGTGAAGCCTGCGCCCTTGATATGGGTACCGACAAGGAAAGCGCGCAGGCCGTTCTGTCCGCAAACAGGGAAAGACTGTGCGCCGCCGCCCTCCGAACGGTAGAGGCAGAGGGTTATACTTACGGTGTTTCCGTTGAGCTCGGAAGCGAAAAATATCCGGAGCGCACTTACGAGGACTTTGTGCTGCCCGCCGGCACCTATACATCGCTGAGAGTCATAATCGGAGAGGGAGACGGTCATAACTGGTGGTGTGTGCTGTACCCGCCTCTTTGCACCTCTACGGCTGAGGAGAGAGAGGATACCTTTATTGCCGCAGGCTTTACGGACGAGCAGTACAAAGCCATAACCGACGGCGGGAAAACCAAATATAAAGTAAAATTCAAAATAGTCGAGATACTGGAAGAAATATTCGGTTGATCGGGACCGGAAAAGGGAAGCGCACCGCGCTTCCTTTTTCGTTTCAGAAAACCACCTGTTAAGTATCGTCTGCCACGCAGGCGGGGCAAATTTGCAAATGTCGGAAGAATTGGTGGCTTTTCACCCGCCGGTCATGATTTGCTTTTACGGTATTTATATGAATAAACAATACAGTTTACATCTGCATTACACGATTTTTTAGTACTTTTGATGTTTTTATTTCAAAAAATCAATTAAAAATATCGAAATATCCAAATCGTTATTTTTGTCGATAAAACTGTTGCAAACGCAAAAACAAATCGGTATAATAAAAATATATTAAGAAACCTGAAACAAATACGGTATATTAAAGAAAGGCGCTGTATATTATGAAGCTTCTTGAAGAGAGAATCCGCAAAGACGGTAAGGTCGGCGAGGGCGATGTGCTTAAAGTCGACAGCTTTCTTAACCATCAGATCGATGTAGGCTTTCTGTGCGAGCTGGGCAAGGAGTTTAAGCGTCTTTACGAGGGTGAGAATATAACGAGGGTTCTGACCATCGAAGCCTCCGGCATCGGCATTGCCTGTCTTACCGCTCAGTATTTCGGTGTTCCGGTGGTATTTGCCAAAAAGACAAAGACCAACAACATATATGCCGATGTGTATACCTCCCAGGTGGAGTCTTACACACATAAAACCACATACGACATAGTAGTGTCAAAGGAATTTCTCAGTCCCGACGACAGGGTGCTTATTATAGACGACTTTCTGGCAAAGGGAAGCGCGCTGACGGCTCTTATATCTCTCGTAAACGCTGCGGGAGCCGAGGTTGCCGGCTGCGGCATCGCCGTTGAAAAGGCTTACCAGAAGGGCGGAGAGCTTGTAAGGTCGCAGGGAATAAGAGTAGAGTCGCTTGCACGCATCAAATCAATGAGCGTAGAGGGCGGCGTGGAATTCTGCTGACGCTTTTTCATTTTTTACTTATGTTTAACTGAGAGCCTGTCTCTCAAAAAAATAATTTTTTACGGAGGATATACCAATGAACAGAAAGATTCTTGCAGTGCTTCTGGCAATTGCAACCCTTATCGGTACCTTTGCGCTGGCTTCCTGCGGCAAGACCGACACCGACAAGGACAACGCAGAGGCTATCAAGGTAGGATTCATCTTCCTGCACGATGAGAACTCCACCTATGACCTCAACTTCATCAAGGCCGCTGACGAAGCCCTTGAGACTCTCGGCTTTGAGAAGTCCCAGTTTATCTACAAGACCAACATCCCCGAAGGACAGGAGTGCTTCGAGGCTGCCGAGGATCTGGTGGATCAGGGCTGCACCATCATCTTCGCTGACTCTTTCGGTCACGAGGACTACATGATCGAGGCAGCTAAGAAGTATCCCGATGTTCAGTTCTGCCATGCAACCGGCACCAAGGCTCACACCGAGGGACTTGACAACTATCACAACGCATTTGCTTCCATCTACGAGGGCAGATACCTTGCCGGCATCGCTGCAGGTATGAAGCTCAACGAGATGATCGCTGCAGGCGAGTTTAAGGCTGAAGAGGCTAAGATGGGCTACGTCGGCGCATTCACCTATGCTGAGGTTATGTCCGGCTATACATCCTTCTACCTCGGCGCTAAGTCCGTATGCCCCACCGTTACCATGGAAGTAACCTTTACCGGCTCCTGGTACGATGAGACCGCCGAGAAGGAAGCTGCCAACAAGCTTATCGCTTCCGGCTGCAAGCTCATCAGCCAGCACGCTGACTCCATGGGTGCTCCTACCGCATGCGAGACCGCAGGTGTTCCCAATGTTTCCTACAACGGCAGCACCGTTGCAGCTTGCCCCAACACCTTCATCGTTTCCTCCAGAATCAACTGGGCTCCTTACTACGAATATGTAATCAAGGCAGTTCAGAACGGTGAAAAGATTCCCGCTGACTGGACGGGTACTCTTGCTACCGAATCCGTTCTTCTTACCGAAGTTAACGAGCAGGCAGCAGCTGAGGGCACCGCTGATGCTATCGCAGCGGCAAAGAAAGAGCTTGAGGACGGCACCCGCCACGTATTCGATGTAACCACCTTTACCGTAGGCGGCAAGGCTGTTGACGAAACTCTCATGGCTGATGTTGATACCGACGCTAACTACGAGGCTGACACCGCTGTTGTGTCCGACGGCTACTTCCATGAGTCCGAGTTCCGCAGCGCACCTTACTTCCAGCTCGAGATCGACGGCATCACTCTGCTTGACAGAAACTACGGCTGATTTATCCAAAAGTAATGTTCATACGGGGACGGGGTACAAAAGTACCCCATCCCCTTGAATGTTTTACGACCGCTTTTATACGGTCGTAATGGCATTTATAAAGGCTTTTTTTCGGAGGTTTCCAGTGGAAGAAAATATTGCGATAGAACTGAAAGGTGTCTCGAAAAGCTTCGGACACGTAGTTGCCAATAAAGATGTGAACCTGCAGGTCAGACGCGGGGAGATTCTTGCCGTCCTCGGTGAAAACGGAAGCGGCAAGACTACTCTTATGAATATGATTTCGGGCATTTATTACCCTGATGAGGGTCAGATCTTTGTTGACGGCAGGGAGGTTGTTATCTCCTCGCCCAAGGACGCATTCCGGTACGGTATCGGAATGATCCATCAGCATTTCAAACTGGTGGACATTTTCAGTGCCGCTGAAAACATAATTCTCGGAATAAAGGATAAAGAGGGCTTCAGTATGAAGCGCTCCGTGGCAAAGGTCAGAGAGATTACGGAGCGTTACGGCTTTGTAATGGACCCGGAGAAAAAGGTTTACGAAATGTCCGTTTCGGAAAAGCAGACCGTGGAGATAATCAAGGCGCTTTACCGCGGTGCGGATATTCTTATTCTTGACGAGCCTACCGCCGTTCTGACCCCACAGGAAATAGACAGGCTGTTTGATGTGCTTCGCCGTATGAGAGACGACGGCAAAGCTATCATTATAATCACCCATAAACTCCACGAGGTGCTGTCCATATCGGACAGAGTTTCTGTTTTGAGAAAGGGAGAGTATATCGGCACCGTAAACACGGCGGGAACAGACGAAAGCAGTCTCACCGAAATGATGGTGGGCAAGAAAATAAGCCTGAATATAGAGCGCGGCGAGCCGGAATTCCCAAGAGACAGACTTGTGGTGGAAAAGGTGAACTGCATAAGCCACGAGGGTACAAAGCTTCTTGACAATGTTTCGTTTTCCGCCCGCAGCGGCGAAATTCTCGGTATTGCGGGTATTGCCGGAAGCGGTCAGCGTGAGCTGCTTGAGGCTATTGCCGGACTTCAGCATATTGAAAGCGGAAAGATTTTATACAACAATCCCAAAACGGGCAAGGCAGACGATCTGAGAGACAAAACGCCCCTCCAGATAAGAGATCTGGGCGTGCGGCTTTCATTCGTGCCCGAGGACAGGCTGGGCATGGGACTTGTGGGCAATATGGACATCATAGACAATATGATGCTGAGAAGCTACCGCAAGGGGCATACCGTGTTCCTTGAGCGCAAGCAGCCCAAAGACCTTGCGGAAACTATAATCCATGATCTTGATGTGGTCACCCCCGGCGCCACCACCCCTGTAAGACGGCTGTCCGGAGGCAATGTACAAAAGGTGCTTGTGGGACGCGAAATAGCGGCGGCTCCCACGGTGCTTATGGCGGCATACCCCGTCAGAGGACTTGACATCAACTCCTCATACGCCATATACAATCTGCTCAATCAGCAGAAAAAGAGCGGCGTGGCAGTTATCTTCGTAGGAGAGGACCTTGATGTTCTTCTGGAGCTGTGCGACAGAATTATGGTGCTTTCCTCCGGCAAGGTTACCGGCGTGGTAGATGCCAGAAAGGCTACGAAAGAGCAGATCGGTCTGATGATGACCGGTGCCGGAGTCGAAGAAGCCGAAGAAAAAGCAAAAAAGGAGGCGTAAGTGTGGAAAAGCAGAATATGAATGCCGCATCCCCCGCTGCTGCGGCAAAGAAAAAGCGCGAGCCTTTTATACATATCGTTAAAAGAGACGCTATGCCCTGGTACAAATCATGGGCGGTGCGTGCCTGCGCGGTGCTTGCCGCACTTGTTGTCAGCGCCGTTGTTACCATGCTGCTGACCGGAGAAAACCCTCTTATGGTGTATAAGACTATGGTGCATAGGTCTTTCTGCTCCGAGCGCAGAATATGGAACCTTCTGCAAAGCCTTGCAATGCTGCTTTGCGTGTCTCTTGCGGTAACTCCCGCCTTCAAAATGCGCTTTTGGAACATAGGTGCCGAGGGTCAGGTGCTTATCGGCGGTCTTGCAACCGCTGCCTGTATGATTCTTCTGGGCGGCAAGATACCCAACTGGCTGCTTATCGTTGTTATGACGGTTTCCAGCATACTGGCGGGCGCAATCTGGGCGGTTATTCCCGCGCTGTTCAAGGCGAAGTGGAATACCAACGAGACGCTGTTCACACTTATGATGAACTATGTGGGCATACAGCTTGTATCATATTTCGTTATGGTGTGGGAGGTTCCCAAGGGCTCCGGAAAGATAGGTATTATCAATCAGGCGGGGCGTGAGGGATGGTTTCCCACTGTCGGCGAATACGATTATCTTCTGAACATTATAATCGTTGCGGTCATAACCGTGGCAATGTTCGTTTACCTGCGTTATTCCAAGCACGGCTATGAAATAGCAGTTGTGGGCGAGAGCGAAAACACTGCGCGCTACATAGGCATAAGTGTTAAGAAGGTTATAATCAGGACAATGCTTCTTTCGGGAGCGATATGCGGTATAGCGGGACTTCTTCTGGTAGGCTCCACTAACCACACCATTACCACCACTACCGCCGGTGGACGCGGATTTACGGCGATCATGGTATCGTGGCTTGCGAAATTCAACCCCATATTTATGGTGTTTACCTCGTTTCTCCTTGTGTTTCTTGAAAAAGGAGCCAACGAAATATCCACCGTGTTCCGTCTCAATCAGTCCTTTTCCGATATAATTACGGGAATTATTCTGTTCTTTATAATCGGCAGCGAGTTCTTTATCAACTATCAGATAAAATTCCATAAAGCGCATAAGGAGGCAGCAAAGTGATTTCAGCATCAATGATTGTAACCTTCCTGCAGCGCGCCGTGGTGCAGGGCGTTCCCATTCTGTACGGCTCCACGGGAGAAATTCTGACGGAAAAAAGCGGCAACCTTAACCTCGGTATTCCGGGTATTATGTATGTAGGCGGCATATCCGGCGTCATAGGCGCTTTTCTGTACGAGGAGACTCTTACAAGCAGGGCGGACATAAACCCCGCTCTTGCAATTCTCATACCCGTACTTTGCTCGCTTCTGGGCTCTCTGATCATGGGACTTATATACTGTTTTCTGACGGTAACGCTGAGGGCAAACCAGAATGTGACCGGTCTTGCCAATACCACCTTCGGTACGGGCTTCGGAAACTTTTTCGGAGCTTCCATGGTAAAGCTTACCGGAAGCGATGTACCCTCTATAGCGCTTACCAACACAAGCAGCTTTTTCACGAAAAAACTTCCCTTTGCCGAAAGTCTCGGCTGGTTTGGTGATATTTTTCTGAACTACGGTTTTATGACGTATCTTGCCATAGCAATTGCCATTGCCGTTGCAATAATTCTTAAAAAGACGAGAGTGGGACTTGAGCTGCGCGCCGTGGGCGAAAACCCCGGAACTGCCGATGCGGCGGGTATCAGTGTAAACAGAAACAAGTATTTTGCAACCTGTATAGGCAGTATGATTGCAGGTCTCGGCGGTCTGTACTATGTTATGGACTACGCCAACGGCGTGTGGTCAAACGAAGGCTTCGGCGACCGCGGCTGGCTTGCCATCGCCCTTGTTATCTTCGCTATGTGGAGACCTAACCTCGGCATTTTCGGCTCCTTCCTGTTCGGC
>CAMFEL010000057.1 GCA_945949385.1 uncultured Clostridia bacterium | reverse complement strand
CTGGTTCGGTCGTATACTCCCGTGCGTATAAAGTCCGTAAGCACGCAGTTGGAGTTGGATGCGCATATAAAACGCTTAACGGGAAGCCCCATTTCCCGTGCAATATATGCGGCGAAAATATTGCCGAAGTTGCCTGTGGGGACGCATACGTTGATTTGCTCGCCTGCGGCCAATGAATATTTATTCATAAGATCGCAGTAGGCGGAGAAATAATAAACGATCTGGGGAGCCAGTCTGCCCCAGTTAATGGAGTTTGCGCTGGAGAAGAAGAAACCGCGCTTTTCAGCTTCATCTGCCATGGCGCTGTCAGCAAAAATGGCTTTTACACCGTTCTGCGCGTCGTCAAAATTGCCGCGTACGGCGCAAACATTTACATTGTCTCCGGTTTGGGTGGTCATCTGACGCTTCTGCATTGCGGAAACGCCGTCAACGGGGTAGAATACGGTAATATCAACGCCGTCAACATCCTTGTAGCCTTCAAGCGCAGCCTTGCCCGTGTCGCCTGAGGTTGCCACAAGTATATGAGCGCGGCGCCTCTCTCCCGTCATTTTCAAAGCGGAGGACAAAAGGCGGGGCATTATCTGCAGGGCCATATCCTTAAATGCGCAGGTAGGACCGTGCCACAGTTCAAGGGAGTACATATTGCCGCCAACAGCTTTAAGGGGAGCGGCTCCGCCGGTAAAGCGCGTGCTTCCGTAAGCTTCGCTGCAGTCCTTTGCAAGAGAGTCTCTGTCGTAATCATCGAGAAACAGTGAAAGTATCTCGGCGGCACGCCTGTCATAGGACATGGAGCAAAGCCTCTTAATAAATTCAATGTCGACCTTGGGGATCGAGACAGGCATATAAAGACCCTTGTCCGGAGCAAGTCCTTTTTTGATAGCCTCGGCGGAGCTGACGCCGACGGGGGAGACTCCCGTGTCTCTTGTGCTGATGTATTTCATTTGTATATCCTTTCCTCGGAACTCAGTCCGGAAGATTATTTAACATATATTTATTGGCGTTTTCGAAAAAAAGTCTGTCGGCACTATTTGCGCCGAAGCGCTTTACGGCGGCATCATACAGTCGGGGCAGATGTGAAATATCTTCAATTCCGTCGGGTACTTCGGAAATGCCGTCATAGTCACAGCCGAGAGCGATGTTTTCCTCGCCGCCAAGATTTATGTAATGCTCAATATGCCGAAGTATATCGTCCCGGGAGGCATTACCGCCGCACAGGTGATCGGGACACAGATTTATACCGCACAGTCCGCCCATATGGCATATACGCCTGAACAGCTCATCACTGAGGTTTCTCCTGTGAGGATTAACCGAAAAGCTGTTTGAGTGAGTTGCAAGGGGAGAAGCACCACGCTTTTCGGCTATGTCAAGCACTCGGGAGATAAGCTCGGGGCTTCCGTGAGATACATCGGGGATTACGCCTGTGTCAAGGCACATTTCAACGCACTCGGCTCCCTGCGGCGAAAGCGGCCCGTTTGTGTCCCATGCACCACCCGCCCAGTCGCTGCCTTTCCAGACGAGTGTCAAAATGCGCACGCCCTCATTATACAGCGAGGCGATACCGTCAGGCTCTCCGCGCAAAAGCCGTGCGCCCTCGACTGCCAGAATTGCTCCGCGCCGAGTACTGTCATTCAGATCCCTTTTTGTTTTTATAAGCGTCACACCGCAGCGTGACAGCTCACCTTTGAAAAATTCCGCCGCTTCGAAAAACCGCTGAAAGCATTGGTCTTCCGTAAGCCTCGGATCGCTCCATATTGCGGCGCACTGTATGTATTTCTCAAATTCTTCGGCTTTTTCAAGGGATATGTGCAAACTGTTTTTATATAGCTTTTCTTTTTTCAGAAAAAGCTCGAGGGGCGTGTCGCAGTGCAGATCGAAAAGCTTCATAAAGTGCCTCCCGCCGCGTCGGTTACGGATGAACCGAGTTCGGCATATGATATATTTTCAGCACTTTATATTTATCGCATTTCGGTTGTATGTATACCTCGACTATATCTATCCTGAACGGATGCCCGGAAAGGGAGGTGTCACGCCTCATATATTCTCTTGCCGCGGCAATCAGCTTTTCCTGCTTTGAACGGGTAACGGCAAAGCAGGGGCGGGAAAAACGGCTGTCGGAGCCGGGGTATTCGCTGCGGGTTTTTACCTCCGTAAACGCCACCGTGCCGTCCTTTTCTGCAACGATGTCGATTTCAAGATGACCCACTCTTGCGTTTCGCTCAATTATGTGAAAGCCTTTTCCGCAAAGAAAAGCGGCGGCACTGTCCTCTCCCATTTTGCCGAAAAGTTTGGTTTTGTCTTCCATACAGAGACTCACTCCTGCGCCTTTGCGCGCTTTGCTTCAAGAGCCGTCTGAAGCTTTTCCCGGTCTCTTTCAAGAAACGACAGAAATGAGCGGCGATGCTCGGGGCAGGGACCGTATTCGTAAACAGCCAGCTTGTGCGCTTTTGTCGGGTATCCCTTATGAGCGGCAAAGCCGTACTGCGGATATTTTTCGTCAAGCTCTGCGCAAAGTCTGTCTCTCGTGACTTTTGCCAAAATTGACGCTGCGGCGATCGACTGCGAAATACCGTCGCCGCCGATTACGGCTTTTGCGGGTATCTGAAAGTCTCTGTCAATGTTGCCGTCAACAAGTACAAAATCCGGCTTTATTGAAAGTGAGTCAATGGCACGGCGCATAGCCAGCAGGGAAGCTTCAAGAATATTGATTCCGTCGATTTCCGCGGGAGTTGACATGGCAACGCTCCAGGCAAGAGCTTTTTCGCATATCTCGCCGTAAAGACGCTCACGCTTTTTCTCAGACAGCTTTTTTGAGTCGTCAAGTCCGTCAATAACAAGTCCCTCGGGCAGTATGCAGGCAGCGGCAACCACTGGACCTGCAAGAGGACCCCGTCCCGCCTCGTCCGTGCCGCATACGTATTTGATATCGGCGCCCAAAAACTGCTTTTCGAAATCAAGGTCAAGCATTGTCGGGCACCTCAAGCGTTATTCTGCCGATTTTGGCGCTGCGGAATTCCTCCAGCAGCATAAGTGCTGTTCTTTCCGTGTTTATGTCTCCGCCCGATACCAAAAATCCTCGCTTTTTGCCCACTGCGCACAGCAGGTCGTAGGGATCAAGTCCATCCGCCTCGTCGGGAGTCAGCTTATAGCGCGCGCAGAACAGGTCGGGATACAGCTCAAACAGGCGGGCGGCAAGGATCATTCCAAGCTCCTCCGTGTCCACCACGGTGTCCTTGATAGCGCCGGTCACCGCAAGGTTTTCGCCTGTGATTTTGTCCTCAAACTTCGGCCACAGCACGCCGGGCATATCCAAAAGATCAAAGCCCTGATTTGTAGTCACCCACTGTTTTGCAAGAGTGACTCCCGGGCGGTTTTCTACTTTTGCTTTTTTCTGCCCCGACAGCCTGTTCACAAGGGAGGACTTGCCCACGTTGGGTATTCCCACTATCATGGCGCGAACACGCCGTCCTATCATACCTTTTTCTTCCCATGTTTTTATCTTTTGGGAAAGTATACGGCGAACCTCGGTGCCGATTTTGCTAAGGTTTTCACCTGTCTTGCAGTCCACGGCAAGCATCTGCCGACCGCTGCTTTTGTAGCTTTCCTGCCAGCGTCGGGTTGCTTCGGAGTCTGCAAGGGAAGCTTTGTTGAACAGGGTAAGAGACGGCTTGTCTCCGATAAGGCGGGCTATTTCCGGGTTTTCGGAGCTTCGGGGTATTCTTGCGTCCAGAAGCTCTATAACAATATCAACATTTTTCAGGTTTTCCGAAATCAGCCGCCTTGTTTTCGCCATATGTCCTGGAAACCAGTTTATTACAACTTTTGATAAACTTTCTTGATACTTATTATTGTCTTTCATATCTTTTATTCATCAATTATGCCAATAAAATAACGCAATAAAAGCAATCGTAAATAAACTCCCATTGAAAATATTATGAATATTCGTTATTCTTAGTTGCTTCTAAATAATCTTTCTTTCAAAAATATATCTCTTTTATTGACATTCATTTTTCAGATGTTTCTTTTGCGTCTTTTCCTTTCTTTTTTCATATAAACCTTTGCCGATACCAATTAAAAACAAACAAGCAGCTACAATTAAACCAATTCCTTTACCAATATCTTCCGCTGTCGAATCAGTAGATTCATTGATAGAATAATCTGCTTGAAAGTCGTAATCACTGTAATTATCCATTTTTTCAGAACTATAATTCTTGTATTTTCCAAAAGCTAAATTATCATCAGTAATTGTTTTTTGATATTCCCTATTCATTTTTTCTGCTTCTGTACTATAGTCTCCCCAAGAAGAGTCATTACACCATTTACAGTACATTGCTTTTCTGTCTCGAGGAAAATGGCACACTGGACATATTACTGTATCATCTTTATTTGTTAATTTATTTGTTCTATGAGAGCATTTTGAGCAATATATAGCATCTCCTTCATCATGTAAACTATCGCTATTGGTATTACCACAATTTGCACATTTCATATTATTACCTTCCTATAAATCAGTATCAGACTAACTATTGCAACTCTGCTGCCGGGTCTCAGCTTTTTCGGTTTAATCATATAATCTTTCTGAATTATTCGGTAGTGTAAGGATTATGGAAAACGGTAAACTCACCGACGGGGATAATCCTCACAAGAGCGCGTCCGAAAATACAGCGCTCGTCTACGATACCGACGCGGTAGTCACGGCTGTCCGTTGATCCGTTCCTGTTATCTCCCATAACGAACACATATCCCTCGGGTACTTCGCAGTGGGTAGGCGCTGCCTTATATTCCTCGTCTTTTGTAAAGCTCTGATCCGGCTCATAGGAAGTGCCGTCTTTTTCAGTTATGGTAACGGTGCCGTCAAGGGCAATATCCACGGTCTGACCTCCTACGGCAATAATACGCTTCACAAGAGGCTCCTTCAGCACAGACTGATTGAGCGAGGTGTTCTGAAGCACCACTATATCGCCGGGGGTGGGGGTATAAAACAGATTCGATACTACAAGATACTGCCCGTCGCTCAGCGTGTCATCCATGGAATGACCGTCGACCCTTGTAAGTCTTGCAACAAATGCGAAGGTTAAGATTATGCATGCCATGCATATGGAAAACACTTCGAGAAAATCGAAAAACCAGTTGACTTTTTTGCGAAGTCCGTCCGTCTCTTCGGCTTCGCCGTCGGCGGAGCCTGTACCTTTATCGGTGCTTTCTCCGTTGTTTTCAAGCTCGCTGAGAAGCTCGTCAAGTGACGGATATTTATTAAGAAGCTCATTGTCGGTAACATCCTCGGCGTACGGTACTTTGCTGAGGCTTTCTTCGGCGGTGTCTGCTGCTTCTTCGACCGGATCAGGCGCTTTGTCAATGCCCGCAAAGGCTTCAACGCTATCCGCTTCGGCGATTTCCGCTTCCGGCGCTTCTTCGGTGCCTGTTTCAAGCTCTGCTTCGGGAGAGGCAGCGGCTTTGACTTCTGCGGCTTGCGGTTTAACGGCTTTGATTTCTCCGTCGATGTGCTGCGGCTTCTGTGCGGCAGGAGCTACAACCGCAAATTTTGCAGTATAAGTAGGGGGAGACTGGGTCATACCCAGAGCTATCCTTCGCTTGTTTTCCTCCTCCCGAATGGCTTTTTCAAGTTCATCGGGAGAGAGATCGTATTCCTCGGGAAAATATCCCTTAAGCTCCGCGTAGGGGTCGTAGCCGTTTTGTTTTTCCCTGTCTGTACTCATATCAGCTTTCCTCATGACCTATCATCATATCAAGTAGTGTGCTTCCGTCGTCAATCACCGTGCTGCAGGCGCGTGCGCTTTCCTCGGTGTAGGTGTCGGGACCCGTCTGCTCCTTTGTGCTGTCGTACATAAAGAACGGAACATATTCGCTTGAATGTGTGCGGATCTCAAGAGGGGTGGGATGGTCGGGAAGCACCAGTATTCTGAAATCCTCGCCGCTGTTTTTGAGATACCCGTAAACGGGGCCGAGAATAAGCTCGTCTATTTTCTCAACGCTGTATACCTTGTTTTCGATTTCTCCGCGGTGTCCGCACTCGTCGGGAGCCTCGACATGAACATATACGAACTTGTCGCCGTCCTCGAAGCATTTAACGGCTGCGGCGGCCTTGCCCGCGTAGTTGGTGTGGCAGTTTCCGGTTGCGCCTTCAACATCCACGACCTTCATTCCTGCACATTTGCCGATACCCTTTATCAAATCGACTGCGGATATGATGGCGCCGTCAACGCCCCATTTTTCCTTAAAGCAGGGAAGTGCCGGCTTTGCTCCCGGGCTCCACAGCCAGGGGGAGTTTGCGGGGCGCAGCCCCTTTTCCTTTCTTGTAAGGTTTACGGGGTGATTTTTAAGTATTTCGTAGCCTTTTTTCTGGAACTCCAGAAACTCTGCGCCGCCGTTGTCGGCTTTGGGCAGATAGTCACCTATGCGCTTGCCGATAATATCGTGGGGGCGCATAAAGGGGTATGTCTGGGAAGCGTTTTTCCACAGCAGGCAATGGCGGTAGCTGACGCCTGTATAAAGATGTCGCATTTCGTTTGCAAGCTGTTCGTTCAGGGCGCCTACAAGCACATCGGCTTCCTCTGTGGTTATCTCGTCGGCGCTGTGGTCTATCATGATCTGATCTTCATATGCGCCGCCGTCCTCTGACACGGTAACGATATTACAGCGAATGGCTGTGTCGTCTTCTGCCATATCAAGTCCCATACTCATTGCTTCAAGCGGGGATCTGCCCTTTGAATATACTTTGGGGTTATATGAAAGAATGGCAAGATTTGCCGTATCGCTTTCGGGTACCATTCCCGCGGGTACATTCAGAACGGTTCCGCAGAGACTGCGGCGGCAAAGCGCGTCCATATTAGGTTTCTTTGCAGCCTCCATAGGCGTTTTATTACCGAGTTCGGCAACGGGGCGGTCTGCCATGCCGTCAGGTATAAGTACAAAATATTTCATAGTGTGTCTCCGGTGAAGATAAATATTATTTCATAATATTCTATCACAAAACGGAGAAATATACAATAATTTTATAATATATTATTTGCTAAAAGAATAAATTTTCCTTTACGGTTACGGTATTTCTGCGAAAAATTCAAAAAGTTTTGATTTTTTTGAAAAAAGGTCTTGCAAAGACGCGCCGCCTGTGCTAAAATAACTAACTGTATGAGAATGTTCGCCAATGTACCCTCTCAGGCGGAGGCGACGCTTTTATTTTAATCAGGAGGATAGAGAATGCCTAACATTAAAAGTGCTAAAAAGCGTGTAAAAGTTACTGCAACCAAGACTCTGCGTAACAAGATGTTCAAGAGCCAGATGAAGACTACCATCAAGAAGTTCCATTCTGCGGTAGAAAGCGGTGACAAGGCTGCTGCTGCCGAGGCTTACAAGGCTGCAGTTGTTGTAGTCGACAAGGCTGCAAAGCGCAATATCATTCACAAGAATGCGGCGGCTCACAAAAAGAGCCAGTTTACTGTTGCCCTCAACAAGATGGCGTAAAATCAGAATATAAAATGAAAAACATCCCTGCCATTTGCTCCGGCAGGGATGTTTTTTTTCATGAATTCCGCCGTGCTCATACGGGGGCTTGGGGAATATATGCGGGCTTGCCCCGTGCCCCGCTAATCATTTGCGAGGCTCTGCCTTACGCTGTGCTCAGAACCTTTTTTGAGAAAAAGGTTCTGAGCACTCCAAAAAAGCTTTTAATTAGGGGATGGTAACATAAAACAGTTTCCGCCGGGGTTCAGCAAAAGCGGCAGGCAGATGAAGAAATGCATACATATACATGAGCTTTGGATATTTATGAATTTATCGACAAAATTCCCGAAAAATTGCAGGGCGAAAAATGAGCAAAAACGGGCAAAAATCGCTCAAAATGCGTGTCTTTTTTTGTCGACGGAATTTTCGAAAAGGGTTGGTGCCGGGTTTTTGAAAAAAACGGGGAGAAAAAACGGAAATGTTCATAAATTACATTGAGCTGAAATATTTCGAAAACAAACAGGCGGTTTAGCATTTTTTGCTTGACCGCCTGTTTGTAACAGCGCAAATATTACTTGCCCATGATCTCTTCGGAAATAATGTCGATTACTTTATTATAGCATCCTCCGCAGCCGGTGGAGCAACGGGTCGCATCCTTTACATCCTCAAACATATCAAGAAGATTGTTTATGTCGCTGTGTCTGTGAATTTCGTCAAGAATGTCGAAATAGGTTACCTTATTGCACTTGCACACGGTGTAGTTCTCGGTTGACGCGCTTTCGGGACTGCCGACAGCGCAGGTGCTCCCGGTGTCTGCGTTCTTTGCCTCCGCTTTCCAAAGCTTATGCAGATTGCAGTATGCGTAAACAGCCTCTACCTCGTCGCCGTCGCATACGGCAAAGCAAACCTTGGGAGCTTCTCCCGGCTTCAGCAGTTTTCTTTGGTTGCCCTGCTTTGTCTGCAAAGACACCCACTCAATATAATGCTCCTTTGTCATGGGGTGTTCGATCTCGCCCACGGTTACGGTGACGGTACCGTTTTCAACTGTGTATACAGGAACGTGCTTTTCCGCAGCTCCGTCACTTGTACCGGGAATGATCTCCTTCATCTTCTGACCGCAGCACATAAGGGGGGCGCCGCTGTCCTGTACCACCGCTACGATCTTTCCGCAATGCTCGCAAATGTAAAATTTCTGTTCCATATATGTATCTCCTTTGCTTTCTGTGTAACAAATATTTGCTTATACTATTGTAGCACCGTGATGTCGATGTGTCAATGGAATTTATAATTAACTTGGCAACCGTTATTTCTTTATCATACTCCCCGTATCCGTCATCCTCCGAAACCACCATATCCCTCTTCGAGCGGGACCGGCGCTTATTGTCGCTTTCCGTCGAAGAATCATTTTCATTTTCCTCTTGACTATTACTTTCGGATGTGGTATCATCTTTATAGATGAACGGGTTATCATGCGTGATGGTCACTATACGGCCGGATCCAACTTGATATTTTCCGTTCATCTTCTTTTTGTCATAAACAATTATGTTTTTAGTAAGTATATCGTCCGGCAAGTATCTTAATATATTCTTGCTATTGACAAACGTATTGATCTGTGATATTATAACTACAGTAGCGATATTGTCAACTGTGGATACGCCGTGCAGACTTTGATCTGCGGTGCGCCCGCCGACAGTCGCTGCTTTTTCTATGTATAAAACAAACACCGCCGATTCCTCTGCGCTCTTAAGAGGAAACGGCGGTATCTTTACTGTACCCGGTATTCCGGGCTGGTGGAGACAACTGGAATCGAACCAGTGACCCCTTGCATGTCAAGCAAGTACTCTAACCAGCTGAGCTATGCCTCCGAATAGAATGAAGTAATTATATCGTAATTATTATAAATTGTCAATACTTTATTAAAAAATATTTGCCGCGTCCCTCTGTTTACGGGATCATCAGCCGTTTTTCGGGGCGCGGCAAAGGCAAGGTCGGGTTTTCGTTTTACCGTTATTTGAATCATTTATTTGATATATTCCTCAATATATTCGGCGAATGCGCGGGAAAATTTGGTCGCTCCGCTGTAATTCAGGTGATTGGTGCCGTAAAAATCGGTTTCTAGGTCAAGGGAGAGAGAGTCAAATTCCTTATATCCGTTGTAGAAGGGTATTCCGTTATTTTCGGCATACTCTGCTATGGCGTTCAAATCGCCGATTCTGTCATTACCGACTACATACGGTGCGTAGGCGAGCACGAATTTTATTCCGTTTTCTTCGCACAGCTTTGCCATTTTGCCCAGATATTCAAGGTCTCTGTCGCATATTGTCGAGGTCTCGTCCGGATTTTCAAGGGTAATGGCTTCTACGGGTTTAGCGTTTTCAAGATACACATAGCCGGAGTATTCGTCGCTGTCGGCGGAGGGGTCGTAATAAAAGTCTTCGTCGGTGAGATCGCCGTATCTGTTATGATACTTCAGCAGGGTGAGATAAAAGGGAAGCTTTTCTCCCGCTTTTTTGCCTTTTGTTGCGGCGCGGAGCATTTCCAGCTTATTTACTGACAGCGGAAGCTGATTTGCCGCATCGTATATGACAGAATCATCCGGAACAAACTCGTTGCTGCTTATCATAAAGGTTTCGTATACTATGACCTTCGGCTTCTGGGTTTTCAGCGCTTCTTTCATATAGTGATACGAAATATATGAGGGCTGCTGCTGAGTTGCCAGCACATAGGAGCTTATGCCGTACTCCGACAGCACGGAGGGAACAAAGGAGCAGTATGCGTGGCTGGAGCCGAATACTATCATATCAAGGCTGTTTTCCTCAAGATTTCTGAAGCCGTTTACCTTAGTTGTATAATTCCAGGCGCCCTCGGTGCTTTTCTTCTGAAAAACGGGGGTTAGCAGGGAAAAGCACAGTACGACAAGCAATATGAACGCCGCTGCCTTTATTATTTTTTTAACTGTATTTTTCATACTGTCACCTAAAACTGCATATACAGAAAGTCGGAGGCGTTATAGCCGCTGCCGTATACGCCGAAGATTATTACGGTGAAGAGCGCTGTAAGGCTTACTGCCCAGCGGAACCACAGATTTTGTTTTGCCAGCTTTTCTCTGAGGGAATATCTTTTCTGCAAAATCGAAACGGCGGCGAATACAAGTACAAAGAGTACAAGCACTCTGAAATCCTCGGTATCAAAAAGCGCGTTCCACTGATCTATACAAAAGAATTTTATGAACATTGAACGGGTCATTGAAAGCGCGGTGGCGCGGAACAGCAGCCAGCCGTTGGCTACCATTACGAATGTAAGTATCTGACGGCCGAATTTATAGGAGAAGCGTTCTTTTTCAACACCCAGCTTGTCAGTTATATGGTTCTTTGCGGGTTTCTGAAGATCTCCCGCCACCTGCAGGGCGCCGTGGTACAGCCCCCAGACAATAAAGTGAAGTCCTACTCCGTGCCACAGACCGGAAACAAGGAACACGATGATTATATTCAGATATTTGCGTACTTTGCCCTTGCGGTTGCCGCCCAAGGGGATGTATATGTAGTCCTTCAGCCATGAGCTGAGGGAAATATGCCATCTTGCCCAGAAATCCTTTATGGATACGGCAGAGTAGGGGAAATTGAAGTTTTGTCCGAGAGTTACTCCGAAAAGACCGGACACGCCGCGGCAGATGTCAACGCATCCCGAAAAGTCTGCGTAAAGCTGCAGTGAGTAAACAAGGGCGCCGGTGACTATGACCATACCGGAATATTCGGTATAATTATTGAAAACTTCATCTGCAAAGGCGGCGGCTCTGTTGGCGATAACAAGCTTTTTGAACAGACCCCACAGCAACAGTTGGAGTCCGAATGAAAATTTTTTACTGTCAAAGCGGTGACCTTCCGCAAGCTCTTTTGACAGCCTGTCATAACGGGAAATGGGTCCCTGCACGATAAGAGGGAAGTAGGTCATAAACACCGCTACATTGATAACGTTTCTGTCGGCGGTGTATTTTCCGCGGTATACATCGGCAACGTAGGAGATGCCCTGCAGGGTGAAAAATGCTATACCCAGCGGAGAGATAAGGTCGAGCGTTATGAGCGACGA
>CAMFEL010000056.1 GCA_945949385.1 uncultured Clostridia bacterium | reverse complement strand
CAGTAAGAATAGCTCTTGTTCCAGCCTGCGGAATAAGTCCACAAATTGTAGTTTCCGCCGTTCTCGTTCTCAAGCTGCATATAGGATTTGATTCTGTTGTCAAACTGTCCGTATATGCTTGCCCAGTTATAATAGCCGCCTACATACGCACCGTAATAGTAGCCGTCGGAGCTGAGAGAGCCCAAGGCATACATACCGGAAATGGTGCAGGACAGATCGCGTATTTTGTCGGCGCCGTTACCTGCATATCCTGCGGCAGTAAGCTCTGACTGGGGCGTGAACGCATAAAGCTGAGGACACCAGATCTTTACAGAATCACTATCCATCATTTCCTGAGTAGCGTCTTTCTTCTGGTATGTGGGAGTGGACGCCATGCTCTGATGAATCGTGAAGTACGGATACGGGTGATTCTCGTGGAAAGGCACTACATCAGCTCCGTCGGGCCAGTAAAGATCAAGTATGTTTTTTGCATTCTTTACATCGTCAACGGTCTTTCCCTTAGGGGGATTTCCGTTACCTACGATCGCCATCTGCTGTTCAAGGCTCATGGGCTCATCTACGGTGTAGAAATACAGCTTATCCTTGATCTGATCCCATACGGCTGAGTTTTTCAGTTCATCATAAATGGAGGTGTATGAAGAATAGCTTGTGGTGGCGTCCATATATAACTTGTTGTTTCCGCCGCCTCCCGACGATACTCTGATTGCGGATACCCGATCATTCGTAAGGTACACGTTGGAGGAATCAAGGGTGCCCGGCACATCCATTGCATTGATGCGGTTGCTCAACAGATAGTCGTAAAAGCCTTTATATGTACCGCCGTAGGAGGTGTCGTTGTCAAGGTAAAATGCAGTCTGGAGCTCGGTTTTTTCCGAAATGGTGAAATTCCAGACATAGGCGTAAACAGTCGCGGTCTTTACAACCTGACTGCTTGAGTTCATTATATTGAGCTGTGCGGAATACCAGCCGGAGGGAGTGGTGTCGGTGCTGGTTATACGGATGAGAAATGCCTGACTCTTTCCGCCGTTCAGCTTAAAGGTCTTAACTCTTTTCAGCGGAGCAACGGGGTCGGGAGTCTCACCTTCGCGGATAAAGGTGGTATCCGCGGTGGAGCCGAGCACCGAGGTGGTGTCAAGGGCGGAGGTGGTAACATACATTTCATAGTATATTTCCGCTGACATAGTGTCGCCGGCCTCGTTGGTAAAGGAGGACACTTCCGCTTTCATGCCGGTTTTGTTCGTGTCGGAATACAGCACGAACTGTGCGCTTTCTACCTCGTTTTTAGCCATGTAAACGGAATATGTATCCATTCCCGAAGGGGTGGTATCGCTTGTAAACACCTTCTTGAAGGAATGCTCAAACCACATTGATATGGAAGAGTCCTCGTATTCCGCAGTCTGCTTTACATAGCTGTCGGCGGGATCCCCGGACGACGCGCCGCCGGAAACCGAGCCGATGCACAAAACTGCGAGAAGGGTCACGATAACAAGCGACATAACGATTTTCTTTGCTGCTTTCATCTGAAATGTCCTCCTCTTTTGATGAAAAAATGCGTCCGGATACGGACAAAGTTTTACACACATAGCATATCATATTTTGATCTCTGTGTCAATGAATTTATGAAATGATATCTGCTTATTGTGTAATATGACAATAAAAATTTGCCGGAAATCGACTTGATTTTCATTAAATCTTGAAATCGGACTTGTATGGTGTTAAAATATTAAATGAATACTGCTGACAGATCGTCGGATAAACATATACAGCGGAAAGGCACGGTAACAGAGATGACAAAAAGCGAATTCAGAATACCTTACACGGGAGGAAGTCTGCATTGCGTGACATGGGCTCCCGATACCGCTCCCGTGGCAACGCTCCAGATAGTACACGGAATGATTGAATATGCAAAAAGATATGAGGAAACGGCGGTTTATTTAGCGCAGAGGGGCTTTGCTGTGACGGCGCACGACCATCCCGGTCACGGACTGACCGCGAAAAATGACGCGGAGCTGGGATATATTCCCCGTAAAGGCGGAAGTGAGCTGATGGTGGAGTGCGTGAGGCTGGTAACCGATTATATTGAAAAAACCTATCCGTCTGCTCCCCACTTTATTCTCGGGCACAGTATGGGCTCCTTTATTACAAGGCGTTACCTTACAAAATACGGCGACCGCGTTGACGGCGCCGTAATCGTCGGTACGGGAAACCAAAACAGGGCGACTCTTGCGGCGGGACGCGCTGCCGTGAAGCTTATAAGCATTTTCAAGGGCGACAGATACAGAAGCCCTCTGCTGACCGGTCTCGCTTTCGGCTCTTACAATAAGCGCTGCGAAAAGGACGAGGGTCCTAACGCCTGGATTTGCTCCGACAGGGAGCTTATGAAAAAGCATGACGGCGACAAATACGCTACATTTATGTTTACGGCGGCGGGTTACGGCGTCTTGTTTGACACGCTTACTTATCTTGCGAAAAAGACGGATTTCGACAAAATACCAAAAAATCTGCCCGTTCTTGTAATGGCGGGAACTGAGGATCCGGTGGGCGCCTACGGCAAAGAGCCTGCGGCGTTTGCAAAGCAATGCCTTGACGCGGGCATAAAGGATGTTGATCTGAAGCTTTATGAGGGAGACCGCCACGAGGTGCTTAACGAAAAGGATAAGGAGCGGGTCTGGGAGGATCTGTTCGTATGGCTGAAAGCCCATATGAGCTCCCTTTGACGGAAGTGAGGCTGAGAGATGACGGCGGCTGATAAAAAATATGTGCTGTCCTTTGACAGCGGGACTACCAGTGTAAGATGTATTCTGTTTGACAGGAGCGGCACTGTCCGCGCTATGGCTCAACACGAATTTACCCAGATATTCCCCCGTGCCGGCTGGGTGGAGCATGACGCCGAGGAAATATGGCGGATGCAGCTTCTGTCTGCAAGGGAGGCTATGGAAAACTGCGGCGCGTCCGCATCGGAGATAGCCGCCATCGGTATTACCAACCAGCGGGAGACCACCGTGGTGTGGGACAGGCAGACGGGAAAGCCTGTGTATAACGCTATCGTATGGCAGTGCAGAAGATGCGCCGAATACTGCAATTCTCTAAAGCAGGCGGGACTTACGGATACTGTCCGTAACAAAACGGGACTTGTGCCGGACGCCTATTTTTCCGGCGCGAAAATCCGCTGGATACTGGAAAATGTGCCCGGAGTGCGGGATAGGGCAGAACGCGGAGAGCTTTGCTTCGGTACGGTTGACTCATGGCTTATTTGGAAGCTTACGGGCGGTAAGGTTCATGTGACCGATGCTTCCAATGCGTCGCGAACCATGCTTTTCAACATACATACCATGAAGTGGGATGAGGAGCTGTGCTCACTGCTTGACATACCCATGTCCATACTGCCGGAGGTAAAGCCTTCTTCCTGCGTTTACGGTGAGACGGAGCCGTCGCTGCTCGGAGGTGCCATTCCCGTGGCGGGCGCAGCGGGAGATCAGCAGTCAGCATTGTTCGGACAGGCTTGTTTTTGCGCCGGGGATGTAAAAAACACATACGGCACCGGCTGCTTTATGCTTATGAATACGGGAGACGCTATCGCCGATTCCGACGCTGGACTTGTTTCCACCGTTGCCTGGCAGTTGTCCGACAAAAGCGTTACATATGCCCTTGAGGGCAGTGTTTTTGTGGCGGGAGCGGCTGTTCAGTGGCTTCGCGACGAAATGGGACTTATCGGAAGCTCGGCGGAAAGTGAAACTGTGGCGTCCCAAGTGCCGGACACGGACGGATGTTACTTTGTACCCGCTTTTACGGGGCTGGGCGCGCCTTACTGGGATCAGGAGGCGCGTGGAGTGCTTTGCGGTATGACGCGTGGTACAAACAGATACCATATTGTCCGCGCCGCTCTTGAATCAATGGCATATCAGTCCTGCGATGTTCTGCGCGCTATGGAAAAGGACAGCGGTATCACCATTTCCGGTCTGCGCGCCGACGGCGGAGCCTCGGCAAACGATCTGCTTATGCAGTTTCAGGCGGATATTGCCGCCCTTTCGGTGATACGTCCCGCCTCCGTGGAGACTACTGCTCTCGGAGCCGCTTTTCTGGCGGGGCTTGCGGTGGGTTTCTGGAAGGATACGGACGCGATCCGCGCCGTAGTATCCGGTGCCGGCGCCACTCGCTTTGAGTGCAAAATGGAGGACAGCCGCAGGAAAGAGCTGCTGGACGGATGGCACGACGCAGTTCGGCGGGCTTTATCATAAATTAACGAAACCGGTATTGATTTGACATAAAAAGTATAGTATACTTAAAAAATAAAGGCTTTGCGCGAGCGCCGAACGGCAGAAAGGGAGATGCACAATATATGGACCGTGTGTCAAAAATCAATTACTATCTGGATATTGCTCAGACCGTGTCCGAGCGTTCAACCTGCCTTCGTAAATGCTACGGGGCAATAATCGTTAAAAACGATACAATTATTTCTACCGGCTATAACGGTGCGCCCAGAGGACGGAAAAACTGCAGCGACATCGGCAGATGCACCCGCGAGGAGCTTAACATTCCACGCGGAGAGCGCTATGAGATGTGCCGCAGCGTTCACTCCGAGGCTAATGCCATTATTGCCGCACCCAGAGATCAGATGCTGTCGTCCGATCTGTATATGTGCTGCACGGAGCCGGGAACCGGCAAGGTCATCGGCGGCATATGCTGCTGCATGATGTGCAAGCGGCTGGTACTGAATGCAGGTATCAGCAGGGTAATAGTCAGAGAGGACGCCGAGAATTACACGGTGTTCAATACCTCCGATTGGATTGAAAACGACGACAGCCTGGAAGGGAAATTCGGATACTGAGTATGAAAAAGCTTCGCGGGGCCCTTGCCCTTATTACCGCGGTCGTTCTTGCCGCTTCTCTTTTGTGTTCCTGCACTCATCTCAAAAAGTTCAACTATGACGAGGACGGGATACTGACCGGCTCCGGTGCCGGAAACGGATACAGATATGCGCCGCTGGGATACGAGCCTGTTTCGGTGGGCAGCGAATATGCCCTTATAGACAACGAAATGCAGGAGGTGCTGTATCTTATCGGCGACGAGGACCCGACTCAGTGGCTTACCACCGAATATGTGGGCAGTGCTACCATGGTATATTACAGCACAGACATTGAGCTTCCCGATCTTCGGGAAATGGCGCCCGAAAAGGTGCTGTTCTGCGACCGGGGAGACACGCCGAACTGCTTTTACACCATCGGTGAAGCGGACGGCGAAAAAGCCTTGGTTGAAAAGCTGGTTGAGCTTCTGAGTGACGGGGAAGCAAACGAGGGAATATGGCCGAGAAGCGATATAAACGAAAGCTACTCCCTGAAATTTTATTCCCCGGATTGGACTGCCATATATTATAATGTAACTTACGCAGATTGCGCCGGAGGGAATTTTATTTACGACCGCGTTACGGGCAGATGCGTTAATGTGGGAGATATTCTGGAAAAATATTATGAAAACACATATGATGAATCGGCTGACGGTGCCGTGTGATTCGGTACAGGCGCCGGAAATCGAAAATACAGATATTGAAACTGTTGATACGGCGCAGAGCGCCGCGGAGGAATTGATCGAAATACTTGACAATACCGTGGAATGTGAGCCTGAAAAAGCAGAAAACGGTACGAAGGAAGGCAGGCTTGTTCTTTTTGTATGCACCGGAAACACTTGCCGCAGTCCCATGGCACAGGCTCTTTTTAACCATAAATATGCAAGCGACGGCCGATATGCAGAGTCCTGCGGACTTTTTGCAACGGGCGCGCCTGTTTCTGCAAATGCCGAAAAAGCCTTGGAGGAGTACGGAATAAAAGGCTTCTCCCATATGTCGAGGAGTGTCAGCGCGGAGCTTATGCGCCGGGCGGAGCTTGTTGTGGGACTTACGGGGCGCCACGCTTCACAGCTTATTATGAGCTACCCGCAGTTTGCTTCAAAGATCACTGCAATGCCTGCGGACATATCCGACCCTTACGGCGGGACGCTTGAGGATTACAGGCGATGTCTTGCGGAGATAGATGCGGGACTTGCCGACGCTTTTCCCGCTGCGGGCGGCAACAGCCATAAAGATGAAAGCGAAGGAGACAGCGGTGATACGGCGCGGTGAGCTTTTTATCGGTGACGGAGAAAACGAATATGTGCTGATGCAGGGCGAAGCGGGAGACGGTCATATTTTTGCACCTCTTGAGCTGTACTGCTTTCCCGAGGATCCTTGGTCTGCCGAAATGTTTGAATTGTCTCTTGCAAATCCCGGATGCATGGCCTTGATTGTGCAAAACAGGCAAATGACTAAAAATGTCGCATACGGGGTGCTGTACTCTGCCGCAGACGAGGCTGATATTGCAAATATTGCGGTAATGCCCGATTGCCGAAAACAGGGGATAGGTCGTGCGCTTCTTTCAAAAATGATAGAAATTGCCCGTAGCGGCGGGGCTTTGCGGATTTTTTTGGAGGTCAGAGAGTCCAATGCTCCCGCTCAAAGCCTTTACAAAAGCGCGGGATTTGTCGAAATAGGCAGACGCAGAAAATATTACAGCTCTCCCACGGAGGACGCCATAGTAATGGCGCTTTGTGAGTCCTGATGCCTGTTTGCAGAGCTTGCGGGCGTAATACTGACAGCCGCAGGGCTGAGAAAGGTTAAAGCGAATTTTATATATGATTATTCTTGCAATAGAATCCTCCTGCGACGAGACAGCCGCAGCGGTAGTCAGAATGAGCGAGGAAGAAAGAGAAATTCTTTCAAACACGGTGGCGACGCAGATCGCCACTCACGCTTTGTACGGCGGTGTAGTGCCGGAAATAGCCAGCCGCGCTCATATTGAGGCTATATCTCCCGTGGTTCGTCGGGCTGTAAACGACGCGGGAATAGAGCTTTCTCAAATCGACGCCGTGGGCGTTACTTATTCACCCGGGCTTATAGGCTGTCTTTTGGTGGGAGTTAACTTTGCAAAAAGTCTGGCTTTGTCCCTTGGTGTGCCGCTTGTTCCCGTGGATCATATCAAATCTCACACGGCGGCAGCCTATTTTGTAAGCCCCGGTCTTAAGGCACCTTTTCTTTCCCTTGTGGTGTCGGGAGGGCACACTTCTCTTTATAATGTCACCCGTCCTCATACTTTTGAGGAGATCGGGGGCACCCGCGACGACGCCGCGGGCGAGGCATTTGACAAGGTAGGCAGGGTGATGGGGCTTCCCTATCCCGGAGGGCGTGCCATGGACGAGCTTGCCGCAGAGGGTTACAATGCAAGACTTCAGGGAAGTGCTGTGCCTTTGCTTCATTTTCCGTCTCCCGCAATTGCCGATTCAAGCCTTGATTTTTCTTTCAGCGGGCTGAAAACCGCCTGCGTCAATTATATACACAATCTGCGTCAGAAGGAAGGTATTGACCGTGACGGTGCGCTTCCGAAAGAGCAGATGGCGGAAATTGCCGCGGCATTTACCGACTCCGTGACGGAGGGCATATGCAGAAAGCTCAAGTCGGCCCTTGAGGAGACGGGACACAAAAAACTGGTGCTTGCCGGCGGCGTTGCGGCAAATTCCCATTTGAGAAAGGCTGTGGAAAAGGCTGCGGCCCAATGCGGTGCCGAAGTATTCATTCCTCCCGTTTCTTTGTGCGGTGACAACGGCGCCATGGTCGGCGCACAGACATATTTTGAATACACGGCAGGTGTACGCGCCGACAGCGATTTGAATGCATATGCTTCCGGAGAGGGAGCAGCGGCGGCACAGGCGCTTAAAATGCGAAAAATAGAAAAATAACAGCGCAAAATAAGGAAAAATGAGCAGTTTTGCTCCTATTTTTACAATTGATTAACTATTATTTGCGATTGACGAAATACAGGCTGTTTTTAACAACTGCCGAAAGTTTTCCAAAGGGTTTTCAAAACTATGTGGAAAACTTCAATGAAATCAATGCTTTTCGGTTTTATGCAAATGAAAAACCGAAAATAGACATATGAATATTAGCGAAATATGTCGAAAATGTGAACGGCAAGTGCCGATAACAATTAACATAAAGTACGCGGACAGGTCTGCGGCAAAAAGGGGATTTTTTTGTGAAAATAAAAGCAAAACTTGACGGACAGTGTATTCTTGTGCCGTCGGAACCTGTTATAAAAAATCTGGCTGAGTGCAACGGTACCCGCCTTAAGGTGCTTATGTGCATACTTGCCTGCCCGGAGTTTGAGCCGGAGGAGGTGTGCGAAAAGCTTGACATAACGAAAAAGACACTTTTCTCCGCGGTGGATTTCTGGTGCAAATGCGGCGCTGTCGAGGCGGATGAGCTTACAGACGCGAAAAAACCGAGGGAGTGCGGAAAAACCACCAAAGCACCGCAAAATTCCAAGGTAGCGGAGGGCGTCAGCGTAAGGCGTCCCGTTATGAGAGCGTCGGAGCTGCCAGAGTATACCTCGGAGGAGGTAACGGAATATATCGAGAAAAATGAGGGCGCCCGTCAGGTTATAGACGGCTGTCAGCAGATAATCGGTAAAATGTTCAATATATCCGAGACAAAGACGGTCGTGGGACTTATGGATTATCTGAAGCTTGACGAGGATTACATATTTCTTTTGTTTACCTACTGTGCAAAAGAGGGCAAGCGCTCCATGAGATATATTGAAAAGCTGGCGGTGGAGCTGTTTGACAGGGGCATTACGGAGTACAGGGAATTGGACGCCCACCTTATGGCAATGGAGGAAGCACACAAACTGGACAAGCCTCTGCGCAAGCTTTTCGGCATAGGCAGCCGCTCATTCACAAAAAAGGAAAAGGATATTATAAGCACATGGGCTGCCCGCAGTGTTGATTATTCACTTATAGAGCGCGCTTTTGAAATTACGGTGGAAAACACGGGCAACGCATCTATGCCGTATTGCAGCGCCGTGCTTGACAGTTGGTATCAGAAAGGTATTACCACCGTGGAAGATGCGGAGCGGGAAATGGCAAATTACAAGCACGACAGGGAAAATGCCCGCGACAAAAAGGGCAGCTTTGAAACGGATGACTTTTTCGAGGCGGCTTTGCGCCGCTCTTACGGTGACAAATAACGAGGTGTTAATGGCGTAAATACCGACGGGCGACTGCCGCAGAACATGAGGCGGTGCCGCCGCGGCCTATCAGAGACTTAAAGGAGAAAAACGGAATATGGCAGGAGGCAGAAATTATTATAAAGAAGTAAGCGACGCTTTTCTTGAAAGACGCAAAGCGGCCGAGGCTCATTGCGACAGACTTCGCGCCGAGGTGTACGCAAGCGTGCCCGAGGTGCGTAAGGTGGATATTCTGCTGGCACAGACAGGCGCAAAGCTTTTTGTCGCCTCGTCACAGGGCGGTGATGTTGAAGGCGCAGTTGCAAAAATAAAGGAAGAAACTGCGCGGCTCAGAAATCGCAGAGGAGAGCTTCTTCGCGGTGCGGGATATCCTGAGGATTACACGGATATGAAATACCGCTGTGAAAAGTGTCGGGACAGCGGATTTGTGGGTCTCGATATGTGCGAATGCATGAAAAGTGATATAGCGGAAGCGCGGCTTGCCGATTCGGATATGGGTCCTCTTGCGGCTGTGCAGAGCTTTGACAATTTCTCCCTTGACTATTACAGCGGCGAAAACCGTCGTGCGGCAGAGTACAATCTCAATGCCCTTCGCGGCTTTGCCGAGAGCTTTGACGCAAAAAGCGGCGAGTCCTGGCTTCTTGTGGGCGATACGGGACTTGGAAAAACGCATCTGTCCACCGCTCTCGGAGTTACGGTCATCCGCCGGGGCTACGATGTGGTATACAAAAGCGTGCAGGGCATGATAGACGATTTTGAGGCGGAGCAGTTTCACGGGGCGGATCCCGATATAATCCGCAAATACTATGACTGTGATTTGCTCATCATTGACGATCTGGGCGTGGAAATGAGCACCCAGTTCAGTATTTCATGTATATATAATGTAATAAATACGAGAATGAATGCCCGCCGCTCCTGCGTTTTCAGCACAAATCTTACGCAGAAGGAGCTTCGGGAAAAATATGCCGACCGCATTACCAGCAGGCTTTTCGGCTCATACAAGCCTCTGATCTTTTCCGGAGTGGATGTACGGCGGCAAAAGCTTTCAAAATAGTTTATGCAGACAAAAACAGGAGGGCAGATATGAAAAGAACAGCGGCTGCAGTACTTGTGCTGCTTTTGACGGTACTGACCTTTACCGCCTGCGCGGCGCGTCAGGAGTGTGAAGCTGACTCGGCGCTTGAGGCGCTCGGCAAAGCCGAGGATGTTACGGTCTGCGTATATGCCGATATGGACAGCTATGAGGATGAGACCGGGGGAGACACAAAAAAGCTTCCCGTGCTTGAAAGCGGAGAGGGAGTTGCCGGATTGCTCGGCGGCAAATGGGAAAAGTGCTCGGGAGACTCCTTGGGCAATAAGCTTTTAAGTCTTACTCTGTCGACCCAGTACGAAATATGCCTATTTGACAGCGGGAAAGCAATGATTTATTACGGCTACTGCGGAATTTTTGAAAAAGACAGGCAGTACTATGAGGTTTCGCTTGACAGCGACATTGACCAAGTGTTAGAATACGTGCGTGACAACTGCAAAACGGTGCAGAAATCCGAATAACGGCTCGGATACATTTCCGACAGCAAAAAGAAAGGAAATACTTTTATGAAGATCGGTGTTATGGTTGAGTCCTTCAGAAAGGGCTTCAGAGAGGGAGTTGAAGAGGCGGCGCGGCTCGGCGCTCAGGGCATTCAGGCGTATATGACTCCTTACGGCTATATGACAGCGGAAGAAATGACGGCGGAAAAAATACGCGAGGTTATGGATATTGTTTCCTCCAACGGTCTGGTTTTCTCTGCCATTTGCGGAGATTTCGGCGTAGGCTTTGCCGATGAGGAGCAGAACAAAATATATGTGGAGAAGTCAAAGAGAGTGCTTGAAAAAGCAAAGGCGCTCGGCTGTGACATCGTTACCACACATATAGGCAGGATACCCGAGGAAGAGTGTGCCGTAAAGGAAACTATGAGAAAAGCGTGCCGCTCTCTGGCGGAGTTTGCGGATTCCATGGGCAGTTCCTTTGCCGTTGAGACCGGTACGGAAAGCGGACGCATACTCTGCGATTTTCTGGACAGTCTGGGAGCAGGCGGCGTCCGTGTGAATTTTGACCCTGCCAATCTTGTAATGGTGGCGGGAGACAGACCGGAAAGAGCCGTGGCTGATGTGGGAAAATATATTGTACACACCCACGCAAAGGACGGCTACAAGCTTGACGAAAGCCTGCCGGAGGATGTAAAGATCGTTATCGACGGAGAGGCAAAGGATCATGAGGCGCTTCTTGGAATGGGACGCGCTTATATTGAGGTTCCTCTGGGAGAGGGCGGAGTCAATTTCGACACCTACCTTCCTGCTCTCGCAGCTACCGGCTTTGACGGTTTTCTGACCGTTGAAAGAGAAGTGGGAGAGGACCCCTGCCGGGATATCGGTCTTGCAGTGAGATTCCTCAGAGAAAAGCTTGAAAAAATGGGGCTGTAAACAGATGAGAAAAAGCGAGCCATGGGCTCGCTTTCAGCCTGTCAAAAAAGCCGAATCAGCAAGAAGCTGAGACGGCTTTTTTGAAT
>CAMFEL010000055.1 GCA_945949385.1 uncultured Clostridia bacterium | reverse complement strand
TATTCAAAAAAGCCGTCTCAGCTTCTTGCTGATTCGGCTTTTTTGACAGGCTGAGACACGACAAGGTCGTGTCTGTTTTTTTGGCAGCCGAATAGGGATTCGAACCCCAACATACAGAGTCAGAGTCTGCTGTGCTACCGTTACACAATTCGGCTATTTGCTTTATTCGCATAAGTTAGTATACCAGTGATGCCCTGATTTGTCAATAGTTTTTTTCAATTTAACAAAAATTATGCGCAGGTGACGAAAACTTTTCCCGCCCTCTTTACTCCGGGACATTTTAATGTTAAAATGAAAAAAATAATAAAAAATTAAGAAAGGATATAAAAATATATGCTTTGTAAATCGGTATACCTGCGCGAAAACGAGGGAGATATGTCCGTACATCTGGACACCTATGTCAGCAAGACTGACGGAGATATGAACTGCGCGCCCAGAGACGCTATGATAGTACTGCCGGGAGGGGCGTACGCTTTTCTCGCCGAGCGGGAGAGCGAGCCTGTGGCAAAGGCGTTTCTTGCGGAGGGCTTCAATGTTTTCACTCTGTACTATTCCATAAATGAAAAAGCTGCGTTCCCGCGCCCTGTGGTGGATGTGTCTCTGGCAATTGCCCATATCAGGGCAAATGCGGCGGAGTACAACATTGACCCCGATAGAATATTTGTATGCGGATTTTCCGCCGGCGGTCATCTTGCAGGGGCTGCGGGCACCTTTTGGAACCGCGATTTCGCCGCTTTCCCCGGCATGAAAAAGGGCGAAAACCGCCCCCGCGGCGTTATTCTGTCCTATCCCGCAGCTTCTCTTGACAGAGACCTGCGCCATGAGTACTGCACGGAGCTTATTATGGGCAAAAAGGATGCAGCCGACGAGGAATGTGCCGCTTACTCCCTTGAAAAGCAGGTGACGGAGGACACGGTGCCCCACTTTATATGGCAGACCGAGGAGGACGAATGCGTAAAGGTGGAAAACTCTCTGGTTCTTGTCAACGCGCTTGTTGCAAAGCGCATACCTACCGAGTTTCATATGTTCCCCAAGGGTCCTCACGGTATGTCTGTTGCCAGCAAAGAAGTGTACTGCAACACTCCGAAAAACATTGATCCCCATGTGGGCTCATGGGTAAGACTGGCAGTTGAGTGGACGCGGCTTATATAAACCGGACTGAATAAGGAGACACAAGACACCGTGGAAAGCGTAAAGTATAAAGCTCTGAAGCTTACGGGCGAGACGGGAAAGCTTGCGGAGAATATCACCGACAACTGGCTTATGGGAATAAGGGAAAGCAATCCCGCCATAATTGACATGTTCCGCGACCGCGACCTGCTGCCCTACCGCGATATGCTTCCCTGGTCGGGGGAGTTTGCGGGCAAGTACATAACCGGCGCCGCTTTTGTTTACAAGCTGACGGGCAGGCAGGATTTGTACAGCTATGTGACGGACTTTATTGACGAGCTGCTGACATATCAGGATGGCGACGGCTACATGGGCTGCTTTTCAAAACAGTGCCGTCTCAGCGGCGCCTTTTCCCAAAGCCCCGAAAAGACGGGGGAGACATGGGACGCCTGGGCGCACTATCATATTATGTACGGTCTTGTGCTGTGGTACGGTATAACGGGACGCCGTCAGTATCTTGCGGCAGCCGAAAAGGCGGCGGGACTGTTTATCCGAAAGTTTTACAACGGCAGTCCGCCCCTTGTGTCTATCGGCTGGTCGGAGACAAATCTTGCGGTATACCATGTTTTCGGTATTCTGTACGAAAAAACGAAGAAGCCGGAATATCTGGATTTTGCCCGAAATATCGAAAAGGATCTTGAAAGCGACGCGGCGGGCAACTATATTAGTAACGCACTGAACGGCTGCGAATACTATCTCACCCCCAAACCGCGTTGGGAAAGTATGCACATCATAATGGGAATTGCTCAGATGTACCGCTGCACGGGAGAGAAAAAATATCTTGACGCCGCGTGTCAGATTTTTTACAGTATTCTGAAAACAGATGTCCATAACACGGGCGGCTTTTCCACCGACGAGCAGGCGACGGGAAACCCGTATAAAAACGGCGCAATTGAGACCTGCTGTGTTGTGGCATACAACGCCCTTGCCATTGAAATATACAAACTGACGGGAGATTTGCGCGCAGCGGATTTTCTCGAAAGGTCCCACTTTAATGCGGTGCTCGGTTACTGTTCACCGTCGGGCAGATGGTCTACCTACAACACGCCCATGGAGGGCGTGAAATGCGCCAACTTCCATTCCATATGGTTTCAGTGCCGCCCGGGTTCTCCCGAGCTTAACTGCTGCTCCGTCAACGCTCCCAGAGGAGTCGCCGACCTGTGCGAGTGGCTTATTAGGGAAACGGAGGACACCGTTTTCCTGAATTTCTATGAAAGCATGCACGTCGAGACGGAGAGCGGCTTTGCCGCGGATATAAAGGGAGACTATCCCGCCTGCGGCAGAGTGGATATTACGGTTACGGAAAACAGTAGCGGCAAAAAGCTTGCCCTGCGCATTCCCGCATGGTCGAAAAACACGTCGGTGCAGACGGGAAATAAAACATACAGACCCGCGGCGGGAGAGTATTTTATTTCGGACGCTCCTACGGGTAACATAACCGTTACCTTTGACCTTACTCCCTATACGGAGGCGGGCGGCGGTGAGTACGGCGGCAAATGCAGCATATATGCAGGTCCCGTCCTGTACGCCTATGACCTTGCAGCCAACAGAGACTTTGATTTTGACAGTATTCCCCCTTTTCCCGAATATGAGCTTAAAACCGCTGTTCCCGTTCGGGAAAAAGACGGAAGAATAAGTCTTGGGTTTTCAAACGGCGTGACTCTTACAAACTTCGGCCGTGCGGGAGACAGCGGCACCCCTTATAAAACATGGCTTTCGGTGGAATAAAGGGCAAAGTCGGGCGTCAGTACCGCTGCGCTTCACAATGCTTACAATACTTACGGCATTACGACAGCTTACAACAGTCCCAGAGTCTTCATTGAACGCTTCAGGCGCGCAGAGCCGGCGGCGCTCATTCGGCAAAGGGGCAGACGCACCTCGTCGGAGCATATCCCCATATAGTCAAGCGCCCGCTTTACGGGTATGGGACTTACCTCGGAAAACAGAGCGGAAATAAAGGGTGACAGCTCCTTTTGCAATGCGGCGGCATCCCGCAGGCGTCCGCCCTCGCATACGGCGCACAGATGCGCCATTTTGCGAGGCGCCGCGTTGGAGGCTACCGATATGAGTCCCCGACCTCCGGCGGCGTAAAAAGGTGCGCATATCTCGTCGCAGCCGCAGTAAAATACAAGACGGCTGCCGAAGCGGGAGATCAGCCGTGAAGCCGCAGCCGCGTCCCCCGAAGCTTCTTTGACGGCGCAAACCTCGGGAATTTCGCAAAGCCGCCCGTAGGCTTTGTCGCTTATATCAAGTCCCGTACGCTTGGGCACATTGTATACAACAATCGGCAGTCCCGACGCCCGGGCAACGGCCGAGTAGTGCAGATACAGACCCTCTTCGGTGGCTTTATTGTAGTACGGAGTTACGCATAAAACACCGTCGGCGCCGCTGTTTGCGGCATCCTCGGCAAAGCGCGCGGCAAGGGCGGTGGAGGGAGAGCCGCACCCCGCGATAACGGGCAGCCGCCCGTTTGCCTTTTCAACGGTAAAGGCAATAACGCGCCGCTTTTCTTCGCCCGACAGGGTAGGCGCCTCCCCGGTAGTTCCGCAGGGCACCAGAGCGCCCACGCCTCCTTCTATCTGAAATTCAATCAGGCGCTCCAGCGCCGCAAAATCCACCGCGCCGTCTCTCATGGGAGTCACGAGAGCAGTGGCGCAGCCTGTAAACGGTATATACATATGTATTCTGTCCTTTCACGGAAAAATCAGCAAAACGGTTGCAGTGACCTCAGTTTCAGTATATTCCGCGTTTCGGATACGGTCATAGGGTAAACAGAACATAATAAAGAAAATACGAGCACAAAAGTTGAAAGTAAATCAACGAAAGGCATGGTCAGAAGTATGAAGGCACGCGAAATCATGAACGACATAATAGGGGCGGAGTTTACCGCCGCCCATCCCGACACCGTGGACACTCTGAAATTCGGAGACGGCGAAAAGGAGGTTAAAAAAATAGCCACATGTCTTTGTGCTACACCCCATATAATAGAGGAATGCGCAAAGTGGGGCGCGGATCTTGTCATTGTTCACGAGCCCCTGTACTACAACCATACCGACGAATTTACAGAGACTCCCCTTACCCTGAAAAAGCGTGCCGCCCTTGAAAAGCTGGGCGCGGCGGTGTACCGTTGGCACGATTCCGCCCATTTCAGAAGCAGCGACAAAATCAGCCTGTCTTTTATGGAAAAAACGGGACTTTGCGGCGACTTTGACGGCGATATGCGCCTGAAACTTGCCGACTGCGACGCAGTAAGCGCCCGCAGTCTTGCAAGGCTTTGCGCCGAGAAGCTTTGCGTGCGCTACCCCCGCATAGTGGGAAACGCAGATTTTGCGGCCATGGATATTCTGCTTGCCTTGGGTATGCGAGGCGACAGATGCTTTAAGAATTTTCTTGAGGACGACAGCCTTCAAATTGCCGTCTGCGGCGAGCTGTGTGAGTGGAGCGACTGCGAGCCCGTACGGGAGGCGGCGCAGTTCGGTATAAATAAAGCCATAGTCATTCTGGGACACGCCGGCAGCGAGAAATTTGCAATGGACACCCTTGCCCGCGAGATTGACGGAAAATACGGCGGTGCCAAGGCTAAATACTTCGACTGCGGCGAGGTGTATACATACGCCGACTGACAAAACCCGCGGCTTTGTACGGAATATTCTGAAAATATGAATAAATATTTACAAAATCCCTTGACAAACCGCACCCCGATGTGATATATTTCATTTATAAACAAAAACCGTTGACCGGGAATCAGTAGTCCGATTTGTTAACCCCGTTGCAGAGAGCCGTCGGCAGGTGCGAGACGGCGGGAAAAGCGGATGAATTACATTCCGAGAGGCGAGTCCCGAAAGCCCATGCGGCAAGTAGGCGGCTACGGGTGCGGCCCGTTACAGCCCGCGGAGCATAAGCGTTTATTCGCCGTGCTCTTGAGAGACCTGCCTATGCAGGTAACTGAGGTGGTACCGCGGTATATCCGTCCTCTTGAAGCGTAGTCTTCGAGAGGACTTTTTTGTTTTTTATTTGCAGAAAAAGGAGAAAGCTATGGAAACAATAGTTGACATTCTTGAAAGAAACGCAAGGCTGTATCCCGACGAGGAGGCTCTTGCGGAAATAAACCCGGCAAATCAGCCCAGTCACACCACCACATGGCGTGAGTATAACCTGATTGAAACGGCTGAGGGGGACAAATACCGCCGTTCCATGACATGGCGCGAGTTTGACGCCCAAGCAAATCAGGCGGCAAACCTGCTTATTACCCGCGGTGTGCGCAAGGGTGACAAGGTGGCGATTCTCTTGATGAACTGCCTTGAATGGCTGCCCGTTTATTTCGGCGTGCTGAAATGCGGCGCACTTGCGGTGCCCATGAACTACCGCTATACCGCTGAGGAAATCCGCTACTGCCTTGAGCTTTCCGACTCCACCGTGCTTATCTACGGTCCCGAATTTACTGACCGTGTGGCAGAGGTAAAGGATCAGCTTACAAAAATCGGCACCTTCTTCTTCGTAGGCAGCGAGGTGCCCGAGGGCGCGGACGATTTTAACCGCTATATTGCCTGCTGCAGCGTTACCCCTCCCCCCGTGGAGCTTTCCGCCGACGACGATGCCGCCATATACTTTTCCTCCGGCACCACAGGATTTCCCAAAGCAATACTCCACGCTCACCGTGCTCTGTACTGCTCCGCCGAAACGGAAAGAGCTCATCACGGACAGACACGAGACGATGTGTTCCTCTGCATTCCTCCCCTGTACCATACGGGCGCGAAAATGCACTGGTTCGGCAGCCTTATTTCCGCAAGCCGCGCCGTGCTGCTGCGCGGGGTAAGTCCCGAATGGATACTTCAGGCGGTCAGCGAGGAAAAAGCCACCATAGTATGGCTTCTGGTGCCGTGGGCGCAGGATATTCTTGACGCAATTGAGCGCGGAGACATAAACCCTGACGATTACCGCGTTTCCCAATGGAGACTTATGCACATAGGCGCACAGCCCGTGCCCCCCAGCCTTATCAAACGGTGGAAAAAGGTATTCCCGTGGCACAGCTACGATACCAACTACGGTCTGTCCGAATCCATAGGCCCCGGCTGCGTTCATCTGGGAGTGGAGAACATAGATAAGGTTGGCGCCATCGGTATTCCCGGCTATCTGTGGGAAGCGAAAATAGTAAATCCCGACGGAAGCGAAACAAAAGACGGAGATGTTGGTGAGCTTGCGGTAAAGGGACCGGGAGTTATGAAGTGCTATTATAAAAACCCCGAGGCTACCGCGGAAATACTGCGCGACGGCTGGCTCTGGACGGGAGATATGGCAAAGCGCGACAGCGACGGCTTCATATATCTGGTAGACCGCAAAAAAGATGTCATAATCACGGGCGGTGAAAATATTTACCCCGTACAGATCGAGGATTTCCTCCGCGCCAACGATAAGATAAAGGATGTGGCGGTCATCGGTCTGCCCGATGAAAGACTGGGAGAGATCGCCGCAGCCGTTATTGAGCTGAAAGAGGGAGCAGACGCCACGGAAGAAGAGATCGCGGATTTCTGCAGCGAGCTGCCCCGATATAAGCGCCCCCGCAAAATAATTTTCGCAAAAGTACCCCGCAACCCCACCGGAAAGATAGAAAAGCCCAAGCTTCGCCGTATATACTGCGGAGACACGGCTCTGGTGGAACAGCAAACTCAGGAATAAATTATTTAATATACGAAAGGAAAAACAAAAATGCTTGCAAAAATTCTGACGGCAGCCCTGCTGCTGGTGTTCTTTGCGGTAATGATCGCCATAGGCGTTTACTGCCGCCGCCATGCAACGGATGTCAACGGCTTCGTGCTGGGCGGACGCAATGTGGGACCGTGGCTCACCGCCTTTGCATTCGGTACTTCCTATTTCTCCGCCGTAGTCTTCGTAGGCTACGCGGGACAGTTCGGCTGGAACTTCGGCCTTGCTTCTACCTGGATAGGTCTGGGCAACGCCTTTATCGGCTCTCTTCTGGCGTGGAGCGTTCTGGGACGCCGCACCAGAGTCATGACTCAGCATCTGGAGTCAAAGACCATGCCCGACTTTTTCGGAAAGAGATACGGCTCCAATACCCTTAAGGTAGCGGCGTCGGTCATCGTGTTCGTGTTCCTTATCCCTTATACCGCTTCCCTGTATAACGGACTTTCCAGCTTGTTCAATATCGCCTTTAATATACCCTACTGGGTTGTTATCGTTGTAATGGCGGCGCTTACCGGTATTTATGTCATTTTCGGCGGATATATGGCAACGGCAATAAACGACTTTATTCAGGGCATTATCATGCTGGGCGGAATTGTGGCTGTTGTAGCAGCGGTTCTTAACGCCAACGGCGGACTGACGGCGGCTGCCTCCAGCCTGTCTCAGATACCCTCTCCCTATGTCGAAACCGAGGGGATGCAGGGCGCGTTCGCAGCATTCTTCGGTACACAGCCTTTCTATCTGCTGATAGTTGTGCTACTTACAAGCCTTGGTACATGGGGACTTCCTCAGATGGTGGGCAAATTCTATTCCATCAAAAATGAGGACGCGATCAAAAAGGGCACCGTTATATCCACCGTTTTTGCAATCGTTGTGTCCGGCGGCTGCTACTTTATCGGTTCCTTCGGCAGACTTTACGATTCCCCCGCTTTGTCCGAAAACGGCAAGATAATCTACGACCGTATAGTACCTCATATGCTGTCCTCTCTGCCCGCGGCGCTTATCGCTATTGTAATGGTGCTTGTGCTGTCCGCTTCCATGTCAACTCTGTCAAGCCTTGTGCTGACTTCCGCTTCGACTTTGACTCTTGATGTTATCGCACCCGCTTCCCGTAAGGAAATGAGCGATAAAAAGAAGCTTCTCATCGTCCGCATTTTCGTGGTGTTCTTCATCGTGGTGTCTACGGTCATTGCAATACTTAAAGATACCTTCAACTTCTCCATGATAGCGCAGATGATGGGCGTATCCTGGGGTGCTCTTGCAGGCTCTTTCCTGGCACCCTTCCTGTATGGTCTGTATTGGAAGCGCACCACAAAAGCCGCCTGCGCCGCAAGCTTTATCTTCGGCAGCGGACTAATGATAGCGCAAATGCTCATATCTCTGGGAGTGTTCACTCCCTCGGGAGCATTCCTCTCTCTGGTATTCAGAAACTCCCTGTATTCCGGCGTAGTTGCCATGGTGGGCGGACTTATAATCGTCCCCGTGGTAAGCCTTCTTTCCAAGAAACCGGATAAAGCTACGGTAGACGGTATGTTCTCCTGCTACGATAAAAAGGTCACCGTGGAGACAACTAAGTCTCTGGGAGACTGAAAAGATAAACAGTGAATTATTTCAAAAATCCTGCTGGCTTTCGTCAGCAGGATTTTTTGCGCGGGCGATATATTTACCGCCTTTACACGGCGTTGGTTATATGAAAATACTGTGATTCTTCCCATACTTGTCAAAAACCGCTTAGTCCCTTGAAACCTAAGGATTTAAGCGGTTTTGTGTTGTTCGGAGTATTTACAGCCATGCGGAATTTAGCAACAACGCCCCTGAGTGCACTCGGTATATGCTTGGTCTTGGAATCGGTTTTTGCCTTTGCATCAATAGCATCAAGCCGCTTTGCAATATCCCGCATGATCTCGCGCCGTCTGCGGTTTTCCTCCCGCTGCGCAAGTGTATCCTTGATACTCTGCGCCTCTTCCTCATATTTCTGCTGCTGCGAGCGCAAAGCCTCTTTTCCGCGAAGCCTTTCAGCAATTACAGCATCTTTTGATTTTCTCTCGGCAAGAGTTTTGAAAGTGTCATATCCTCTGTAGCCGTAGAATTTGCTGTCAAGACGGTTGAGCTTCTTAACAAGCTGCGCCTTTTGCTCTTTAAGGGAGGGAAGAACGCTCCTGTCCGTACCCTTGGTGAAAGAGATTTCCTTGATTTTCCGGTTGACCTCATCAAGCTCTTCCTGCAAAGCGTTTGCTTTCTCAACCTCAGCCTTAAGCTTTTCGACAAAGCTTTTTTCCTCATCCGTCTCGGCAACAGCTTCCATGTCCGAAACAAGAGTATCCCTTGATGTTTCGGTTTCCTCGGAAAACTTCAGTCCTTGAACGCGTAAGGAAACGTCTCCTTCATCCTTTGTATGAATTCCGTCTCTGACTTTGAGTCGTGCAGTATCTCCAAACCCTTTTGCATTGCTTCGGAGCATTGCTCGTCCGAAGTCGCGTCTCCCACTTGCCTTGTAATCTTCCGCATAGAATCCGTATACTTGTCCATTGCCCCTCCTTTGTTTGATGAAACGTTCAATATCTTTTTGTGATAAACCTGTGGTGGCTGCGCTGCCGAAAAATTGGTCCTTGAGAAATTCCATATCCGTTGCATTATCCGTGTTGAAAACCAACACCGATTCATACCTCGGATTTTCATATGTGCCTGAAACGAATATTATCTTGTTGTTGACCTCAATAGCATAGCTGCCGTCCTTGAGTCGGAATTCCTTGCGCTTTTTGTTTGTGAAAAGCTCTGCGATGGCAGAGTATAGCTTTGACGCATCTTCTCTTGTAAGAAGCGTTCTTGCCCATCCGCGTCTATTATAGTCCTTCACAGACATATTTGCAAGGGCTTTTTCGATTGCAGCCTTTTCTTTTTCGGCAAATTCTTCTGCGGTCTCCTCGGAAAATCTAACATCATTTTTCCCGGTATTGAACCTTTCCGAAAGCGGGATAATGTTGCCGTTGTCGTCGTAGGTAACAAGGTCAGCAGACTTTGCTTGGGTAGAATCAAAAACAATGTAAGTGTGCACGTTCTCACGCTTGCCGTCAATGTACCTGTGCCCATCATATTCAAGCTCAATACCGTCATATCCGCTGTTTTTGTTAAGAAAGTATTCGTTCAAAAGTTTACGCAAACGAGACCGATATTCGTTCTCTGTTTTGCGCAGCTTGTCCATTGCGGCTTCCCATTGCTTGTCATATTCCTCTTCGCTGATGCTTTCTTTTTCAAAAAACTCTGTGTCGATAGAATCGATTTCTTTTTCAATTGGAGCAAGAGCTTTTCCCATTTCTTCTCGCACAGTTTTATAGCCGTCGATATTTTTGTCATACCAACTGCGAGCTTCCTCGCGATTGCTGAATTTAAGAAGATTTTGCGTTTTGAGATATACAGCCATTTGAATATCTCCGCCGCGGCCAGTTTTAACATAATCTCCTCCTACGCCGATGTCGTGATCGTTGTCCTTGAAAAAGATTCCGTTAGGGGTCTCGCTGTCATATGCACCTGCAACGGGATTATCTGTATTAAATTTTGTAAATCTTTTGCCTGTTTGATGATATCTTATCACATTCGCAAAACCCGCCGCTTCTGCCGCCTCGGCTACAAGCTTTCTCAGCTGCGCCGCGTTCTTCTTCGGGTCTTTTGCAAGTTTAAGGTATTCGTCGTCACGTTCGCTGATTTCTTCGGAATTTTGCAATTTGCTATTGACATTTTGCTCGGAATCGGATATATTAGGAACAGAGGTTGACTCATTTCCCTTTATATCTGAAGCGCTTTCAGCGTGAGGTAGGTACGAGTCAACCTCTAAATTTATGTCATAAAAGACATTTCCGAATGACGCTTCGCCTACCCGTACAACATAATTAAATATTGTATCATCAATTCTGAGCCTGCCTCGATAATTTTCAAATCCGCGTTTTTTGAAAAGATTGTGATTTTTCATATCGTCTGCATGCCAGTTTACGTTTGCGTTTAACAACAAGTCCTGAAGACTTGGGATTAAGCGCATTTTTTGTTTGAATACTACAGGGTTGTTGCCTTTCAAGTTTTGACTGTTTTTGCTTTTTGTAAACTCATCTGCACTCAGACGTATAAACTTGACTTTTTTGCCGTCAACCGTATCAAGCACAACATTATAATTGCGGTTTTCAAGCAAATAGTCGTATGCTGCTTTTTCTATTTGTTTATTGCTTTTGAGCCCTGCAAAAATGTCCTTGGATGTTTCTATGTGCCAGTATTTGTTGCCGAATCTGTCATATTCCTCGGACAATTGCAAACTGTCTTCCGAAACATTTATACTATCTTTCTCCGCCGCCTTTTCAAGAACATCAAGATTTGCCTTTGCTTTTGCGTTTTCCGCCTCCGCAAGCGCATTTCTCATATTCCTTATGGAATTCTCAAGTGCGTTGTCAAATACCTCCTGCAACTCCTCAAGGCTCTTGAGTGCCTCTCTGAGCCTCAGTGCGGAATCGTGCAGCTCCTCATTTCCGCCGTACATATCCGCCTGTGCCTTGCGCAGCTTTGAGATAAATTCCTTTATCTTTGAAGCTATCTTTACAAACAGATTTGCGTTCTCCTCAGCAAGCTTTTCCAGCGCCTTGCTGTCACGAAGCAGCATTTCACAGCCGTCCGCGATGACTTCATCCGTAGCCATACCGTAATCCGTGCCCAGAGCATTCATCTTCTGCCTTACAAGCGCGTCAAAATCAGCCCCCAAAGCGTCGCGGATGTAGTCTGTCAGTACGTTGTAATCAGACTCGCTCCACGCCTTTATGGAGTGCGTGATCTCGTGCGCGAGAGTGTGACCGAGAATACCGCGCACATCGCTTGCGTTGTATTCGGCATCGGCACGCAAGTAGCTTGCTGCATACAAGCGGAACACCCGAAGAATCTGTGGACTCTTCGGGTGCTCTATTTTTTGTATAGAAGTTATTGCTTCTTGTACCCGCACTTCGGGCATACGCC
>CAMFEL010000054.1 GCA_945949385.1 uncultured Clostridia bacterium | reverse complement strand
TAGCATCTCAAATTATTTCAACAAGCTTGTCCTCCTGACCCCGTTCTCTCTGATCCTCGCTCTTGCGGTCTCTCATAAAGAGCAGTTTGAACAGCTCCTTTTCCTCCCGGGCAAAGCGGATATACGCCATACCCGTACACTTGTACGGCGGAAACCTGCCGGCACTCAGCTCCTCCTCCATGCGCTTTTCGTAAAGCGCGTTTGCCGCTATAAGCACCCCGCTCTGCACCTCGTCCATACTTTTGAAAAGGCCGAATACAGGCTTCGGAGAGCAGCCCAGCTTTGCGGCAAGCGACCTTGCCGTCAGACCCGACACCCCGCCCTCTCTCACCGCATCCAAAGCCGCGGCAATTATTTCTTCTCTTGTAAACATAACCTTAGGCGGCATATATATCCTCCATAAACTGCGGCAACAGCCGTTGCGCAACTGCTGTTTCCTATTATAGCCGCAGCATCCCCCTTTGTCAACAGTATTTTTGCAAAAAAGCAAAGCGCCCGTCCGCTTTCAAGCAAAATACAGACAGACGCTCGCCCCTGCTTTTCCGCCAGTCGCGGCGGAAAAGCAAAAATGTATTGAGTTATGTCAGATGCAGCCTATGCTTGCCGACCGAAAGCTCTGACTGTTCCGCAGGCAATCTTTTCTCCCGAATTGCCCGACGGCTGAGTGGTAAAATCGTCGGGGCGGGCGTGGATTATTACCGCTTTGCCGATTATTTCGGGAACCGTAAACCGATCGGTCAGAAACACCGAAAACGCCTCTCCCCCGACGCCCGGCAGCGGCGGCATATCCCCGGCATGGTATGGATGGGGGCAGTTTTTCGGATCGTAGTGCATACCCGCACCGGCAAAAGGATCCGTCGCGGTGCCCGTGCAGGAAGAGCCGTCATGTATGTGAAAAGCGAATACGGGACTTTCACACGCTCCCCTCGGATTTGGAAGCCCCGTAATCTGCGCCCTGACAAGCACCGCCCTCCGCAAAGCGTAAAACATAACCGCGCCCCGAAGCTCGGGATACTTATCGCTTCCCCGCATCTGCGCCATAGCGTCGGGGCGCCTGTGCATAACATAAATAAGTCTGCCTGTATCTGTCATAGTTATGACCGTTCCCTTCGTTGATTTGTGACGTTTTGCAAAGCCTCCGGCTTTGCAAAATGCCGCCGCCCTTTTCGGGGGCAAGGCACAAATGGGGCTTGAAACAGCTTATGTGCGATCCGCGCTCGCGCTGCTTTCAAACCTCACTTCACCTTCTTTCTTACACAGTATATGCCCAAAAAGCTCTGCCGCCAATAAGAACGGTTTTTTCCCAAAAGCCTTGATTTTTCGGATTCTGTGTATTATAATAAATTTTGCGGCTGTGTCCGCTCCATATGCTAAGATGTTTCTTGCCTAACCATCTTATAAATAAAAAACAAGGAGACAATAATCATGTTGTCATTTGCAAAACGCGAGACTTATGAAATCAAACTGCTGCTGCAAAGCGTTCCCGCGCCGGTACTGACCGTGTTTTCGGTATCGGTTATCGTGATGAACCTGCTTGCTAACAAAAGCGCAGACCTGCCTGTAAGCTGGCTGGCGCTTGACTGCGGCATAATCGTTTCATGGGTCTCTTTTCTGTCCATGGACGTTATCACAAAGCATTTCGGACCCAAAGCCGCAACACAGCTTTCGGTTGCGGCGGCGGTGCTCAATCTGCTGACCTGCCTTATATTTTTCGCGGCGAGCCGTATTCCGGGCGCGTGGGGAGAGTCCTATTCCGCAACGACGGCAGAGGGAGCAAACACGGTAAACGCAGCTCTTGACGCCACCTTCGGCGGAACATGGTATGTGCTGCTGGGCAGTACTGTCGCTTTTATCACCTCCGCCGCCGTCAACAACTTTATTGACGGTGCAATAGGCGGCCTTGCTAAGAAGAAGCCCGACGGTTTTGCCGCTTACGCCCTGCGCACCTATTTTTCCACCGCCGTAGGGCAGTTTACGGATAATATGGTGTTTGCTCTTATAGTGGGACGGGTATTTTTCGGATGGTCTATGCTGCAATGCGTGACCTGCTCGGCAGTGGGAATGGCGGCGGAGCTTATATGCGAGGTCATCTTCTCCCCCATCGGCTATGCGGTGTGCAAAAAATGGAAAAAAGAAAACGTTGGCAGCGCATACCTTGAATACAGAGCGACGCTTATAAACGGGAAAGGAAATGCGAAAGCATAAACAGCATAATGAAGATACTTATTACAGGCACCGCAAAAGGAATAGGCAAGGCCATTGCGGAAAAGTTTCTCTCCCTCGGTCATACCGTTGCGGGCATCGATATTCTTGAATCAACGCTGACAGATCCCCTGTATACTCACTTCAAAGCAGACATACTGCGGGGAGAGCTTCCCGATATAGACGGAGTTGATATTCTAATAAGCAACGCGGGAGTACAGAATTCCGGCGAGGATATTGATATTAACCTGAAAGGCACCATACGCGTAACGGAAAAGTACGGAATACGCGACGGCATAAAAAGCATACTTTTCATAGCCTCTGCCAGTGCCTCCACGGGTGCGGAATTTCCGGAATACGCCGCAAGCAAGGGCGGCACCGTGGCGTATATGAAAAGCACGGCACTGCGTATAGCGCCCTACGGAGCAACTGCCAACAGCCTTTCCCCGGGAGGAGTCATCACCGAGCTGAACGCTCATATCATCGACGACCCCGAGCTGTGGGGTCAGGTGCTTGACGAAACCATGCTTCACAGATGGGCAACTGCTGAAGAAATAGCCGAATGGGCGTATTTTGTAACCGCCGTCAATGCCTCAATGACGGCGCAGGATATACTTATCGACAACGGCGAAGCGGCAAGATCCAATTTCATCTGGTAAAAATTGCATACCGCGCCTCTGAACCGTATATGCGGCCTCCCGATGCCTTTGGCGTCGGGAGGTTTTAGTTTTTGAGCTTCAAAAGCACACCTGTAATAATGTTGCAAAACTGCCTATAAACACAAAATCGGTTGACTTTATTCTCCTGTTATACTATAATTTATATGTAGAATTCACTCCCCTGTAAAAGAAAGGATAGGCAGTTAATGAAAAAAAACCGGATAATCGGTATTTTCCTTTGTGCCGTCATATGCGCCGGCACTATCATAGGTATATTGTGCAGTGGTGTGTCGGCAGCCTCCGTCAGCTTTGACGAGGTTGTAAATGCCGCTTCTGACATAATACGTGCAAATGAGGGCTCCTATGCATCGGTAAATCCCGATGACAACGGCGCTCTCAGCGTGGGATGGCTCCAGTGGCACGGAAACCGCGCTCTGAACCTTATAAAATCCATTGTCTCCGCTGATACCGCAAAGGCAAAAAGCCTGCTGGGAGATACGCTGTATAAAGAAGTGACGACTGCCGCCAATTGGTCAACGCGCATTCTGACAGCGGATGAAAAAAGCAAGATATCGGCGCTTATGGACACCTCGGCGGGACATACCGAGCAGGACAAGCTGGCATATTCCGACATATCCGTATACATAAACCACGGTATGACACTTGGTATCACCGACCCGTCCGCCCTTGTGTTTTTCGCCGATATTGAAAACCAATGCGGAAGCGGCGGAAGCACAAGAGTTGCCTCGTCCGCAATAAGCGCGGCGGGAAGCGCCGAAAAGGTGACGCTTACCGTTTTATATAAAGCCGCTCTTGACGATTCCGTCGCGGGAAAATATAAGACACGACGGGACAAGACCTATAACAGTTGTCTTCTCCTTGGTTGGGATTCCCTTTCGGGAAGCTTTGAAACATGGACGGTAGATTCCTCTGTCAATGTCCGCACCGGCCCCGACACGGCATACGATAGGCTTACGACGCTTACTTCCGGGGCAAAAATCGCAGTCATAGCAAAAAAAAGCATAGACGGCTATTGCTGGGGCAAGACATACATCGGCTGGCTGTGCCTTGATTATTGCTCATGGAGCAGCGGCAGTCTTCCCGCTCAGCTTCTGCTTGATGCAAACGGCGGAGACATCCCCGTCGCCCCTGTCTGGACAGATGTATCTCTTAACACGGCAAGAGCTTCAAACAGCGTGGCGGTATATGACAGCGGCTACGGCGCTCATAATGTATAAACCAACGCTTACGGCAGAGAAACCACCGTCTCGTCAAGCGGCACGGTCACGGCAGACCCCAATTACGGAGTGTGCAAAAGCTCCATACCCTCCGGCGGGCTTGTAATATCAGGTCACGGCACCGGTGCCGACTGGCTGTACAAAAACATAAAAGCCGGCAACTATATATTCTTTGACAGAGAGCTGTGCCGCATATATGTCGTTCCCGACGCCGACAGCTACGGCGCTATGGGACATACGGTCACCTACAACAAGGCATACGGCTCACTCCCCTCCGCAGCACGGGCGGGATACTCCTTTGAGGGCTGGTATACACAAGCCGTCGGCGGTACAAGAGTCAACTCAACCACACTTTGCGAAACCCATTCCTCCGTGGTGCTATATGCACATTGGAAAGAGGGCGAAAGCTCCGTAATCACCTACGATACGGCAGGCGGTTCCTTTAATGATGTCGTATCCGCGCCTCTTTCAGGCGTAAATATTCCACGCGGTGCCGAGGCCCTTGTAGTATACAACAGCAGCGGAGACTATACAAAAGCCCCCACCAACGAATACGGCGCAGAACTTACCGTAGACGCATCCGGAAAGGTCATCACTTCCCCCACCATGGGAGTTTGCGGTACAGACATTCCCGCTGACGGTTTTATACTCTCAGGACACAACAGCATGGGCAGATGGCTGTGCGCAAACGTATCCGCAGGCAATTATGTGACATACAGCGCCGACGCAAAAATCGTCACCGTATATAAAACAAAGAGCGCCTATGACGCGCTCAATAAACAGATCAAAGTCGGCACCCCCATCGGTACTCTTCCCAAGGTCACAAGGGAGTATTACACATTTTTAGGCTGGTATACCGATGACGGCAGGCTTGCCACGGAAAAAACCGTTATGAATACGGCAGGCATGGTGCTGACAGCACGCTGGGAGGTAACGCCCACCAAGCTTTACTGCGACGCCGACGGCGGAACGGTCAGAGGAGCCGTTGCAACCGCCGCTCTTTCGGGAACGAATGTGGCAAGAGGCTCCAATATGCTTGTGATGTATACAAGCGGCTCCTCCAAAACCAACATCTACGGCACAGAGGCCGTAATCGATAAAAACGGCACCGTGGCAAAGGTATTCTCCTACGGCTTCGGCAACAGTCCCGTACCGAGCGGCGGATATGTACTTTCCGGTCACGGCACGGCGGGAAGCTGGATCAGCGCAAATCTGAAAGAGGGTATGCGCGTTAAAATCAGCGGCAATACCGTTGCGGTTTACGATTCCGAAGCCAATATGACATGGAGCGGCTCAAAAACAGTAAAATACGGCAATGCTTACGGCGAGCTTCCCACAGCATACAAAGCCGGGTACACCTTCCTCGGCTGGGCAGACAAAAGCGGAAAAACCGTAACCTCTTCCGACATTATCGATATTTACGGCGACATAACCCTTACCGCCGTATGGCAGAAAAACTGTACCGTAATCTTTGACACCGCAGGCGGTACCCTGACTGTTCCCACCGCGTCCGTTAAGATAAACGGCATAAACACATCACGCAGCACCAATACCATGATAGTATATACGGGTATTGACTCCAGCGGCACAAACGCTTACGGAATAGAAGCAGCGGTTGACAAAAGCGGTCTCGTCACCTCCGTAAAATACGCAGGTAACACTAAGATACCCGAGGGCGGGTATGTAATATCCGGTCACGGTACAATGTCGGCATGGATATCCGCCAATATTAAAGCGGGCAATTATGTATACTGGAACGGCTCAACCGTAACGGTATATAAAAACGCCGCAGACTTTATGCTCCGTCAGAAAACCGTAACCCTGCCCGCAGGCAGCAGCCTGTCCGCACTCGGTGCCATACTTCCCACGGCAAGCAAGGCAGATGCAACGTTTACCGCATGGATGAGCGGCAGCTCCGTTTTCACGGCAGATACAGCAGTTTCTGAGAATATCACCGTAACCGCCAAATGGAAAAACTCCAAAAACACGGCAATATTTGACACAGGTGAGGGTTCTCTCAACGGCGTACTTGCGCAGGCAACTGTCAGCGGCACCAATATCGGACGCTCGACAAACTGTCTTGTAATATACAAAGACAAAAGCTCAACAGGCACCAATATGTACGGCAATGAGGCCATAATCGACGAAAGCGGCTGCGTCGCCGCCGTAATATACGGCAAGGGAAACAACACCATCCCCGCCGGGTGCTGGGCTCTGTCCGGTCACGGCAATATGGGAAACTGGATAAAGAATAATCTTCGTCCGGGTATGTATGTGTCTGTTTCCGGCAATCTTATAAGCGTTTACGAAAGCCCTGCAGACCGGCTTGCAAATACGGGATCCTTTATTCTGGAGACCGGCAAGCCTTACGGTACCCTGCCCAATGCACGGCGCAGCGGATATGTGCTGACAGGCTGGCAAACCGCGACAGGGGAGCCGGTTACAGCCGATACGGTAGTGGCAGACTGCGACGATCCCGTGCTTTGCGCAGTATGGACGCCCGCGGTAAGTATTACCTTTGACTGCGGCGACGGCTCGCTCGGAGCACTTTCATCTTCATCGGTAAACGGAGTAAATACAGGAAGAAGCACCAACACCCTGATCCTTTACGCAGGCAAAGCCACCACAGGCACAAACGAATACGGAGCCGAGGCAATAATCTCCTATGACGGCACCGTTCAGAGCGTGTATTCTTACGGCGGCAACCACGCCATTCCCGAGGGCTGCTATGTTCTTTCCGGTCACGGTACCGCCGCCGCGTGGATCAAAGCGAACCTGAAAGTCGGGCGCTTCGTACTCATAAACGGCAGCAGCGTCAGCGTATACGAAAGCAAAGCGACCTATGAAGCCGCAGGTGCAAAAAGCCTTGCCGCGGCGCAAGGGCATCCCGTAGGCTCACTTCCCGTCCCCGCAAAGGCGGGAGCCGCCTTTGACGGCTGGTATACCTCCGACGGAATACAGCTTACCGCAGACAGCGCTCTTACCGAAAGCACAACGGTCTATGCACGGTATAAATAATCAACTACCATTTTGTATATAAAAATCTGAGGCGGAGAATTATTCTCCGCCTCGTTTTTTCGGAATACCAATAAGGGTGAAAAGAGACACATAAAAATGTGCCTCTTTCTTACTATGTATAATATAGAAAATCTCAGCGCAAAACGACCTTTCCGCTGCACTCCATAACCGGATCCTCCGTAATAATCTCACCTACGCTGTCTGCAACGATAACACCGGAGCGCGGATTCTTAACGGAAACGATATTCCCCTTTACATCCGCTTCAACATCCGAATATTCAAAGGACAGATCCGTGTCCTCCATAGTGCAGTTTATAAGCTTCAGCCGCTTGCAGTAGCAAAGAGGCTGAGTGCCGGAAATCTTGCAGTTTATAAGGGTCAGCCCGTCGGAAAACCAGCCGAGATACTCGCCCTTTACCACGCTGTCCCGCACGGTAACATCCGTACTGTGCCAGAAAGCGTCCTTTGTATCAAGAATACAGTCCGATATTTCAAGCCCGCGGACATACTGAAAAGAATACTTACCGCGAAGCTTCACCCCGTCAAGGTGCAAATCCTTGCTGTCAAGAAAAGCATATTCCGCTTCAATTGAAGAATTTCCGAGAGCAATGCCGCTGCACTTCCAGCCGAATTCGGGAGAAATGATTTTGCAGTTGTCGATCCTTACATCAACACACTCCCGAAGCGCCTTTATCCCCCCAAGAGTACAGCCGGAAATATCGCCGTCCTCGTCGTACCATAAAGCCGCGCGGGTCATCTCGTCCATAGTGCTGTCCGTAAGGCGGAAGCCTTTGACATGCCACAGAGGGTATCTCAGGGAAAAGCTGCAGTTATGCACCCATATATCCCTTGCCTCCTTCAGCACGGACTCTCCGTCGGCAGGACCTGCGAAAACGCAGCCCGTAACATCCGCAGTGCGGAGATTGTAAAGCGCTCTTTCCTCATCAAAGCGCTGATTTTCAACTGTCTTTCTCATTTTTAATTCCTTGTTATTTTGCTTATATGCCCTAATCCGTAGGAAGCTTCAAAAGCTTATAGCTTCTCTCCACCATTTCATCTCCTGCGGAATTCTCAATTGTCAGCACCCCGGCACGGCCCGTGTCCGTACGCAGAAGTCCGCACTCATCAAGCCTGCGCCTCATTTCAGCGGCGGTACCGCGGCTTCCGTCAATAATCCGAATATCGGGAATATCCTCCCGCCCCGCAAGAAACTCCCGCAAATGAGGGCGCAGAAACGGATAATGGGTACAGCCGAGAACAATTGTCTCCGTGTTATGGGTAATATAAGGGCTTAGATGCTCACGAAAGTACCCGTCCAGAACGGCACCGTCAAGCTCTCCTTTTTCAACAAATTCCATAAGCCCTCCGCAGGGCACCGTAACTAAGTCCGCAAGCTTTTCGTACCGTGCAATAAGCTGACGGAACTTCTCCTGCCTGATTGCCATGGGAGTAGCCATAACGATTATTCTCCCGCCACGGCTCATTTCATATGCAGGCTTTACGGCAGGCTCGATCCCCACTATGGGTATTTGGGGATATGCACACCTGAGCTCTCTTACAGCGGCTGCCGTGGCGGTATTGCAGGCAATAACAAGACCCTTTATACCGTGCTCCGTAAGTCTTTCGGTTACAGAAAAGGTAAGCCGCTTAATTTCCTCGGTGCTTTTTTCGCCGTAGGGGGCGTTGGCGGAGTCCCCGTAATATATAAAGTCCTCATAAGGCAGAAGCCTCAGCTCCTCCTTGAGAACGCTGAGCCCGCCCAGACCGGAGTCCATAAACCCGATAGGCAGGCACCGTATTTCCGAAATATCCGTTACTGCTTTGCTCATATTTTTAATATTCCGTTCCTGCCGCAAGCCCAGCTCCGAAAAGAAAAGGCCGCGTCGAAAAATCCTGAAAAATTACATTACAATTATATATTAAGCGCACCGTATTGTCAACCGAAAAGCCGCGGAAAAATAAGCAAGCCGCTATTGAATTACTTTGCAAACCGTGATAGAATCAATATAAATAATAAATAACGTAAAGACGGTGAGCAAAATGACAAAAACCGAACTGCTTGAGCTCGTCCGCGAGAATTTTTCCGTAGAGGCGGACTATCCATTTGAAAATGACAGTGACACAGCCGTACTGCGCCATAACTCCGGCGGCAAATGGTTCGGTATTGTCATGAATGTTCCTTTGAATCGGCTCGGACTGAATACCGCACGCCCCGCCGATATACTTAATGTGAAATGCGACCCGGAGGTAGGCGCTTCCTTTGTGAACAATTCGGTATTCTTTCCGGCGTATCATATGAATAAGCGCCATTGGCTGTCTGTACTCATTGAAAGAGCCGACCGTGAAGACATTATGTTTCTCCTGAATATCAGCTACGACCTTACGCGCCACCGCGTAAAGAAATGAAATTGCGTCATTCCATCTGAAATATATCTGAAATACGGGCATGAAATACGGGCAGTAAAAGACATCCGCCGAAAGCCATAAGCTTTGGCGGATGTCTTTTATGTTTCAGATAATTATTTACCGAAGTATCTCTTCAGAAGTCCTGCAAATGCCTTGCCGTGTCGGGCCTCGTCCTTAGCCATTTCATGCACGGTGTCATGAATAGCGTCAAGGTTAAGCTGCTTTGCCATCTTAGCAAGCTCGAACTTGCCGGCGGTAGCGCCGTTTTCGGCTTCAACTCTGACCTTGAGGTTTTCCTCGGTAGACTCGCTTACGCACTCGCCCAGAAGCTCTGCAAACTTTGCAGCATGCTCTGCTTCTTCAAAAGCAGCGGTCTTCCAGTACTCGGCGATCTCGGGATAACCCTCGCGTGCTGCTGCACGGGACATAGCGAGGTACATACCGACTTCGGTGCACTCACCGTTAAAGTTGGCGCGCAGACCGTCAATGATCTCGGCAGGTGCGTCCTTAGCGATACCGATAACATGCTCGCAAGCCCAGGTCATCTCAGTTTCGGTAATCTCAACGAACTTTTCGCCGGGAGCCTTGCACAGAGGGCACTGAGCAGGTCTTTCCTCGGACTCAACGATCTCTCCGCAAATGAGACATCTCCACTTTTTCATAACAAATTCCTCCGTTTATGTATATAATATCAATTATTTGCGGTATAAGCATAAGCTTCAACCGTAATTAAATTATAACAAAGACTTCTGTCAAAATCAATAGTTTGCAATGAAATTTCGTTTCATAAATATCGTTTCATATATACTTGTAAAATTGTATAGTAATATACACCTATACCACGCAATTCCGGAATGAACAAACTCGGAAAACCGCCTGTTCCCGATGCCTTATGCTTTGCCGAATCACCGGCAAACGGTTATAATATGCAAAAAGCGGGTCGCATAAAGCGACCCGCTCGGTTTTGCATTAACCGTAACAGTTATAACTGTTATCAGTACCAACCGTCATAAAACGATTGAGTCAATCAGTGCTCTTTTCTTCTGCTTCTTACGATAACAACAGCAACTGCGCCGACAGCGGCAACTGCAAGAGCGATGATGATGAAGATCATGTTATCACCGGTCTGGCTGTTTGTGGGCTTCTTGGTATCGTCGGGGGTAGAAGCGCCACCCTCAGTCTTATCAGCCTTGTAGGTGAATACGATCTCGTTGCCCTCAGCCTCAAGAACGATAGTCTTTTCAGCTTCGTCAACGGTGTAACCCTTGATCTCGATAGCCTTTTCGGTTACCTCGGAAGCCATGGTCTGACCGGTAACAACCTTAGCGTCAGCAAGCTCCTTGCCGTTCTCATCAACATACTTAACGGTATAAGTAATGTCGGTGTTAGCGGTATATACATAGATGATATAGTTACCGTCTTCGCCGAGCTCAATCTCGTCCTGTACGGTTCCCTCAACTACGGTGTATCCGGGAATCTCGGGGATATCGGGCTGGAATACTTCGCCCTTGTAAAGACCGTCGTAATCAAACTGAGCGATAATAATATCGTCTGCATCGGGATCATCGTTCTCAATTACGCAGACAACGCTTGCGCCGACAGTCAGTCTGGGTCTTACTGTATCCTGAAGAACTTCCTGACATCTCTCGCAGACTATCTTCAGACGGCCGTCTGCTTCATAGGTGGGCTGAATATTGATCTCAACGAATTCCTTGTGACCGAGAGCATCGGGATAGGATTCGTCAAGAAGCGCGCCGCATCTTGAGCAGTTTACGGTAGTATGACCTGCTTCGGTACAGGTGGGAGGAGTTACTACAACGGGAGCTGCAGGCTGATGTCCGAGAGCATCGCCTTCGGTTGCGCCGCAAGTATTACAGGTCTTGGGAGCGGTACAGGTAGCTTCCGCCCAATCGTGACCCTTAGCGTCGACGAAATTGTCTTGCATAGTCTCATGGCATACGGAGCACTCAAAATCGGTCCAGCCTCTTTCGGTACAGGTAGGTTCATGAATAGTAGTTCCTACCCAAGAGTGTCTCTTGGCAGGAATAGGAGTGGAAGAGATCACAGCATCGCAAATAGTACAGTATACTGTAGAGCTTCCTTCCTCTGTGCAGGTAGCAGGTACAACTACGGGCTCACCGGGAGTATGAGAAACGGTATCCTTGGATACGATGTCTCTCTTATCTACGGTTCCGCAGAACTTACAGGTATAAGGAGTATATCCGTCCTCAGCACAGGTTGCGGGAACGGGAGTGCCTGCCACGTATTCATGCTCGCCGGTTGCAGATACAACGTCTCTGTTCTCGGTTATATGGCATACGGAGCACTCGTAAACGGTGTAACCGTCATCCTTACAAGTAGGATCAACGGTTTCGCCCTTTACCCACTGATGTCCATCGGTAGGAATAGTCTCGGAGCTTACAACAGCGCCGCACACATCGCAGACCTGCTGCTTTGCACCGTCCTCGGTGCAGGTAGCGGGAATGATATTCTCGTGAGTGGTAGGATGCTCGCAAACAGCATCAACGATGGTACAGGTGTAATCGTACACATCAACAGGCTCTACGCAGTAGATAGGAGGATTGCGGCTCTCGTCAACAACAGCCTGGTCTCCCTCGCAGTAAGCAAGCTTCAGTTCAAGCTTGTCGC
>CAMFEL010000053.1 GCA_945949385.1 uncultured Clostridia bacterium | reverse complement strand
TAAAAGTTTTTTGGAGTTCTCAGAACCTTTTTCTCAAAAAAGGTTCTGAGCGGGGTACGGGGCGGCGCCCCGTATATATCCCGCGGAGCGCGAGGCAGAGCCTCGCATATGCTTGACCGTGGCGCGGGGCGGAGACCCGTATGCAGCCGGGCACGGGCAGAGCCTCGCATATACTCATCCGGGCATGGGCAAAACCCCATCTCTGCTCGTCTCGCTTCGCATTTTACTCGTGCCAGCCGTCAATACCTGCGCGCTCCATTGCGCCCACGATACGGCGGTACAGACCGCGGTGACGGCGGTCAAACTCGAAAAGGTACTGCTTCATATACTCCCGCTCCGTGTTTTTGTCCTCGGGACAGCAGCTTTTTTCCACGGGAATATCCGCTTTTTTCACAAAAGACTTTATGAGCTTTTCCTCCGTCATTATCAGAGGCCGGATAAGCACCAATTCCTTTCGGGAAAGCATTGTGACCGGCGAAAAGCTGCCTATTCGCCCTTCAAAAAACAGGCTGAGCATAAAGGTCTCCGCCGCATCGTCAAAATGATGTCCGAGAGCCACCTTGTTGCAGCCCGCTTCCGTTGCGGCATCATGCAGTATGCCGCGCCTCATACGCGAGCACAGCGAGCACGGATTTGACTCTTGCCTGACATCAAAAATGACCGATGCAAGCTCTGTTTCCTTTACAATAAACGGCACTCCCGCCTTCTCGCACAGACGGCGTATTTCGGCGTGGTCGCTTTTGGGAGCGGGATATTTTTGACATTTGTCAAAGCCCATATCAACCATAATCGCGCAAAGATCAAAATGACGCGGCAGGAAGTTTTTCAGTTCCGCCAAAGCAAGCAGCAGCGTCAGCGAATCCTTGCCGCCGGATATGCCCACAGCTATCCTGTCGCCCTCGTCTATCATACCGTATTTCTCCACCGCCAGACGAACGCGGCTGAGTATCTTCTGTATTTCTTTCATCTTTCCTTTGTTTTTCAGCCTGTTCCCGGCTTACATTCCAAAATTTTCCCGTCTTATCATTCGGCGGTTTTGCGCATATAATTTATTGACGGCGCTGCCGTCATTATAAAGCAGAAAGGAAAACCGCCATGGCAACTAAAATTTACATAGATCAGGGTCACAACCCCACCAATCCCAACGCCGGAGCAGAAGGCAACGGCTTCAGAGAGCAGGATCTGGTGTACCGCATAGGAGTGCTGACCGCGGAATATCTCCGCGCCGCGGGACTTGATGTGCGCCTGTCGCGCCCAACCGCCGCAACTCAGCTCGGCACGTCAAATACCACTTCCCTTGCCGCCCGCGTAAATGACGCCAACGCATGGGGAGCCGATTACTTTATCAGCCTGCACGCCAACGCCTCCGACATAACCTCGGCAAGCGGCTCCGAAGCCTTTGTTTACAGAATGGGCACAGAAGCACAAGTCCTTGCCGTAAACATCCTTACCCAGCTTAACAATATAACAGGACTTCCCAACCGCGGCGTCAGCGCGCGCCCCACACTTTATGTTCTGAGGAGAACGCAGATGCCGGCGACCCTTATAGAGCTTGGCTTCATCACCAATCCCTACGACGCGGAGCTTATGGCGTACAGCCCTCAGCTTTTCGCACAGGGAGTGGCAAACGGCGTTCTCGCTTTTCTCGGTATGCTGTAAACCGCAGTTTCAGCCGTTTCCTCCGTTTTCCCCGTTTCCTCCGTTTTCCCCGTTTTCCCCGTTTTCTCCGTTTTCACCGGTGCTTTTGTCAGACTCAGGATCATCCTCGGTCTCACCCGACTTTTCCGTCTCACCGTCCTCACCGGCTTCAGCCTCCGGCAGCTCAAACCAAAAGGCAGATCCCTTGCCCACGGTGCTTGACACGCCGAACTGCGCGCCGTGCAGAATAAGCGCGTTCTTGACTATTGACAGCCCCAGTCCCGTGCCAACCACGGCGCGCTTGTGGAAATCGCCCGTGCGGTAGTATCTGTCCCATATAAACGGCAGCTTCTCCGGAGCAATGCCCTCTCCCGTGTCACATACGGTTATGCGGCACACCCCGTTTTCAATGCTTTGATATATGTCCACCTTCCTGTCATCCCCCGTGTAATTCACGGCATTGCTGACAAGATTGTATATCACCTGAAGTATAAGCGTCTCGTCCGCCGAGACGAAAGCCTCACGGTCTGCGTGGAATTCAATGACATATCCCTGCGCCCCCTTGAGGCGGGAGTATCGCGCCACCGTTTCCCTTACGCATTCCGTAAGTGAAAACAGTGTCTTTTTAAGCTCCCTCTTTCCTCCCGTAAGGCGGGAAAGGTCAAGCATATCGTTTACAAGCGACGACAGCCTGTTGGTCTCGTCAATGATTATCTGCATATTTTCGGCGTTCATTTCGCCGGGTATGTCCCGCATGACCTCGCTGTAACCCGCGATCATTGTAAGGGGCGTTCTCAGATCGTGGGAGATATTTCCGATAAGCTCCTTTTGCATGGTGTCCAGCTTGGAAAGCTCCGACGCCGCGTAGTTAAGCGTACCCGCAAGCTGAACGGTCTCGAGAAATTCTCCGCCCGTAAAGTTTACATCGTAGCTGCCCGTGGCAAGCTTTTTGGCTTCCTCATTCATGGCAGTAACGGGACGGCTCATGCGGGAGGAAATGATGTAGGCAGCAACGGCGGAAACGAATATGAGTATTAACGAAATATAAACCAATTGCAGCCTGAGAGTCGCAACGGTAGCGTCAACGGGCTGAAGCGGGACATTTACCAGAGTCAGAAGCTCCGCACCCCCGCTGCCGCCGCTGACCGCCGCGCATATAAGGCTGCCCTCGGAGTCGGAATTACGAAGCTCCGTCGTTTCAAGATATATGCCCCGGTCGCTTTGGCGCGCCCGCGTATACAGCTCGGCAAAAAGGCCCTCGTTTGTCACGGTAGAGTGTATCACGCATGCCTGTCCCGTATGCGCCCGCACCGTCTCAACCGCAGTTTTTCCGCCGCCTGCGTCTTCCGTAATGGCGAAAACGGAAACACATAGTCCGAAACGGGAAGCAATATCGTAAATATCGCTTTCATAATCGGAGCTCCCCTCGTCAAAGCCCGATATGGTGCGGGCGGCAGCCGTGACCTGACGGCGGGTGCTGGCTCTGTATACAGGCTCCAGAAGAATTATCTGAAACACCACGATCACCGCAAGAACAATGGCGGAAAACACCGCCAGATACATAAACATTTTTACTTTCATTCCGGCGGGGCGGCGCATGCGCCGCTCTTTTTTCTTTTTATTTACTGCCCTATCAGGCGTTTGTGTCAAAACGGTATCCAACTCCTCTCAGGGTCACGATATGCTTTGCGTAGTCCCCCAAGCTTCTGCGAAGCAGCTTGATATGGGTGTCAAGAGTGCGGTCATCGCCGTAGTAATCATAGCCCCACACCTCGCAGATAAGCTTTTCGCGGGACAGCGCCACATTTCTGTTTTTGATAAAATAGAAGAATAGGTCATATTCCTTGGGCGACATATCCACCCGCCTACCGTCCGCGGTGACCACTCGCGCAGTAATGTCGGCGCGAAGTCCTCCAAGCTCGAAAATTTCGTGCTCTCCCGATTCCCGAGGGCCGCGGCGACCGTACCTGTTCATAACAGCCTCGACCCTCATCATCAGCTCTTTTGGTGAAAAGGGCTTTACCACATAGTCGTCTATCCCAAGAGAGAAGCCGTTTATCTTGTCGTACTCCTCCCCCCTTGCCGAAAGCATAATGATGGGAATATCCGAAAACTTGCGTATTTCGCGGCAGGCGGAAAAGCCGTCAAGCTCCGGCATCATTATATCGCATATAAGAATGTCGTACCTGTTCTGCCTGCACATTTCCACCGCCTGCATACCGTCGGCGGCCTCACTTACCCTGTGCCCTTCAAAAGCGGCGTATTTCGCCACCAGCCGGCGTATCATTTCCTCATCGTCGGCTACAAGAATATTATACATATGCACCTCGTCTGAGTCTTTTTCTGCGCACCGCGCAAGGTCAAAAATACTCTTTTCATTATTATACATTGACTTTTCCCGTAAATCAATAAAGCTCCCGCAATGTTTACAATAAATAATTCAAAAAAATCTGAAAAAGTGAGAAATAATGAGATTCAGTGAGAAAAAACGAGATTTTGCCGTGTATTTCATCTGCAGTCAGCCGCAAAAGCACTTGTTTGACTTTCTTTGACTTTGACTTTCTTTGACCTTTGGAGTATCATATACACAGAAAGTCAAGGAAAGTCAAAGTGAGGTTTGAAGCAATGCTGATTACAGACCAAATAGCAAAACTTATTGAGCAAATGATCGAAGATGGCAACGGAAGCGCAAACGTACAGCGAAACGATCTTGCGCAGTCCGTAGGCTGCGTCCCCAGTCAGATAAGCTATGTGATCTCCTCCCGCTTTACTCCGGAGCGAGGTTACAAGACGGAAAGCCGACGGGGCGGCGGCGGATACATCCGCATAATCCGAGTGCCCATGACAAGGGATCAGTACCTGACCCACTTCTTTTACGCCGTAGGCGACAGCCTCAGCGAGGCGGAAGCGGAGGCATATATCCGCAATCTGTGCGACAACGGAGTCATAAGTCAGAGAGAGGCGAGAATCATCAAAAGCTCCGTTTCCGGCGCCTCTCTGGACCGCATACGGCCGCCGGAGGGAAGAAATATGGTACGCGCCGACATAATGCGGCAAGTTCTTATGGCGCTTATGAGTTAGCATATCATAAGAAACCTGCAAAACAAAAACATGACAATAACCGAGAAAGGAAGTATATAACTATGAAATGCACCAACTGTAAGAAAAACGAAGCAACCGTATTTTACCGCGAAGTGGTAAACGGCAAGGAAACAAAGTACGCACTCTGCCCCGACTGCGCGGCGGAGCTTGAAAAGAAAAACGGTTCCCTGTTCAATATGTTAGAAATGCCCGATATGTCAAATATGTTTAACTTTGACATACCCGACATTTTCGGCGGCGGACTTCTGGGCAGCCTGTTCAGTGACGCGCTTCCCGAAAAAACAAAGCATAGCGCAAAGAAATGTACCCTTTGCGGAGCAACCTTCGACGAGCTTTGCAGCGAGGGCAAGGCGGGTTGTCCCGTTTGCTACTCCGTGTTCAGAGAAGAGCTTGCACCTACTCTGGGACGTCTGCACGGCTCCGCAACGCACCGCGGCAGAGCGCCCTCAAAGCAGAGAGCCAAAAAGATGCGCGAAAACGAGCTTGCCTGCCTTGAAAAGCAGCTTAAAAAGGCTGTAAGCGAGGAAAAATACGAAGACGCCGCAGTGCTCCGCGACAAGATACGCGACCTGCGTGCGCAGTAAAGCAAAGCTTCGAATATTTGAAGAACGGAGGATACGGTTATGTATTGGTATGAAGATAATAACGCCGAGAGAGGCGTTTATGTTTCCTCAAGAGTACGTCTGGCAAGGAACTTTGCCGACTACCCTTTTGAGCCCCGTCTTGACAAAACGGGAGCCTCGGAAATAATCGAAAGAGTCAAAAAGGATCTTTGCAGCGATCCCGAATATACCTTTACGGATTTTTCTGCACTTGACGAAAATCAGAAATATTCTATGGTGGACAAGCACCTTGTAAGCCCCGAAATGGCTGAGAAGAAGACACCTTCTGCAATTGTAGAAAATCAAAGTAAGGGCATAGTGGTAATGATATGCGAGGAGGATCACCTGCGCATACAGTCCATCAGAGCCGGGCTTGATCTGGACGGCGCATACAAGGCGTGCTGCGAGGCGGATGACAAAATAGACGCGGCTGAAAAGATAGCATATGACGACACTCTCGGCTATCTTACCCATTGCCCCACAAACCTGGGCACCGGTATGAGAGCCTCCGTTATGATGTTTCTGCCCGCCCTTACACTTACGGGACGGATCCGAGGACTGAGTCATCAGCTTTCAGCCCTCGGACTTACCGTCAGAGGCGTGACCGGCGAAGGCAGCACAGCAAAGGGCAGCCTGTACCAGTTCTCCAACTGCACTTCTCTGGGTATGACGGAGGAGGAAATTCTCGATAACCTGAAAGAGACCACCGCAAAGATCGCCGAAACGGAGCAGAGGCTCCGCAACGAGCTTGATAAAAGAAGCGGCGAAGTTCTCAGGGATCGTATAATGAGAGCATACGGCACCATGAAATACGCCTATGCGCTTAACAGCGAGGAAATGTACCGTCTGTATTCCGATGTTCGTCTGGGCATTTGCCTTGGATACATTACAGATATGACACTTGTACAGCTTGACTCTCTGCTTATAGATACACTTCCCGCAACCCTGTCGGCACAGGCGGGCAAGGAGCTCAGCCCCGCCGAGCGGGACCGTCTGCGCGCCGAAAAGGTACGCGCCGTTAAATAATGTGGCGCGCCGTGGGCGCAGACTCCAAGCTTATTCCATACGAAAGGAACGGTATATATTATGAACCAGAGATTTACCGAAAAAGCTAAAATTGCGCTTAACAATGCGCTTGAGGAAGCAAGGGAACTTGGTCACACCTATGTAGGTACGGAGCACCTGCTTCTGGGACTTCTGTCCGTGACCGATTCCATTGCTTACCGAATACTTTCCGACCGCGGCGTTGACGCCGATACCACGAGAGAGCTTATTTCCTCCTCGGTAGGAGTGGGAGCTCCCTCCGATGTGTCGGGCGCGGATATGACCCCTATGACAAAGAAGATCATTGAAGAAAGCGCCTACGCCTCCGCCCGTCTCGGTCATAACTATATTGGCACGGAACACCTGCTGCTGGCAATTGTCAGCGAGGAGGATTGCTTTGCCAATAAAATGCTGCGGGCTCAGAACGCCTCCGCCGCCGAAATACGCAGCGACCTTTCCGAATATTTCGGAGGCATGAAAAACCCGGACGATCCCGCCGCCTCCAAATCCTCCGGCAAGGAAAGAAACGAAAATATCGCCGGCTGTCCCACTCTGTCAAAGTACGGCACCGATCTTGTGCGCGCCGCAAAGGACGGCAGGATAGACCCCATAATCGGCAGAGAAAAAGAAACGGAGCGTGTAGTGCAGATACTGTCAAGGCGCACCAAAAACAATCCCTGTCTCATAGGCGAGCCGGGCGTTGGCAAAACCGCCGTTGTCGAGGGACTTGCACAGCGTATAGCCGACGGCACCGTTCCGGAAAATCTGCGCGACAGCACCATAGTCACCCTTGATATATCCTCAATGATAGCGGGCGCCAAGTACCGCGGCGAATTTGAGGAAAGAATGAAAGGAGTTATGGAGGAGGTTGCAAAGAACCCCCGCATAATCCTGTTCGTTGACGAAATTCACACCATAATCGGAGCGGGCGGAGCCGAGGGCGCCGTTGACGCAGCCAATATTATAAAGCCTGCCCTTGCCCGCGGTACCATGCAGCTTATCGGCGCCACCACTATTGAGGAATACCGCAAATATATAGAAAAGGACGCCGCCCTTGAGCGCCGTTTCCAGTCCGTAATGGTGGGTGAGCCTACCCCCGAGGAGGCAGTTCAGATACTGTACGGTCTGAGAGACAAATACGAAGCTCATCACAAGCTGAAGATCTCCGACGAGGCAATAGAGGCGGCAGTGGCGCTTTCCGTAAGGTATATAGGCGACCGTTTTCTGCCCGATAAGGCCATAGACCTTGTGGACGAAGCGGCGTCAAAGCTGCACATTCAGGGCTACACCCCCTCCGACGAGGTAAAAGCGCTTGAAGAAAAGCTGAAAAATGTCCGTGCCGAAAAGGAAGAGGCAATTCTTGGGGAGGATTACGAGAAAGCGGCCTCCGTAAGAGACACGGAAAAAGAGCTTCAGGAGCAGATAAAGAACGCAAAGGCGTCTTCCCCCGATAAGGGAGAAACTGTGGTGCGCGCCGAAGATATTGAGGACATTGTAACCGCATGGACGGGCATTCCGGTCAAAAAGCTGGCGGCAGAGGAAAGCCAAAGGCTTCTGAATCTTGACAAGATCCTTAAAGAAAAAGTCATCGGGCAGGACGAGGCAGTGGATGCCGTGGCAAAAGCTATCCGCCGCGGACGCACGGGGCTTAAAGACCCCAAAAGACCCGTAGGCTCCTTTATCTTCCTTGGCCCCACGGGAGTGGGCAAGACCGAGCTTTCAAAGGTGCTAGCCGATGTAATGTTCGGCAGTGCCGACGCCATGATAAGGGTGGATATGTCCGAATATATGGAAAAGCACTCCGTATCAAAGCTTATCGGATCCCCTCCGGGATATGTGGGCTATGAGGAAGGCGGTCAGCTTACGGAAAAGATCAGACGCCATCCTTACTCCGTAGTACTTTTCGACGAGATAGAAAAGGCTCATCCGGATGTGTTCAACATTCTCCTGCAGATACTGGACGACGGTATTCTTACCGACGCACAGGGACGGCGCGTTGACTTTAAGAACTGCATAATCATTATGACCTCAAATGTCGGCGCCTCCTCCATACTGGAGCCGAAGCGTCTGGGCTTTTCTGCCGAAAGCAGCAAGGCTGCCGACGAGGAAAAGATGAAGCAGAATGTTATGGACGCGCTGAAAGAGACCTTCCGTCCGGAGTTTCTCAACCGTGTGGACGATATAATCGTGTTCAACAAGCTGAGCGACGACGATATTAAAAAAATCGCTTCCCTTATGCTTGACGAGGTAAAAGACCGTATTTCCCGGCGCGGCATTACCGTAAGCTTCAGCGACGAGGTCACCTCTCTCCTTGCAAAAGAGGGCTTTGACCCAGTTTACGGTGCAAGACCCCTGAGACGGGCTATCGTCCGCCGCGTGGAGGACGGACTCTCCGAGGAAATACTGTCCGGTCGTATCGGAGAGGGAGACACCGTGGCTGCAGAGCTTCGCGACGGCAGTATCGTATACGAAAAAGCAGACGCGGCAAAAGCCGAATAAGCTTTTTCAAAAAGCTGAAACGCCAAAGGGCTGAAACGGAAAATTCCGTTTCAGCCCTTTTATATTATCCTGTTTTCCGTCAGCCGCTTATTTCGCTGAGCAACGCGGTCATATCCTTGAAATACCGGCGCTTCTTCTCGCAAAGTCTGAGAATTCCTGACTGCTCTTCTTTTGAATACTTCTCAAGCTCGCTTTCATCAGCCTTGCCCTTATAAAGTCTGTCCGCTGTCTGAGCAAAATTGATGTCAACAGCTACGGTCTCGTTCTCCTGCTCGCAGATAACCACATTGGACTTGCCTGCCAGAAGCTCCGCAACCGCCATGGAGCCCATTCTTGCGCCCACAACTCTGTCGCGCAGAGTGGGGTTGCCGCCGCGCACTACATGAGCAAGGCGTGCAAACTTGGTCTCGATACCTGTCTTTTCCTGTATCTTCTTGGCAAATGCGGGATCGGCATAGCCGGGTATAAGCTCGGAAACGATTACTATAAATCCGCGCTTACCGTCAGCCTTCAGCCGTCTCATCTTCTCATACATTGCTTCCTCGTCAAAGGGCGCTTCGGAGATAACGCAGTCAACCGCGCCGCAGGCGATAGCGGTCTGTATTGCGATTCCGCCCGCGTGGTTGCCCATGACCTCAACTACATTGCAGCGCGCATGGCTCTCGCAGGTGTCGCGCAGCCTGTCTACCATCTCAACCACCGTGTTCATAGCGGTGTCATAGCCGATGGCATAGTCGGTGGAGGTAATATCGTTATCTATGGTACAGGGAATACCGATAGTGGGTATGCCTCTGTTGGACAAATCGGTAGCGCCGCGGAAGGTGCCGTCGCCGCCGCAGGCGATAATGCCGTCAATGTTGTACTTCTTGCAGGTGGCGATAGCCTTTGCCATTCCCTCCTCCGTCTTGAACTCAAGACATCTGTCGGAATAAAGAATGGTGCCGCCGCGGGTAACGATGTTGGACACATCTCTTGCGGAAAGCTGTCTTACATTGTCGTTTACAAGACCGCTGTAACCGCCGTTTATGCCGATAACCTCGACGCCGTTTGAAAGGGCTGCTCTTGTAATAGCGCGGATAGCGTTATTCATGCCCGGTGCGTCGCCGCCCGAGGTGAGCACACCGATCCTTCTGAATTTTGTTGCCATAATGTATATCTCCCGAATAAAAAATTTTCTTTTTATATTTTATATTGTAGCGCCGCGAAGGCAAAAAATCAAGTATATTTGTTTATATTTGCCCGTTTTGCGTCAGTATTCGCTGTAAACCGCCGCGCCATCCTCCGTATAGTCCCAGCAATACTTCGGTTTGCCGTTTTCATAGTATATATCGCGGTAGTTAAATCCGTTATCGTCATAAAGGGATTCGGTATAGCCGTACAGCTTGCCGTCGCTGTCATAGCTGTTGACTTTGGTCTGTCTGCCGGAGGCGTCATATATATGCTCCTCTTTTGCATTCAGTTCCCCTTTATAGTTATAGAAGCGCACCTCGGACAGCTTTCCGCCGTCGTTGTAGCTGTACTCCCAGTAAGAAGAAAGGCTGCCGTACTGATAGCTTTTGGCGCCTATGACATTTTCGCCGTCAAATTCATACTCGGTGTATGCAATCACATCGCCGTTGCGGTCATACTGCTCCTCTTTTGTCTCGACTGCGTTCTCGTTGTAGGTGTACCTTATCCCGCCTATCTCGGTGTCTTTGCTGTAATACTTAACGGAGTCGATCCTTCCGTTTTCGTTGTAGGTATAATCGTCCCTGCACTCCTGTCCGTCCTCGGTAAAAATGCGGATCATTCTGAAAAGGGTGCCGTTTTCAGCGTACGAGTAGTACCATTCTTCCGTTTTTGTGTCGCCTGAGTAGTTTGTGATAGACTTGAGCTTGCCGGTTTCCCAGTAGTCATAAACGCAGTTTTCCGTAAGCTCTCCGTCTTTCCAGACTCCGCGGGAGGTGATGCGTCGGCTGTTACCGCCCTTGGAGTATTCATAGTGTACCCCGTCGGCGTATGTTTCGGCAGTCTCTCCGTCCGCCTTTGAGCCGCAGCCCGCAAGCAGTACGCAAAGCAGCAAAAGCACTGAAATAAAGGCAGTTTTTTTAATCATCCGTACTCTCCGCCGGAGCCTCAACTTCATTTCCCGCCACGTCATAATAAACCTCGCGTGTCAGCTCGCCGTTGTAGAACTCGCTACGTCTGGTAACGCTGCCGGACTCCGAATAATACAGCTTTTCGGCAGTTTCGTTGCTGCCCCCGTCGTATGTTTTTGTAACGATCTTTTTCACCGTAGTCATGTCTTCGTAATAGGTATATTCCTTTATCTCGGTTATCTCGCCGTTTTCGCGCTTCTGATCAAAGGTCACGCTGCCCATGGCATTATGCTCCGTTTTGCGGCTGGCGATCTCGTTACCGTCGCGGTCGTAGGTCATGACGTAATCGGTCTTGTCCTTGGAGTAATAGTCCGTTCTTCCGCTGTATTCGTTATTTTCATAATAAATGCGGCTTTTGATATTTCCGTCGTCATCGTAAACGATCTCCTCCGGCTCATGAACGACGCCGTCCCCGCCCTCGGTTATTTCTTCTTTATCGAATACGCCGCATTCCGTCATCACAAGCACAGCCGTGGCGGCAAGCGCCAGAACAAGAATGACGGAAGCTGCTATTATCAGTATTTTCTGATTATTAAGACTCATAGTTTCCGATTCCTCCGGTTTTATAAAATACGCCGAGAAGCGCCGCATTGTCTCTTTAACGATTATACCGCGGCAGCGGTGTTTTGTCAATCGCCAATGTATCTCTCGTAATAGAACAGATATTGCTGGGCAAGTCCCGCCCATTTGCCGAAAGCCGCGGGGTCAAGCCCATCGGGAAAACGCCGTGAAATAACGCGCTTTATCCATACATCCACGGGAAAAGCGTCAAGCCGGGCGAAGCCGAACAGCAGGGTGCAGGCAGCGACTTTCGGTCCCACGCCGCTCACACCGCACAGCATTTGCGCCGCTTCCTCATAGGTTCCGGCCAAGGCAACCTTTTCAAGATCCAATTCCCCGCTCTCGACCTTTTTTGCCGCATCGTAAATATATTTTGCCCGAAATCCTGTCTTCAGATCAAATATCGCGTCCTCTCCCGCCTCGCACAGCGCGAGAGGCGTGGGGAAAGCGTATCCGCCCTCGATCTCCTCGCCAAAGGCGCGGCACATCTGCCCGATTATCTTTTTTATGCGCGGAATGTTGTTGTTCTGAGAGATAATAAAGGAGCATAGTGCCTCCCATCTCTCCTGCCGCAGTATATGTATTCCCCGGGACGCCTCGGCGGCGCGGCGCATATGCTCTCCGCCCGAGCCGCCCACGGCGTTTTCAATAACCTTGTCTGCGGCGGCGTAATCCGTATCCATATCAAGATAATTTCTCCAGATACTTTCAAAATCCGAGGCGGAGCTCTTTATCATAAGATCCCCCTGACCCGAATCCGCAAACCGGACATATTTTCCCATGGCAACGCCCTCCACCTCGTTTTCAAAGGTGGGGTTCATGGCGGGGTCGAAACGGAAGCACTGACCGCAGTCAAAAGTGCGGAAAACGCTGAAGCCGCCGGTGCCGCCGACTCTAAGCCAGCCGCCGTCCTCATCTTTTATATATGCCTTTTTCATATTGACCGCCTCCGAAAAATGTAGTATAATGCAGTTATAAAGAGAATACAGGCGCCGTTTTACGGCACTTGGAAACAGCAGGGGAATTATTATATGGAACAGACATATACCA
>CAMFEL010000052.1 GCA_945949385.1 uncultured Clostridia bacterium | reverse complement strand
CCACTTCTAAGCAAAAAAGTCCGGAATTTTCCGGACTTTTTCGACAGGCTGAAGCCTCCGCAAAAAGCGGAGGCTTTTGAAACTGTTTTAATGCTTTATCGGCACTTTATCGGCACTTATCAATACATGCCGCCCATGCCGCCGCCTGCGGGGGCTGCGGGAGTCTCGGGCTCGGGCTGATTTACTACCAGAGCCTCGGTGGTGAGCACGGTGGAAGCAACGCTTGCCGCATTCTGCAGAGCGCAGCGGGTCACCTTTGCAGGATCAACGATACCTGCCTCGATCATATCGCAGTATACCTCGCTGTATGCGTCAAAGCCGTAACCTACCTTATTGGCGGACATAATCTTGTCAACAACAACGCTGCCCTCAAAGCCTGCGTTCTCTGCAATCTGGCGTACGGGAGCCTCAAGAGCCTTTACAACGATACGGACGCCGGTCTTTTCGTCGCCCTCAACGGTGGGGATAAGCTTGGAGGTCTCTTCGATAAGGTTCAGGTATGCGGTGCCGCCGCCTGCTACGATACCTTCTTCAACTGCTGCGCGGGTTGCGTTGAGAGCGTCCTCGATGCGGAGCTTCTTCTCCTTCATCTCAGTCTCGGTAGCCGCGCCGACTTTGATTACAGCTACACCGCCGGACAGCTTTGCAAGTCTCTCCTGCAGCTTCTCACGGTCGAAGTCGGAGGTGGTGTTTTCGATAGCGGACTTGATCTGGGATACACGGGACTTGATAGCGTCGGTGTCGCCTGCGCCGCCTACGATGATGGTATTATCCTTATTGACCTTGACCTGTCTTGCACGGCCAAGCTGGTCAATTGTTGCGTCCTTAAGCTCAAGACCTACCTCGGAGGAAATTACGGTGCCGCCGGTAAGAATAGCGATATCCTGGAGCATTTCCTTTCTTCTGTCGCCGAAGCCGGGAGCCTTGACTGCTACGCAGGTGAAGGTGCCGCGGAGTCTGTTCAGCACGAGAGTGGTGAGTGCCTCGCCCTCAACATCCTCTGCGATGATGAGAAGCTTTCTGCCGCTCTGGACGATCTGCTCAAGCAGAGGCAGGATCTCCTGAACATTGGATATCTTCTTATCGGTGATAAGGATGAGAGCGTCGTCAAGGACAGCTTCCATCTTATCGGTGTCGGTTGCCATGTAAGGAGATAGGTAGCCGCGGTCAAACTGCATACCCTCTACAACCTCGCAGTAGGTCTCTGCGGACTTGGACTCCTCAACGGTGATAACGCCGTCGGCGGTGACCTTTTCCATAGCGTCTGCAATAAGAGTACCGATAACCTCGTCGCCTGCGGAGATGGTGCCTACACGGGCGATGTCGGAGGTACCGTTAACCTTCTTGGAATTGCCTGCCAGGGTCTCAACTGCCTTGTTGACGGCCTTCTGGATACCCTTGCGGATGATGATGGGGTTAGCGCCTGCCGCTACATTCTTCATACCCTCGTGGATAAGTGCCTGAGCAAGCAGGGTAGCGGTGGTTGTGCCGTCACCTGCGGCATCGTTGGTCTTGGTTGCAACCTCGCGAACGAGCTGTGCGCCCATATTCTCGGACAGATCCTCAAGCTCGATCTCCTTTGCGATGGTAACGCCGTCGTTGGTGATCAGGGGAGTGCCGAACTTCTTATCAAGTACTACATTGCGTCCCTTGGGACCCATGGTGATCTTTACCGTGTTTGCAAGCTTGTCAACGCCGTTGAGCAGCGCTTCTCTTGCTTCTGTTCCGTAAATAATATCCTTTGCCATAATTATACACCTCCGAAATTATTCAACGATTGCCAGAATGTCGTTCTGACGGACGATATTGTATTCAACGCCGTCGCATTTTACCTTGGTGCCCGCGTAGGTTCCGGTGATGACCTTATCGCCTGCTTTTACGAGCATTGTAACTTCCTTGCCGTCAACCACGCCGCCGGGGCCTACTGCTACGACCTCTGCAACCTGAGGCTTTTCCTGCGCTGCGCCGGGCAGCACGATGCCGGACTTTGTAGTTTCTTCCGCTTCGACCGCTTTAAGTACGACACGGTCTGCTAAGGGTTTGAGTGTCATAATTTTTCCTCCTGTATTCCGGTGCCATAGCACTGAATTTTTGATGTTCGGTATTTTAGCACTTGATGCTTTCGAGTGCCAACCGATGACTATATTGTATCACTGTCAATGGAAAAATCAAGGGGTTTTTTCAATCTTAACATTTAATTAACAAATTTATTTTCACTTTGAGGTCGGAGAGTGCTAATTTTCCGCTTGAGCATATGAAACCGGGGACGGTCATTGTCCTAAGCTGCGGTTAATATACATATATCATATGCAAAACACTTCGGGAGGGTTTGTCATGGAGGCGGTAAACAACATTCTGTCGGGGATACTGGCACCTTTTCTGCTTATTGTATGCGGTCTTGTTTTCGGTTTCAGGCAGCGGTTCTTCTATATTCTTCATCCCGTGCGCTTTGTCAGAACTCTGAAGGATGCCGCCGCAGGGGGAGGGATCTCTCCCGTGCGCGCTCTGACACAGGCTCTGGCGGGAACCTTGGGCGTGGGAAATATGGCGGGTGTGGCAACGGCTGTAAGCGCGGGCGGTGCCGGAGCCGTTTTCTGGATGTGGGTATCCGCACTTTGCGCCATGAGTCTGAAATATGCCGAGGTCGCGCTGGGCGTCGGGCATCGCAGGCGTGACGGCGACGGCTACTACGGCGGTGCAATGTATTATATAAAGGATACTTTTTCGCGCCGCCTGCGCCGCGCCGCCGCTGTTTTCGGCGGCGTTTTTGCCGTGCTTTGTCTTATAAACTCTCTTATGACCGGAAACATCGAACAGATGAAAGCCGCCGCCTCCGTTTTTCCTTTTTTTCCTCCTATTGTACTGGGCGGGATAGTTGCAGCCGCCGCCTTTACCGTAAATGTTGGGCGGGCAAAACGGGTTTCCGCCGTGACATTCAGGCTTATTCCTCTGCTGTCGGCTTTTTATATGGCACTCTCCCTTTGGATCATTTTTGCAAACATCAAAGAAGTGCCGGGGGCGCTTGCGGAGATATTTGCATCGGCTTTTTCGCTGAAAAGCGTGGGCGGCGGTATCGGCGGCTATGCCGTTACCCGCGCCGTACGTTTTGGGGTTACGAGAGGTATATTTTCAAACGAAGCGGGGCTGGGCACCTCTCCCTCGGCGCACGCTGCGGCAAATGCGAAAAGTCCGCACCATCAGGGCTGTTTCGGGATTTTTGAGGTGTTTGCGGATACAATTGTGCTGTGCAGTATGACGGCGCTGGTCATTCTTTTGTCCGACGGCAGGGCAATGGGATACGATTCAATCCCGCTGGTGCTGTACTCATATTCTTCTCTTGCGGGAGAATGGGCGGGGTATGCCGTGGGAGCCTCCGTTATTCTGTTTGCCTTTGCCACGGTAATATGTCAGGGCGCTTACGGCGAGGTGGCGCTGAAATATCTGGGAGACAGGGCGTGGGCGCGGCGGCTGTATCTTTTGCTTTGCGCCGCTGCCTGTATTGCGGGTACGGTGATACCCGACGGCTTTATGTGGCAGGCGGCGGATATGACGGTGTCCCTTATGACGGTGCTGAATGTAACCTGCCTTGCTGCCGCCTGCTTCGGCGGGCGCGGAAAAAGCAGGGAAATACCCGGTGTCCCCGTCGCTGTGCGCGGAAAAGGGGCGCGGGGAGGAAGACTTACATACGGCAGAGGCGGGTGAAACGTATAAAGGGGTCGAAATTTGACAAACAGGGCATATAGGGTTATAATATAAATAATAATGTAAATAAATTTATTGTTTATGCTCTTTTTGCGCAAAGGGAAAAGCGGGCGGGGCTTTTGATAATGTATTGTGAAACCGCCCGATGACGCAGCGGGAACACGTCCGACGACGCAGCGGGAAAACGCCCGATTACGCATTGGAAAAGCGTTTGATCACGCTTCGGGGAAACACCCGAATATTCATCGGATACCCGCCTTGCAAAAAGGATTTGAAAGGAAAGCTTTGCCATGCCCCGATTTTTTATTGAGCCGTCGCAGATAGGCACGGCGGGAGACGGCAGCCGCACCGTGCTTATTATGGGTGACGACGCCGCGCATATTACGAAAAGTCTGAGAATGAAGCCGGGTGAGAGAGTCACCGTATGCGACGGAGACTGCGGCGAATACGACTGTGTTGTAAGGAAAACCGGAGACACGGTGACGCTTGATGTCTGCGAGGAGCGGCGAAGCGCCTCGGAGCCGCCCTACCGAGCCGTGGTTTATCAGGCGCTTGTCAAGGGAGACAAATTTGACACGGTCATACAAAAGGCTGCGGAATGCGGAGCCTGCCGCATAGTACCCTTTATGTCCGAGCGCTGTGTGGTAAGGCTTACGGAGAAAGACGCGGAAAAGAAGCGCTCCCGATGGCAGCGTATCGCTTTGGAGGCCGCAAAGCAATGCGGGCGCGGGCGTGTGCCGGAGGTGGCTCCTCTTATGGATTTTTCCTCCGCCGTGCGCGAGGCGGCGAAAAGCAGTATCGCGCTGTTTTGCTATGAAGATGAAAGGGGACTGAGTCTTCCGTCTGCGCTGAAAAGTGCAGGAGTGACGGAAAACATCGGGACGGCGGAAAGTGCAAAAGTGACGGAAAGCGTCGGGACTGCGGACAGTGCAGGGGCTTTGGAGAACGCAGAAGTGCCGGAGAGCATATCGGTAATGATAGGCAGTGAGGGCGGCTTTTCCTCTGCCGAGGCGGCTGAGGCTGCGCAGTGCGGCATGAAGTCCGTTAGTCTGGGAAGGCGCATACTGCGTACGGAGACCGCTTCTTCTTTTGTGCTTGCCTGTCTGTCCTTTGCCTACGAGCTTTGACGGCTTTACGGCATTTTAACGGAGCTTTTTTTGCCCGTTTTCTGCCGTAATGGGCATAACAAATGATAATTTACAATTTTGACGGCATATTTTATGAAAAAATGCAAATCACCTATTGAAAATCGACAAATCTTGTAGTAAAATATAGTACAGGTTACACAACACATTTTACTATTATTTTGTATAAAACCAAGGAGGCACAACCATGGCTAACCGCTTGTTTCAGGGCATAATACATCAGATGACGGACGCGGTGGACCGCACTCTGGGCGTTATTGACGAGACCGGTACCGTTATCGCTTGCAGTGAGCTTGTAAAAATAGGAGAGACCAGGCAGGAGGCACGGGACGAAATGTCTTATTCCTCCAGCGTGCTGTGCGTCGGCGGATACACCTACCGCTCCATCGGCAGCGGCGCTAAGTGGGAGTACGCCGTTTTTGTGGAGGGCGAGGACAAAATGGCCGACAAGCTTGCGTCCATTCTTTCCATTTCTCTGTCCAACATCAAAAATCTTTACGACGAAAAATATGACCGCAATTCCTTTATTAAGAACATCATTCTCGACAACATCCTGCCCAGCGACATTTACATAAAGAGCAAGGAGCTGCATTTCGACACGGATGAGCCCAGAGTGGTATTTCTGATCAAGTTCCTGAACAAAACCGAGGTACTGCCCTTTGACGCGGTGCAGAATATTTTCCCCGACAAGAACAAGGATTATGTTATAAACGTAGGCGAGCACGACATCGTTCTCGTCAAGGAGCTTGGCGCCGGCAGCGACAACAAGAAGATTGAAAAGCTGGCAAAGTCCATTGCGGACACCCTTAACGCCGAGTTCTTCGCAAAGGTCACGATCGGTATCGGCACCGTTGCGGAAAACATCAAGGATCTTGCCCGTTCCTATAAAGAGGCGCAGGTGGCGCTTGAAGTGGGAAAGGTGTTCGACACCGAAAAGAACATCATTTCTTACGAAAATCTGGGTATCGGCAGACTTATATATCAGCTTCCCACCACCCTCTGCGAAATGTTTTTGCAGGAGGTGTTCAAGGACGGAAGCCTTGACAACCTTGACCGCGAGACGCTGCTTACCATTCAGTGCTTCTTTGAAAACAACCTTAATGTTTCGGAAACCTCCAGAAAGCTGTTTGTGCACAGAAATACTCTTGTTTACAGACTTGAAAAAATCCGCAAGCTGACCGGACTTGATCTTAGAGAGTTCGATCACGCCATCACCTTCAAGGTGGCTCTCATGGTCAAGAGATATCTGTCCACAAAGCCCGTTAAATACTGATCGGGCGCAAAAAACGAAAGGTTTGATTTTCTATGATAGACTTCAGAAATGTGAAGAAGTTCTACCCCAACGGCACTGTTGCCCTTGACGGTGTGAATCTTCATATAGACGACGGCGAGTTTGTCTTTATAGTGGGACATTCAGGAGCCGGAAAGACTACCATGATGAAGCTTTTGCTCCGTGAGGAGACCGCCTCCTCCGGCGCTATTCTGGTGGGGGATTACAACCTGTCCAGAATCAAAAACAGAGATGTTCCCTATTACAGGCGGGAGCTTGGCGTGGTCTTTCAGGACTTCCGTCTGTTCCCCAACAAGACCGTTTACGAAAACGTGGCTTTTGCCATGCAGGTTATCGGCACCCCCCGCTCCATGATAAAGCGCCGTGTGCCCGCCATTCTGTCCACAGTAAACCTTGCGGACAAAATGACCCGCTTTCCCCGCGAGCTCTCCGGAGGAGAGCAGCAGAGAGTGGCTCTTGCAAGGGCGCTGGCAAATAATCCGAAATATATCATCGCAGACGAGCCTACCGGCAATATCGACCCTAAAATGAGCATTGAGATTATGAATCTGCTCATGAAAATTAACAAGCTGGGCAAGACCGTCATCGTGGTCACTCACGAAAAAAATCTGGTCGACTACTACAAGCAGAGAGTTGTTATGCTGAAGGACGGCAAGATAGTAGAGGACAGGGTGGGAGGTATGTTCAGTTGAAAAAGCATTACAGTACAAGCTATTTCCTGAAACAGGCCTTTACCGGTCTGTGGCGCAACGGAGTTATGTCCATTGCCTCCGTTGCCGTGCTTATGAGCTGCCTTGTTGTGCTTGGCTGCTTCGCCGCTCTGGTGGTCAATATCAATGTAAATCTTGACAATATCGCCGAGCTTAACGAAATAATGGTCTACTGCGAGTATGAGCTTGACGACGAGGCTGTGGAAAAGGTCGGCAAAGAAATTGATTCTCTTGAGCTTGTAAAGAAAAGCGAGCATATTACAAAGGATCAGGCGCTTGAGGATCTGAAAAACAGCAGCGGTGACCACTCCGATATTTACGACGATATGTCCGGTGAAAACAACCCTCTGTGCGAGTCCTTTAAGGTTGAGTATGCCGCAGGCACCGAGGCTGCCAAGGTTTATGATCTGGAGTCGCAGCTTCGCAGTATTGAGGGCGTGCGCAAGATCAGCAGCGTATATCAGACCGCAAAGACTATTGACAGCTTCAAAAACGGCGTTATGCTGATTGCCGTGTGGTTTCTGGTGATTCTGTTCGTGGTCAGCATTTTCGTTATTATCAACACCATACGCCTTGCGGTTTATTCAAGACGGCACGAAATATCCGTTATGCGCTATGTGGGCGCCACCAACAGATTTATTACTCTGCCCTTTATATTTGAGGGCGTTATAATCGGAGTTGTTGCCGCGGCTATTGCTTATTTTATCGAAATGTATCTGTATATTTACATAGAAGGCAAGGCTGCTGACAGCATACAGATAATCAGCGTGCTGCCCTTTGAAAATCTGGCTATACCTCTTGCCGCCGGATTTTTGGCGGTGGGCATCATAACCGGCGTAATTGGCAGTATAGTCTCCATAAGAAAGAATTTGAAATCCTGAGAATTCAGTATTATTTTCTGAAATTATGAATGCTATGAGAAACAAAAACAAAAAAACAAAAGCAAATATCCGCCGCATTGCCGCAAAAGCCGTTTCCGGTATTCTTGCCGCAAGCGCTGCTTTTGCACTTCTTGTATTTGTGCCCCGTACGGAAAGCTATGCCGGAAACGCAAACACTCAGAAGTACGAGGAGCAGATACAGGAGCTTGAAAAGACACAGAAGGAGCTTTTGGCAAAAATTAACAGCCTTGAAAACGAGGCTTCCGCCACTCTTGAAAACAAGCAGTATATGGACAGCCTTGTTACTACCATAAGCACAAAGATCCAGACCGCCGAGGCGCTGTGCTCCGAACTTGAGGCGCAGATAGCGCAGACGCAGGCTGACATTGAGGAGCATGAAAAGCTTATCGAGGCCTCAACGGAAAAGATAAAGGAGCGTATGCGCGCAAATCACGAGGAGGGCAACGCCAGCTATCTCAGCGTTATACTGGGAGCAGAGGGCGTCGACGATTTTCTCTCCCGTGTCGAGCGGGTAAATACTATCCTTGAATACGACAAAAAGACCCTTGCGGAATACGAGACTGAAAAAGCGGCTCTGGAAACAAAGCGCAGCGAGCTTGAAGCCTCCAAGGCTTTGCAGGAGGAGACCCTTGCAAATCTGAATTCCGACAAGTCCGAATACGAGCGCCTGTCAAACGAGGCGGCAAGCTACTTCAACCAGCTCAGCAGCGACAAGGCCGCCGCTACCGCCGAATACAATAAGGCAAAGGCGGAGGAGGAGGCTCTGGACGCACAGCTCCAGGCTATGCTTGCGCAGATTGCAAATCAGAATTCCTCACAGGTCACCGCAGAGGGCGAGTTTATGTGGCCCCTGCCCTCCGGCGGGTATATTTCCTGTTACTTCGGCGACTATGACCCGGGCGGAAGACCTCACTACGCTATGGATATAGCTATTGCGGCGGGCACTCCCATTTACGCTTCAAACGACGGCACGGTTGTAACCGCCACCTGGCATTCGAGCTACGGCAACTATGTGGTTATCGACCACGGCGAAGGGCGCAGTACACTGTACGCCCATTGCTCCGGGCTTGCGGTCAGCGCAGGTCAGTCCGTGTCAAAGGGTCAGGTCATAGGCTATGTGGGCTCCACCGGATATTCCACGGGCAATCACCTGCACTTTGAATTCCGTATAAACGGACAGAAGGTAAATCCTGCAAACTATGTTTCAAGATAAGTGCGGCGGAATACTGTAATATCCGACAGAGTTTGGGAGTACAATATATCCGTGCCCGCACCGAAGCGGCACAAATCACAAAGACGAACGGATAAAAATGCAAGAAAAGGATTTTGACAACATACCCCGAGAGACAGGCGGCGAAGATGTAAAGCCGCAGGCGGCAGGCGGCGAAGATGTAAAGGCGCAGGCGGCAGGGGGCGAAACTGATAGAGACGCACATAAAACAGCGGAAAACAAGACCGATATAACTGCTTTTCCGACGGACAGGGAACAGGACGGCGAAATGCCCGAGCCCTGTACGGACGGTGAGGACTTTGGCGACACCGGCACAGAGCGCGGGAAGGACGGCAAGCGGAGAAGGCGGCGAGGCATAAGTGTCGGCGTCTGTGTCGCAGTCGTCCTGCTGTGCTGTCTTGCCACCTTTATGGCCACATTTGTTTGGCTCACCTCCTCAAATTCAAAAAACGGCAACGGGTATTCGCTGGTTGACAGAATAAGCGAAAAGCTGGGTATTCTGGACGCCACCGTCAGGAGCGATTATCTTTACGATATAGACGATGACGCGCTTTGCGACGGAGTAATGGAAGGCTATATGAGCAGTCTGGGAGACCGCTACGCCGAGTATTACAACAAAGAGGAATTTGCGGCTCTTATGGAGGACTCCAACGGAGAGATGCAGGGCATCGGCATAAGCGTTGTTTACGACAGCAGCTCCCCGTCTTTACAGATCATAAGCGTGTTCCCCGACTCCCCTGCCATGGAAGCCGGACTTGTGCCCGGCGACCGTATCGCCTATGTTATGGCGGACGGGGAATATAAAAGCGTTGCGGAGCTGGGATACGCGGCGTCGGTGTCCGCTATGCAGGGCAAGGCCGATACCGTAGCGGAGTTTATTGTTTACAAGGAAGGCAATTTCGACACCCCCACGGAGTTTTCCGTAAAGCGCGGCTATGTGACTGAGGTTACCGCCGAGGGACGGCTGTACTCAGAAGACGAAAGTGTGGGTATAATCCGCATTACTTCCTTTAATGCCAAAACTCCGGAGCAGTTTTCCGAGGCTTTGAAAAAGCTTACGGAAAGCGGCGCGGATAAGCTTATTATTGATGTGCGCAACAATCCGGGCGGCGAGCTCACCTCGGTATGCAGTGTGCTTGATCCCCTGCTGCCGGAGGGTCCCGTTATCCGTACCGTTGACAAAAACGGCAACGAAGAAGTGGTTTACACCTCGGACTCAAATGAAACGGATATTCCCATGGCGGTGCTGGTAAACGGCAATACGGCAAGTGCCGGAGAGCTGTTCACCGCGGCGCTTAAAGATTATGACAAAGCGGTCATAGTAGGCACCGTTACCTACGGCAAGGGCAGTATGCAGACCATACGCTCTTTCAGCGACGGAAGCGGGCTGAAATATACTTATCGCTATTATTGCCCGCCCTTCTCCGACAACTATGACGGTGTCGGCATTACTCCCGACATTACCGTCGAACTCAGCGAGGGGGCTGCAGGCAAGAATATTTATACGCTTTCCGACGCAGAGGACAATCAGCTTACGGCGGCGTATGAAGCGCTGAAATAAAAAGCCAATCACGAAAGGATTTCAGATATGGAAGAAACTAAATTCACAAACTATACCAAAGAAGGCTATCAGCAGCTGCTTGACGAGCTGGCGCTTCTTAAAGATGTGCGCCGCGTTGAGATCAAGGCACAGCTTGCAGAGGCAAGAAGCCACGGCGACCTGTCAGAGAACAGCGAATACGACGAGGCAAGAGACGCTCAGGCGAAAAACGAAGCGCGTATCGCCGAGCTTGAGGAGCTTATAAAAAATGCAAAGATTGTTGATGAATCCGCATTCAAATCCGGCATCGTCAATATCGGCACCGTTGTAAAGGTGCACGACGAGACCTTTGACGAGGACTGCGAGTATACCATCGTAGGCTCCAACCAGGTCAACGCTGCAATCAATCATATTTCCGATCAGAGCCCCATCGGTGCGGCTCTTCTGGGCGCAAAGGCCGGAGACCGCGTAAGCTACACCGCTCCCTGCGGCGAGGTTACTCTCAAGGTGCTGTCTGTAAAGCGCGCCTGAGACAGCAATAAACATACAGAAAAACAGAAGAAGACAAAACAGAAAGGAACGGGGAGACCCGTTGTCACAATATGAGCGATAACAATACGGAAGCAGTAAATACCGCCGAGGAAAAGACTCTTACCGATGTACTTCGCGTACGCCGTGAGAAGCTTGCCGAACTGCAGGCGGCAGGAAAGGATCCCTTTCAGATAACCAAGTACGACAGAACCCACTCCTCCGAGGATGTTAAAAACAATTTTGACACATTGGAAAATAAAGAAGTCTCCGTTGCGGGACGCATTATGTCAAAGCGCGTTATGGGAAAAGCCTCTTTCTGCCATGTGCAGGATCTGGGCGGTACTCTGCAGTGCTATGTGTGCCGCGATTCCCTGGGTGAGGAGGAATACAAGAGCTTCAAAAAGCTGGACATCGGCGACATTGTGGGCGTTCGCGGCTTTGTTTTCAAAACAAAGACCGGTGAAATTTCCGTTCATGCCGACACCGTTACTCTGCTTTCAAAAAGCCTTCAGGTGCTGCCCGAAAAGTTTCACGGACTTACCAATACCGACCTCCGTTACCGCCAGAGATATACGGATCTTATCGTAAATCCCGAGGTCAAGGACACCTTTATAAAGCGCTCAAAGATCATTTCCTCTATCAGAAGATATTTGGATTCCCAAGGCTTTATGGAAGTGGAAACTCCCATGCTTGTTGCCAACGCCGGCGGAGCCGCAGCCCGTCCCTTTGAGACTCATTTCAATGCCCTTGACGAGGATCTGAAGCTGCGCATTTCCCTGGAGCTTTATCTGAAGCGCCTTATTGTAGGCGGACTTGAGAAGGTTTACGAGATAGGCAGAGTGTTCCGCAACGAGGGTCTTGACACAAGGCATAATCCCGAATTTACTCTTATGGAGCTTTATCAGGCGTACACGGATTATAACGGCATGATGGATCTTACGGAAAATCTGTACCGCCATGTGGCAAAGGATGTGCTGGGTACTACTAAGATAAAGTACGGCGACTACGAAATGGATCTGGGCAAGCCCTTTGAGCGCATTACCATGGTAGACGCGGTGAAGAAGTATGCCGGTGTGGATTTCAACGAGATACACAGCGACGAGGAAGCAAGGAAGATCGCCCGTGAAAAGGGCGTGGAGTTTGAGGAAAGACATAAGAAGGGTGACATCCTCAGCCTGTTCTTTGAGGAATTTGCCGAGGAGCATATGATCCAGCCTACTTTTGTAACCGACCACCCCGTGGAAATATCTCCTCTCACAAAGAGAAAGCCCTCCGACCCGGACTATGTGGAGCGTTTTGAGTTCTTTATGAACGGCTGGGAAATGGCAAACGCCTACTCCGAGCTTAACGACCCCATAGACCAGCGCGCCCGCTTCAAGGCGCAGGAGGAGCTGCTGGCGCAGGGAGACGAGGAGGCAAATACTACGGATGAGGACTTCCTCAATGCTCTTGAAATCGGTATGCCCCCCACAGGCGGCATAGGCTTCGGCATCGACCGTATGTGTATGCTGCTCACCGACTCCGCTGCTATCAGAGATGTTTTGCTCTTCCCGACAATGAAACCCTTAGATTGACCGAAACGCGAAAAAGCCCGTAATATCAAGGGTTTTCGGACACAGGGGAAACGAAAAACCTTACGCCTTACACCAAACTTACACCAATCGATGTAGGAAAACGTGCAGAGGCAAAAAAATCGCATAATTTTAAGTTTCACACAGCTCCTGAGAAGTTACTGCTTCTCA
>CAMFEL010000051.1 GCA_945949385.1 uncultured Clostridia bacterium | reverse complement strand
TGACAGCGCCCGCACATACGCGGCAGGGCACGGCGTAATATGCGTGCTGAAAACGGCGCGCACCGTAATAAGCGACGGCAGGCACACATATATAAACACCTCCGGCTCTCCCGCCCTTGCCAAAGGCGGCAGCGGAGATGTGCTTACCGGCGTTATTGCGGGAATGCTCTGTGCAGGGCTTTCTCCCATAAAAGCGGCAACGGCAGGGGTATATATCCACGGCGCGGCAGGGGAGAAGGCAGAAGAAGAATTCGGTGCATATTCCCCTCTTGCCGGAGAAGTTTGCGACTTCGTGGGAAAAGTGCTGAAGGAGTTAGGAAAAAAATAAAATGAGCGAAGCAAAAACAAATGCCATGCGCGAGCTTGAGCGTGCCGGCATAAAATACAGACATTTTACCTACGACCCCACCGAAACCGAGGGTGTAAAGGTTGCCGCTCTGTTGGGTCAGGACGAAACTATGGTATTTAAGACACTTGTTACCGTTTCCGGCAAAAAGGTGAACTATGTTTTCGTTATCCCCGTTGCCGAAACCCTTGACCTTAAAGCGGCGGCACGGGCAGTCGGTGAAAAATCCGTGGAGATGATAAAGCAAAAGGAGCTTTTGCCTCTAACCGGTTATATTCACGGCGGCTGTTCGCCGGTGGGAATGAAAAAACATTTCAGAACGGTCATTCACGAAAGCGCGCAAAATCTTGATACAATTTTCGTTTCCGCAGGTCGCGTGGGAAATCAGGTGGAAGTAGATCCGAAAAGCCTTGCAAAGCTTGTGGGTGCTGACTTTGCGGACATTATAATGCACAAATAATTTTTTTGAAAAAGTTTCAAATAACCCTTGAAAATCTCTCTTAACAGTGTTATTATAATGAAAATATTCCGAAAGGACGGACGAAGTTATGAACCGTGTCGATAACGTAAAGATAGCATACATAGGCGGAGGCTCCCGCGGCTGGGCGTGGTGCTTTATGTCGGATCTATCCCGCGCAGCCGACAAAATCAGCGGCATCGTAAACCTGTATGACATAGACTGCGAAGCGGCGCTTGACAATGAAAAGATAGGGGCATTGCTTCCCGAAATGAAAAACGGTAACGGTAATTTCAGGTATAAGGCGTGCAAGACTCTGGAACAAGCGCTTGAGGGAGCGGATTTTGTGGTAATTTCCATCCTTCCCGCCACTTTTGACGAAATGGAATCAGATGTCCATGCACCCGAAAAATACGGGATCTACCAGTCCGTAGGCGATACTGCTGGTCCTGCGGGAGTGCTGCGTACTCTGCGCAGCGTTCCTATGTTTGAGGTCATCGCTCATGCCGTTGAAAAATGCTGTCCCGACGCATGGGTCATTAACTATACTAACCCCATGACCCTCTGCGTCAAAGCACTTTATGACGCTTTCCCCAATATCAAAGCATACGGCTGCTGTCATGAGGTGTTCGATTCGCAGCGTCAGCTTGCGGAGCTGTATGTAAGGGAATGCAAAGGTCAGGCAGACCGCCGCGATGTGGATGTGAATATTGTAGGCGTGAACCATTTTACATGGCTCACAAGTGCCGTCTGTCACGGCGTTGATATGTTCCCGCTTTACGAAAAAATGGTGGCTGAAAATCCGGACGGCTATAAGCCTCTGAACGAACAGAACTGGATAAATAAAGAATTCAAAACAAACTATAAAGTCAAATTCGACCTTTTCCGCCGTTACGGCTATATGGCGTGCGCCGGTGACAGACACCTTGCGGAGTTCTGCCCGGGCGACTGGTATCTGAAAGACCCCGAAACCGTTGACGAGTACGGCTTCGGACTTACCTCAGTAAAATGGCGCAAGCAGGAGAGAGATCAGAGATATGCCACGTCCCGCCGAATTCTCAACAGGGAAGAGGATATATGGTTCGGAGACCGCGGAGAGGAGGGCGTAAATCAGATAATGTCCCTTCTTGGATTGGGCGACTTTGTTACAAACGTAAACCTGCCCAATCGCGGACAGATCCCCAATGCTCCCTTAGGCGCCGTAGTTGAGACTAACGCCGCCTTTTCCCGCGACAGCGTAGTTCCTGTTGACAGCGGCAATATTCCCGAAAATCTCTGTCCCCTTGTAATGCCCGTTATTTATTCTCAGGAGGCGCTTTCAAAAGCGGCAAGAGAGCGAGACCTTGAAGCGGCGTTCAATGTCTTTGCAAACGACAGACTTGTACGCCTTAACCTGCACGACGCAAGAAAGCTGTTTGACGAAATGGTAGACAATACAAAAGAATACCTGACGGAATACATAAAGTGATTTAACTAAAACTTATATAAGCAAAGGGCTGAAGCGCTTGCGCTTCAGCCCTCACTTTTATTTCAGCCTTGATAACGGTATTATAATACTGAGAAATACGGTGATAAGTGTAAATACGGCACCGATCACAAGTACCGCGGGACCCCACTGATATGCTCTGAAAACTATTCCCGTCCACAGCATTCCGTAGCCGACGCTCATAAATACCGCTTTCAGAAGTTTTGAAATGCTTCTGAAAATACTGCCGTTGTGAGTAAACCCTCTGTTGTTCACATCTTACCTCCTATGTATCCGCCGGCGGAAAGAGCTGTTATCACGGCAAGTGAAGCCTGCACGGCAAATGCAAGCCATGTGCCGATAATAAAGTGAAATTTGGTCTTAAAGCTTGTTTTATGACGGATTATGTAAATACCTGCAAGGGCACCGAGACTGCCGCCCAGACACGTAAACGCCAGCAAAAGCTCCTCGGGCAGACGGATCAGTTTTTCATTTTTTGAGCGGAGCTTGTCCGCAATAAACAGCGCCAGAGTCAGAAGAGTGACGACTGCAGTGTAAATAAGATAAACTTTCAGCATTTTTATCCCTCCGAACATATAGTAACACCGAAGCACAGACCTGTCAATAGACACATAATCGCAAAAATTCATATTTTTATAAAAATTCCGTTGCCGAAACGTCACAAATGTGGTATCATATTAAAAGTATGGAAAAAACCCACAGGGAAGTGAAAGGAACAGCATTTATATGAGAATAGGTTTTGATAACGATAAGTATATGGAAATTCAGTCCGAATGCATACAACAGCGCATTGCCCAGTTCGGCGGCAAGCTGTATCTCGAATTCGGCGGCAAGCTGTTTGACGATTACCACGCTTCCCGTGTACTTCCCGGCTTTGAACCGGACTCCAAAATCAGAATGCTTTCAAAGATCCGCGACGAGGTGGAGATTATCATTGCCATCAACGCCGACGATATAGAGAAGAATAAACTGCGCGGCGATCTCGGAATCAGCTACGACGATGACGCCTTGCGTCTTACCGATATTTTCCGCGGCCTGGGATTTTACGTGGGCAGCGTGGTAATAACCCGCTACAGCGGTCAGCCGGGTGCGGACAAATTTCGCAAACGCCTCAGCGACCTCGGTATGAAAAGCTTTCTGCACTATCCCATTCCGGGGTACCCCTCCGATGTGCAGGGTATAGTCAGCGAGGAGGGCTACGGCAGAAACGACTACATAGAAACTACCCGTCCCCTTGTGGTAGTTACCGCTCCCGGCCCCGGAAGCGGTAAAATGGCAACCTGTCTGTCACAGCTTTATCACGAAAACAAGCGGGGGCAAAAGGCGGGATACGCTAAATTCGAGACCTTCCCGATCTGGAATCTGCCCTTGAAGCACCCCGTAAACATTGCATACGAGTCTGCCACCGCAGACCTTGACGATATAAATATGATAGACCCCTTCCATCTTGAGGCATACGGCAAAACCGCTGTCAATTATAACCGCGATGTTGAAATTTTTCCGGTGCTTCGTGCAATGCTTGAACAGATCCTCGGCGAGTGCCCCTATAAGTCCCCCACGGATATGGGTGTAAATATGGCAGGCTTTTGCATTTTTGACGACGAAGCTGTAAGAGAAGCGGCAAATATGGAAATACTGCGCCGCTATTTCAAAGCAGCCGAGGATGTGTCAAAGCACGCCGCGCCCCCTGCGCTCCTTGCGAAGAATGAGCTTATAATGCAGCAGGCGGGAGTGACAAAGGATATTTTCCCCGCAGTAAAAGCTGCCCTTGACAAAGAAAGCGAGACAGGAAAGCCTGCCGGAGCAATGCAGCTTCCCGACGGCAGCATAGTTACCGGAAAAACAAGCAATCTGCTGGGTGCATCTGCTGCGCTGCTGCTTAATGCGCTGAAGACCCTTGCCGGTATTGACGATTCGGTAGACCTGATAGACGCTGAGACCATCGCTCCCATCTGCCGTTTGAAAACGGAGATGCTGGGCAACCATAATCCCAGACTTCATTCCGACGAGGTGCTTATTGCCCTTGCCGCAAGCTCGGTAAACAGCGAGACGGCTAGACTTGCAATGGAAGCGCTGCCGCGGCTTGCCGCCTGCGGAGCCCATTTTTCCATAATTCTTTCCTCCGTAGACGAAAAAACATATAAAAAGCTTGGTATAAATGTAAGCTGTGAACCGAAATACGAGCATCGCACCCTTTATCACAGAAGCTGAAATGTTGCTTTAAGGAGGCATACCATGATATTTTCCGATTATGACAGAATAGTTTTTGCAGGCGACTCCATAACCGATATGGACAGTGTCAAACCTGTTGGAGACGGCTCCATGTGGGATAATCTAGGAAAAAGCTATGTCAGAATAATTGACAATATGCTTGCGGCATATTATCCGGAGATTCGCGTCAGAGTAACAAATTCCGGAGTGAACGGCGACTCCAGCGCAGACCTTTTAAGACGCTTTAAGCGGGATGTCATCGACCTTGATCCCCGGTGGATAAGCATACTTATAGGAGGCAATGACTGCTGGAGACAGTTTGACTCGCCGTCTCAGACGGATCAGCATATTTCGCCGGAGGAATACGGCGAAAACCTTGCGCAAATGCTTGAAATGTCAAAATCCAAAAGCGGAGTAAAGGGAATCTTCGTGATGTCGCCTTATTATATGGAGCCGCTGCGGCAGGATCCCATGAGGGCGCGTATGGAGGAATACGCCGCCGTCAGCCGCAGACTTGCCGAAAAGTACGGTGCCGAGTATATAGATATACAGGCGGCATTCGACAGGTATTTCAAATACCGCCATTCATCATTTATTGCATGGGATCGCATACATCCCAACCAGATAGGTGCAACTGTTATTGCAAGAGAGTTTCTGTCGCACTGCGGTTTTGATCCTATGCATATACCGGAATAATTATTTATTATATAACGGAGGCTATTATTATGAAAATAAAAAGGATTATTTCAGCCGCCCTGCTTACGGCAATACTTATTACCGCCGCTGTTTGCCTTGCTTCCTGCGGCGGTGCAAAAAAGTCGGCTGAGCCCTCTCCCATAGAGGGCGAGTGGGACTGTGCCGATACGTATCTTGAAACCGACGAAGGCTATACCGGCTTTTACCGTCTTCGGGTGGAAAGAGACGGTACATTTTCAATGTATGACTGCGAGGCCGGCAATCCCGGCATATCGGGAACAGTCATAGCTAACAGCGATTCCGAGCTTGAGTTTTATTGCGACAAAGACGATTTCGATCCGCCGTTTGAGTGGGATGTAAATTATAATTTCAAAGCGGCTTACAGACTTGACGGCGACACACTTTACATATCCCACAGCAACAGAACTTTAGTGTTCACGAAAATAACCGAAGAAGAGTAACTGATTGAAAAAGGCACCGCCCGGGCGGTGCCTTTTTTACTGCACGGCGGGAGCTTTCCCGCCGCAAAAATCATTTGAACTGCGAAACATATTCCTTCTTATCGGACGCTTTTCTTTTTCTGCGACCCATCCAAATCAGAATAAACACGGCGCTTACGAGATAAATGACAAGGAAAAGCGTCATTGCCACCAGAACCTGAGACCCGCTTGAAATATAGTCGCCGAACAGCACCACCGTCACGAAGTATATGGCGGCGGAGGCGGCAAAATGAATGAGAAGACGAAGCGCCGCGTGAACGGAGTCAATGCGCAGAATACGGTTAGCCGCGGCAAGAAGCACGGAAAACAGGAAAAACATCCACAGACTTTTTACATTTATGTCGCTGTTTGCAGCCGTATTTGCGGCGGCCATTGCAGCTCCGGCTGTAAAGAAAGCAAGAGAAATAATTGAAAATATAACGCATCCGGAGCGCAGAATCTCTCCGGCGGTCTTTAGAAATTTCATGACGGTACCGTGCCTTTCGGAATATTTCAAGCATATTTTACCACAAAGCGCCGTCTATTTCAATAGTATGGGAAAAACTGAGAAAATCAATCCGGAAATCCGTCGGGGACGGAGTACCGCAGGGAAATGTATTCCCCGTCCTCACTTTTTTTCACCGCTGCCCGATTTTTATACAGAAAATCGGTAAGGGCATACATGTCTATCCATATCTGATTCCAGCCGTCTTTCTGTTCGGGAGCGAAAATAACCTGCATACCGTAGTGCAGATGAGGCACATTTATATTGTTTACATCCCGCTTTGAGGAGTATCCCGTCATACCCAGATAGCCGATGACCTCACCTGCACACACCTGCTTACCCTCGTACATATCGTTATAAGGATGCCCTTTTCTGAGATGAGCGTAGTAATAATACCGTTTCCCGTCGTATGAGCGTATGCCTATCCGCCATCCGCCGTACATATTCCAGCCGCAGGCCTCTACATAACCGCCCTCTACTGCAATCACAGGGGTTCCCACACTGCCCATAAGGTCATGTCCCAAATGGTTCCTTTTGTATCCGAAAGAACGCGCCGCGCCGAAATCGTCGAAATGGCTGTAATAATACCCCGCTGCAATGGGTGAGTATGCCATCAGACCGTACTTTTCGCTTTTTCCTCCGTCGGCAGTATATTCCGTATAGCTTCCCACCATACCGTCAAGCACCGCACCGTATGCTTCGCTCAGATATGAGTACAGCTTTTTGTTCTGCGCCGCATCATAAAGAGTTGAACCGCTGTCGAGAACTTCGGCTGCCTTCTCCAGATCCTTTTTTGAGTAATTTGCGAAATTGCCGCCGTATTCAGTACCTATGAATGCAAGTACATCTGAAAAGTCGGCGTCGCTGCCTGACTCGTGCCGCGCCGTGCAAAAATCAAGCGTGTCCTGAAGCGCCGCCTTTGAAACGTTGAAATCCACCCATTTTATGTGATCCTCCGCGGCCGCAGCCGACGCAGGAAACAGACAAATAATAAGAGCGGCAAGAGCTGCCGCCGCTTTTTTGATTATTCTCATATAAAACTCCGCATAACTCTTTTGATTTATTTTTTGCATAAAGTCGGAGCCTATTTTAGTAACTGTATGGAAAGACAGGAACAAGACGGAAAAATGAATATTATTATGAATATTTATCACAGTATTCATTGACTTTACTCTGCTGTTAATATATAATAAAGTATAAAAATATATACATCGGCGGAGGTAAGATATACATATGACAAAGACAGAAGGAAGGATCGGCGTATTTGAAATGCTGTTTGAGAGCGATTTTCATAAAGATATGCTGCCCGCCGAATTATATAACAGAGCTGTAAGAGTACGGGGTGCCGCAGCAAGCAAATTTTCTGACGAGCTGTACGGAGTATGCACCGAAAATCTTACTGAAATCGATAAAGCGGTAGAGGAAGTCTCCGAAAACTGGAAGCTTTCCAGAATGAACTGCGTCACAAGAGCAGTGCTGAGAACGGCGGCGGGAGAGCTTCTGTATATGGACACTCCGCCGAAAGTCGCCATAAACGAGGCGGTTGAAATTTCCAAAATTTATAATGACGAGCGGGGAACAGCCTTTGTAAACGGCGTACTGAACAAGCTTGCCCGCCGTGCGGGGAGAATTGCCGATGAATAAGGACGGCGTTTTCCTTGCCTTTGATACAAGCAATTATACTACCTCCTGCGCGGTTTGCGATGTTGACGGAAAAGTAATACTGTCGCTGAAAAGACTGTTGCCGGTAGCCGATGGAGAGCGGGGACTTCGGCAAAGCGACGCCCTGTTTCACCACACGGCGGCTCTTCCCGCAATAATTGAGGAAGCCTCCAGTACTCTTGCGGGCAGAGAAATACTTGCGGTAGGCGCTAGCGAGAGACCGCGTGACAAGGCAGGCTCATATATGCCTTGCTTTCTTGCCGGCATCAGCGCGGCGAAAGCGGCGGCGGCAGGCGCACAAAGTGCATACTTCGGTTTTTCCCATCAGTGCGGTCATATAGCGGCGGCGCTGTATTCCGCAGGCAGAGAGGATCTGTACGGTAAGCGTTTCGCGGCGTTTCATGTTTCGGGCGGCACTACCGATGTACTGCTGTGTGAAGCCGGAGGAGACCATCCCTTTGAAGTTACCCGTATAGGCGGTACCCTTGATATAAACGCAGGACAGGCCATAGACCGCGCAGGCGTTGCAATGGGGCTTCATTTTCCCTGCGGAGCCGAGCTTGAAAAACTGGCGCAGGACGCTGTCCCTGCGGAAAAGCCGCGCATATGCGTAAAAGGTCTTGACTGTAACCTTTCCGGCATAGAAAACAAAGCCATAAAACTTTACAGTGAAAACGGCGACAGAAGCGCGGTAGCGGCTCTTGTAATAGATTTTGTATCGAGAACGCTTGAAAAAATAACGGAAAATCTGCTTAACCGTTATCCGAATATCCCAATAATCTACGCCGGCGGAGTAATGAGCTGTAAGATCATCCGCAAAAGACTTGAAAAGTACGGCAGCTTTGCCGAGCCTCGGTTTTCTTCGGATAATGCCGCCGGAATCGCTTTGCTGACCGGGCGCGCTTATAATAATTTATAAATTTAATTGTCAAACGGAGGTGCCGATGGATTATTCACAAATGCGTTTTCCGTCTGCGCTTACCGTGACGGAGCTTAACAAATATGTCAAGGATGTGCTTGACACAAACCCGCCTCTTACGGATGTATTCATTAAGGGCGAAATTTCAAACTTCAAAGCGCACTATTCGGGACACTTCTATTTTTCACTGAAAGACACCGAAAGCGCTCTGAAATGCGTAATGTTCCGCTCCAGCGCGTCCTCCGTCGGCTTTATGCCCGAGGACGGTATGAAAGTCATAGCCCACGGCAGAGTATCAGCCTACTGGCAGGGCGGCGTGTATCAGTTTTATGCCGATTCCCTTGAGCCTGACGGTGTAGGTGCTATGCACATCGCCGTTGAACAGCTTAAAAAGAAGCTTTCCGAAATGGGGCTTCTGGATGAGGGCCGCAAAAAGCCCCTGCCGAAGATACCTTCAGCGGTAGGAGTAGTTACTTCACCGACCGGAGCCGCCGTCAGAGATATTATAAATGTGTGCGGCAGACGTTTTCCCTTTGCGGAGCTTGTCATTTATCCCGCGCAGGTTCAGGGGGAAGGGGCCGCGGAAAGCGTCGCGGCAGGTATAGAGTATTTTAACAAACGCGGCGGAGTTGATGTTCTCATAGTGGGACGGGGAGGCGGAAGTATTGAGGATCTGTGGGCATTCAACACAGAGACCGTTGCCCTTGCCGTCAGCCGTTCACAGATCCCCGTTATTTCAGCGGTAGGTCATGAAACAGATGTGACCGTATGCGATCTTGTGGCAGACAGACGGGCGCCGACGCCTTCTGCAGCGGCAGAGCTTGCGGTGCCGGAAACGGAAAGACTGAAAGTACAGATTAACAATATCGTTTCAAGAGAATCCGCAATTCTGCTTCGGAAAATAGGAGAGCTGTCAGAACGTCTCGAGCAGTACTCCCGCTCCAAGGTGCTGAGAACTCCCGATGCGGCGGTAAATGACAGGCAGCAGACTCTTGATGCACTGTGCGACAGATTAGAGCTTGCGCAGAAAAACCTGCTCGGGAAAAACGAAGCAATGCTTAAAAGCGTTTCGGGCGCACTCAGCGCACTGAACCCTCTGTCCGTGCTTTCCCGCGGTTACAGCGCCGCTTTTTCGGCAGACGGCAGAGTCATAAAGAACGCGGCTGACTTGTCGGTAGGCGACAGATTAAAACTGCGTATGCTGGGCGGAAGTGTTGACGCCTCGGTAGATAATGTGCAGCTTGACGAAAAGTAAAATATAGGGGAGACGATTATGAAAACGGAAACAAACGAAAATAAAAATATAAATCCCGCCGATTTGAGCTTTGAGGAGGCTCTCGGACGCCTTGAGGAAATTGTAAAAGGTCTTGAATCTGGCAGTGCCCCTCTTGATAAATCCCTTGAACTGTTTGAAGAGGGCGTCGGGCTTGTAAGGGAATGCAATAAAAAGCTTGACGGCGCAAGGCAAAAAATCACAATGCTCAGCGCAAACGGCGAAATAACAGAAGTAAAGGAGCAGGAAAATGGCTGAAAACGACGCGCGCATCCAACCTCTAGAAGAGAGACATAAAGAGGACGCCCTGTTTATTGAGGGCGAGCTTGACCGCAGACTTGACCCTGAGCTTATGGGCGGCGGAAAAATGGCTGAGGCAATAAGATATTCCGTTCTCGGCGGCGGAAAGCGTATCCGCGCCTTTCTTACCATTGAATTCTGCCGAATGTTCGGCGGTGATATACGGGACGCTGCTGCATATGCAAGCGCGATCGAGATGGTTCACGCATATTCTCTCATTCACGATGATATGCCGGAGATGGACAACGACGATATGCGTCGCGGCAAGCCCTCCTGTCATAAGGCTTTCGGCCCTTCTGTGGCACTGCTTGCGGGTGACGCGCTGCTGACATATGCGTTTGAGACCTGCGTGCTTGATTTTACCAATAACGATAGAATGAACAGATACTGCGTTTACGAGCTTGCTCACGGCGCGGGAGTAGCCGGTATGTGTCTCGGACAGGAGCTTGATCTGCAGCTCGACTGTCCCAATCTTGACGATCTGAAATTTCTGTATAACAGAAAGACAGGCGCGCTTATAAAGACTGCCGCAATGCTTGGATATTACGCGGCTGTTGACCGACCCGACCCGACAGTTCGTGATAAGGTATACGCCTATTCCATGGCTTTGGGACTTGCTTTCCAGATCATAGACGATCTGCTTGATGTGGAAAGCACCACGGAGGAGCTGGGCAAGCCTGTGGGCAGTGACGATAGAAACGGCAAAAAGACAGTGCTCAGTTTTATGAGCATTGAAGAAGCCCGCGCCGAGGCCGAAAGGCTGACAGACTATGCCGCAGGAATCTTTGCAGACACGGCAAGCAGCGAGTACATATGCGCCCTGCCTCAATATCTTAAAAGCAGACGCAAGTGACATAAATATCAAGATTAACAGAAATGAGACTTGACGCCTTTCTCTGTGAAAAGGGACTTGCCAAAAGCCGCACCTTTGCCAAAACTCTTATAGAGGGCGGCTATGTTGAGGTAAACGGCAAAACCGCAAAAAAGCCGGCTGTTGATGTTTCCGACGGCGACAGCGTGAAAGTAACGGGCACACCGTATGAATATGTGAGCCGGGGCGGAGTAAAGCTTGCGGCGGCGCTTGACAGCTTCTGTGTTTGCCCGAAAGATATGATATGCGTTGATATAGGCGCTTCCTGCGGAGGATTTACCGACTGCCTTCTTCGCCGCGGAGCCGAAAAAGTCTACGCAGTAGACTCGGGCACAGATCAGCTTGACGAAAAACTGAAATGCGACAGCCGCGTAGTTTCCATGGAAGGCTTCAACGCAAGAGAACTTGACAGGGAAAGCCTCGGTCAGGTTTGTGATATGGCGGTTGCCGATGTGTCCTTTATATCTCAGACGCTTATAATCCCTGCCGTACCGCGTGTACTCAGAAACGACGGCATATACATATTTCTCATAAAGCCTCAGTTTGAATGCGGCAGAAGCGCCCTTTCAAAAGGCGGCATTGTCAAAGACAAAAAGCAACAGGCGGCGGCTGTACGCCGTACAATTCAATGTGCCGAGGAAAACGGCATGGGCGCCTTGGGGCTTATTAAATCCCCCGTGACCGGAGGCGACGGCAATACGGAATACCTTGCGTACTGCCGTATGGGCAGTCCCGGTACGGTAAATGATGAAACAGTAAAGAAGGTGTGCGGAATATGAGACCGGAAAGAGTCCTTGTACTTCCGAATCCCGATAAGGAAGCCGCTTTGTCGGCGACAAATGAAATAGTGGAAAATCTGCGTTTGTGGGGATGTATCGCTGACTGTAACGAAATCGGAAAAGATACCGCAAAAGCCGTTAAAAGCTTCAGTCCCGATCTTTTGGTTGTGCTCGGCGGAGACGGTTCCATAATCGACGTGGCGCGGTGCACCGCGGGAAGCGATATTCCTATTGTGGGAGTTAACTTCGGCACAGTTGGGTATATGGCGGAAATCAGCCACGACAAACCGCAGGACTTAAAAAAGATCATCGAGGGCAAATTCCATATTCAGAAGCGTATGATGCTTGACGTGACCATAATCAGAGAGGACGGCAGGGCAACCTCCTCCACGTATCCCGCTCTTAACGACGCGGTGCTTTCCAACGGTCCTATTCCCAAACTTCTTGAATTTGAGCTTTACGCCAACGGCATACTTGCCCATTGCATGAGAAGCGACGGCGTAATAATCTCCACTCCCACAGGCTCCAGCGCTTATTCTATGTCGGCGGGAGGCCCTGTGCTTGACCCGGAGCTGAGCTGTATATGCACCACTCCCATATGCCCCCACCATCTGAATAATAACCGTCCCACTATTTTCAGGGGCAGGACGGTGCTTGAAATAAGAAACGCCAAATGCCGCGGCAATAATATTTATCTGTCTGTAGACGGCAGAGAAGTGTATGAAATCGGCGGAGGAGACATAGTGCGAATTTCCAGAAGCGGCTATACCGCCCCCCTTGTTCGCATAGGTAACGACAGCTTTGTCCGGCTTTTGAATACTAAGCTGTCATACAGACCCATTGATTCATGAAATACTTTATGATTAAAACTCAATACAACGGAATATGAAAGGCAGGGTACAAAATTGAAAAGCAGCAGACAAAGTGCAATACTTGACATTATCGAAAAGAACAGCATCGAGACTCAGGAGGAG
>CAMFEL010000050.1 GCA_945949385.1 uncultured Clostridia bacterium | reverse complement strand
TAGAACCTTTTTTGAGAAAAAGGTTCTAAGGACTCCAAAAAACTTTTAATCAGGGCAAAGAAAATATAGAATAGTTCCCGCAGGGGTGCCGCGTTGCGGCAGGCATCTGAAGAAACGCAGGAGAAAGCTTGCTTTCTCCTGTGTTTCTTCATCGCTTTACGGACGGCTTCACCGTCCGCCCCTGCGGTATAATGTGCAATTTGCTATTACTGCTTTCTGTGGGTAGCTGTAAGTCTGCTGTTGAACGCTCCCGTGCGTCACTTTTCTTCCATAGCGAATTATTCGAGTGATGTGAATGATACCGCAATGATACGACCTTAAAATCCGTGACTTTGAAAACCACTCAAAAAATTTCTGTCATGAAATATATTGAAAACCGCCCGGCGCTGTGCTATACTGAAACAAACAGCGCCCTCGGGCGCAAAAACGGAGGAAAAGCTCCGAATACCGGAACAAACACCAAAGCTGCAAACGGCAAAGACTGACGGACGCAAAAAGGCAAAAGTTTGAAAGTAAGGCGAGCGTAAAATCGCGCATGAGCTGTTTCAAACCCCGTTTGTGCCCGGCGGATACAAATCAACGAAAGGAATGGTCATAAATATGAGCATAAGAGTAACTGTCTGGAACGAATACAGACATGAAAAATCAAATCCTGAGGTAGCGAAGATCTATCCGAACGGTTTGCACGCCGTTGTGGCGGACGCCGTAAAGGATGAGGACACAGAGGTGCGTCTGGCGGCGCTGGACGATCCGCAGCAGGGACTTCCCGATGAAGTTCTCAATAATACAGATGTTCTTATATGGTGGGGACACATGGCTCACGGAGAAGTGGATGACGCTCTGGTGGAGCGCATTCGCCGCCGCGTATACGGCGGTATGGGGCTTATCTGCCTCCACTCCGCCCATCACTCCAAGGTATTCCGCGCCGTAATCGGCACTACCGGCAATCTGACATGGGGGGACAATGTGCCCGAGGTTATGTGGAACATAAACCCCACTCACCCTATTGCAAAGGGGATCCCCTCCCACTTCAAGCTTGAAGCGGAGGAGATTTACGCCGAGCCTTTCCAGATACCCGACCCCGACGAGATCGTTTTTCTGAGCTGGTACAAAACGGGATATGTTTTCCGCGGCGGCTGCTGCTTTAAGCGCGGCGCGGGCAAGATTTTCTATTTCCAGCCCGGACACGAAACGGTGCCCACCTATCACAACGAATATGTGCGCCGAATACTTAAAAACGCCGTACGGTGGGCTTCCCCCGCAGATACGGGATATAAGATCGAGCTTGACGGCTGTCCTTATCTGGGCGGCGAATTTGTGCCGGACGGCGAGCTTGACGCACTGAAGAAGTAAAACGGCGCAAAAGACAAAAACAAAAGGGCTGCCGCATAGTGACAGCCCTTTCACTTGGAAAAGAGCAGAGGACGAAAGGACAGTAAAATGCCCCGAAGCGAATACAATACGGATAATACCGATAATACTTTGGACGGAGACGTCTTTATTGAAATAACCGCAAGTCAGCGGGATCTTGCGGAGTGCAGTCTGTTTGAGGACAGGCGGCTTTTCCCCGCAAATACGGAAGCCGAGACCGAGGATGACAGCTATACCCTGAATTGCACCGGCACGCTGACTCTGGAGGACGGCAGAGTTTTTCTGCGCTACCGCGAGCCCGACACGGAGGACGGCATGGGCGCGCAGGCGGAAATATCCTTTCTTGAGGGGGAGCCCGACTGCGTAACGGTCTCGAGAACGGGTGAGAGCGCTTCCGCTTTTGTTATCAAAGAGGCGGCCAGGCATACAAGCGTTTACGGTACGCCGTACGGCGCACTCGAGATGTGTGTGTTTGCAAAAAAAGTGAAAAACTCCATAACCGCAGATGAGGGCGGGGAGCTTGAGCTTGACTATGCGGTGGAGCTGCGGGGTCTGACGGCACAGCGCACGAAAATGACGGTGAGGGCAAAGCGGCGCAAGGCAGATTGCAGTTTGTGACATCGCCTGCCCTGCGGCGGGCAGCGGGCATTATTGGCCTTCCGAAAACCACCTGCTGACGAGGTGGTTCAAAAGAGGCTTTTGCCGCCTGACAGTCCCGCCGCAGCGGAGGCTCCCCTGTGTAGGGGAGCCGGTGCCGAAGGCGACTGAGAGATTGTTGTGGAAGTAGTAGTGTGACAATCCCTCCGTCACGGCATACGCCGTGCTACCTCCCTTTACACAAGGGAGGCAGAGTATCCCGCCGCATTTGCGGCTGCCGGGCAAATATGCAAATATAGGAAGTTTCGGCGGCTTCATCCCCGCCGCCGTCAGCGGCTTACTGCCGCGGCGGGGACCACCGGCTTTGCCGTCGGTCATGATTATTAAAATATAAATTTAGTGAGGAAATGAGGTGAGCGGCATGAACGAAGCGCAGTTCAGGCAGGAGCTGAAAAGCGGTTTGTCGGGTGCATATCTTTTGTACGGCGACGAGGACTATCTGAAACATTTTTACATGGGCAAAGCGGAGAGCCTCGTGGCGGGCGAGGGAGAAGCGGCGGAGTGGAATGTGCGAAAAATTGCCGCCGAGAAAGCCCTCCCTCGCACAGAGGAGCTGTACGAGGCTGTTATGTCCGTTCCCATGTTCGGAGACAGGGTGTTTGTGGCATATACGGCTGACATTTCCTCCATGACAAAAGACGAGCAAAAGACCCTTACGGATATAATTTCCGCGCTTGATCCGGACAGCACGGTGCTTATGATATGCACGCCGAAGGACGGTTTTGACGCGGGAGCGCCTGAGAAAAATAAGCCCTCGGCGCTTTACAAAAGCTTTGCAAAGGTCTGCAAGCCGGTGGAGATACCCACTCAGAGCCCTGCGGAGCTTGCAAAATGGATGGGCCGCAGGCTTGCAAAGGACAAGCTTACCGTGTCTGCCGACGCATCCCGTCTGCTTACCGCCCGTATCGGCAGGAATATGTACGCTTTGTCGGGAGAGCTTGACAAACTGGCGGCGTACGCTCTTGCCAACGGTAAGGGGGAGATCGATTCCGACACCGTGGCAAGCGTTTCGGGGACAAACGACGAGGAGGACAGCTTTGCGCTTGCAAATGCGGTACTGGACGGCGACAGGCGAAAAGCCCTGTCCGTGCTGAAGGGCTGCAAGCAGCGCAGGGAGGAGGCACCCAAGGTGCTGGGCTCCGTGTCGAGAGTTTTGTGCGATATGCTGACCGTATCCGCTCTTGCTGCGGAGGGGTGCGACAAAAACGCGGTGGCGGAAAAGGCGAAAATGCATCCGTACCGCGCAGGCTTGTACCTTGAAGCAGTTAAGGACAGAAGCACGGAGCAGATAGCGGCGGCGGTGAGACGGTGCCGTGAAGCGGATGTAAGTATAAAGAGCACTTCTCTTGAGGATTACATCGCCATTGAAAGGCTTGTATGTACCGTGCCCTCAAAGCGCCGCAGAGTACAGGCGGGAGTACAGGCGGCTTCGGGAGGCGCTGTGTGGAAAAAATAAAGCTGCGTGTCCCCGTGCTTGTGGAGGGGAAATACGATAAAATTAAAGTGTCCTCCGTTGTGGACGCGCCTGTAATCACTACGGAGGGCTTCGGTGTGTTCCGCGACCGCGAGAGGCTTTCCCTTATACGCAGGCTTTCGGAGGACGGAATTGTGGTGCTGACGGACAGCGACGGAGCGGGCAAAGTCATAAGAAGCTTTATTTCGTCGGCGGTGCCGCCGGAAAAAATATATAATTTATATACCCCGCGGGTGCAGGGCAGGGAAAAACGCAAAAAAGAGCCCTCTGCCGAGGGCGTTCTGGGAGTCGAGGGTACGGATACGGAGACGCTTGTTGCTATCTTTACCGACTTTGTCGCCCGACACCCCGAGGCGGCAAAGCAGGTTTCAGGTGCTCCCGGGGACTCCGACGGCGCGGGGGACACCGAAAAGACGGGAGTGCGCGGCAGTGAATCTGTTACAAAAACAGACTTTTTCGTCTGCGGACTTACGGGGGACGAAAAAAGCAGGGAAAAGAGAGGCGCTCTTGCAAACAAACTGCGCCTGCCGCCGGATATGACTCCCAATGCATTGCTTGCGGCGGTGAATATGCTCCTGACAAAAGAAGAATTTTACCGCCTTGCAAAAGACGGCACGGACGGGGAAGAATAAATGCGCAAAACTGCGGCAGGGGCTTATATAAATATAATAATTGTAAGAAAATAAGGAAAATATGGGAAATGAAATAAAGTTTCTCCCCGTTACCCCCGAGGAGGTGCGGGAGAGAGGACAGGACACACCGGATTTTGTATATGTCTGCGGCGACGCTTATGTGGATCATCCGTCCTTCGGTGCCGCGCTTATTTGCCGTGTTCTGGAGGCAAACGGCTTTTTGGTGGCAATGCTGCCGCAGCCGGACTACAAAAGCTGTGAGGCGTTCAAGCGTTTCGGCAGACCGAGGCTTGGTTTTCTGGTGTCAAGCGGCAATATAGACTCTATGGTGTGTCACTATACGGCGGCAAAGAAAAAGCGCTCCTACGATTACTATTCCCCGGGAGGGCGCATGGGGTACCGCCCCGACAGGGCGGTCATTGTCTACTGCAACCGCATTCGGGAGGCATACGGTGATGTGCCTATAATAATCGGAGGGCTGGAAGCGTCTCTTCGCCGCTGTGCCCATTACGATTACTGGGACAACAAAGTGCGCCGCACCGTTCTTGCGGACAGCCGCGCCGACATTCTTTCCTACGGAATGGGCGAGAAGTCCGTTTTGCGCATTGCGCAGCTTTTGCAGCGGGGCATCCCCGTGAAAAAAATACGGGACGTGCGCGGCACCTCATATATGTGCCGCCGCGGTGAAAAGCTGAATTTCCCTTGCGCCATGGGCGAGGACGAAAACGGCGAGCCTGTAGGCTACAGCTACGACGAGCTGAAAACGGACAGGGAAAAGTACGCAAAGGCGTATGCCATACAGTACGAAAACAATGACCACATCAGAGGAAAGGCCGTTGTGGAGTATTACGGCGACAGGATGCTGGTGCAGAATCCTCCCATGCCTCCTCTTGAAAGAGAAGAGCTTGACGCGGTATATGCCTTGCCTTTTGTAAGGGATTACCACCCTATGTACGAAAAGGACGGAGGGATCCCCGCTATCGAGGAGGTCAAGTTTTCTATAACACATAACCGAGGCTGCTTCGGCGCCTGCAATTTCTGCGCCATAGCCTTTCACCAGGGACGAAGCGTGCGCAGCCGCAGTATTGAAAGCGTTGCGGAGGAAGCGAAAAAGCTTACGGAGATGCCCGATTTCAAGGGATATATCCACGACATAGGCGGCCCCACCGCCAATTTTCGCTATCCCGCCTGCGAAAAGCAGCTCAGGGACGGAGTTTGCAAAAACAGAAAATGCCTTGTGCCGACGCCCTGCAAAAACTTAAAGGCGGATCACAGCGAGTATATTGAGCTTTTGAAAAGAGTGGAGGAACTGCCGGGAGTCAAAAAGGTATTTATCCGCAGCGGAATACGCTTTGACTATATGCTGTGCGACAAAAGCGATGCTTTTTTCCGCAAGCTTGTGCGCGACCATGTCAGCGGTCAGCTTAAGGTTGCGCCGGAGCACTGCACCTCCCATGTGCTGTCCGTTATGGGCAAGCCGGATATAAAGGTTTACGACCGATTCAGAGAGAAGTTTTACAAACTGACCGAAGAGGACGGGCTGAAGCAGTATATAGTGCCCTATCTTATGTCAAGCCACCCGGGCAGCCGCCTTGAGGACGCCGTGGAGCTTGCATTGTATATGAAAAAGATAGGACTGAATCCGGAGCAGGTGCAGGATTTTTACCCTACCCCGGGAACGGCGTCTACGGTTATGTACTATACGGGCATCGACCCTTTTACGGGCAAAGAAATCTATACTCCCACCGACTATCACGAAAAACGGCTTCAGCGCGCGCTGCTTCAGTACCGCCGCCCCGAGAACAGAGCCCTTGTTATTGAGGCTTTGAAAAAATGCGGCAGAGAGGACCTTATCGGCTACGGCAAGGACTGTCTTGTTCCTCCTATGCGGCATTATGGGGACAAAAAAGACGGCGTGCGGGAAACCGGCAAGACCGAGAGTCGGAAAACGGCCGGGAAATCGGGCAAAAACGGCTCGAAAGCGGCCGGAAATCAGCAGAGCCGGCGCGGCGGCAATGCTGCAAAAAAGAAAAATGGCGCAAATCGCGTAAACAGTGTAAATAAAGCAAACAGTGCAAACAGAACAAACAAAGCAAACAAATCAAAAGGAAAGAAAAATGGACATAATTAAAACCCTGTCGGAAGAACTGAACATACGGCAAAATCAGGTTGAAAGTACGGTTGGGCTGCTTGACGAGGGCAACACGGTGCCTTTTATTGCCAGATACCGCAAGGAGGTCACCGGCGGTCTTGACGACACCGTGCTACGTGAGCTTTGCGACCGCCTTAACTACCTGAGAAAGCTGGAGGAGAAAAAGGAGGAGGTCAAGCGTCTTATCGACGCGCAGGGCAAGCTTACCGAGGAGCTTTGCGCCGCCGTTGACGCCGCTTCAACCGTCACCGAGGTGGACGATATATACCGTCCCTACCGTCCCAAGAGGCGCACCCGCGCAAGCATTGCCAGAGAGCGGGGGCTGGAGCCTTTGGCGCAGCTTATTTTTGAAATGCGCTCCGATTACGACCCCGCCGTTGAGACGGCGGCGCTTGACTTTGTTGACGCGGAAAAAGGAGTTGAGAGCGCCGAGGACGCTTTGCAGGGAGCGAGGGATATTATTGCCGAGGAGGTTTCCGACGACGCCGATTACCGCAAGGAAATACGCCGTCTGACTCAGCGCTTCGGCACCATAGTTTCCAAAAAGTGCGGAGAGGGAGAAAGCGTATACGAGCAGTATTACGATTACAGCGAGCCTTTGAAAAGCGTGCCGCCCCACCGAATTCTTGCTATGAACCGCGGGGAAAAAGAGGGTATGCTGAAGGTGGATATCAAGGTGGACGCGGACATAATACTTAACTATCTGTTCAGCCGCACCGTTAAGAATCCCGCTTCTCCCGCCTTTCGCCATGTTGCCGCCGCCGTGTGCGACAGCTACGACAGGCTTATCGCTCCCTCTATTGAGAGGGAGATACGGTCTTTCCTGTTTGACAGCGCCGGAGACGACGCAATTAAGCTGTTTTCCGAGAACCTGAAAAATCTGCTTATGGCTTCTCCCCTGAAGGGCAAGACGGTTCTCGGCTACGACCCCGGATACCGCACCGGCTGTAAGCTTGCGGTGGTAGACAAAACGGGACTGGTGCTGGACACCGCCGTTATATATCCCACAAAGCCCCACGAAAAAATCGAGGCAAGCCGCAGGACGGTTCTGTCCCTTATACGAAAATACGGCGTGGATGTGGTGGCTATCGGCAACGGCACCGCCTCCGCCGAAAGCGAAATGTTCATTGCCGAGACTCTCAGGGAGTGCCCGGATACGAAATATATAATCGTCAGTGAGGCGGGCGCTTCCGTTTATTCCGCGTCGAAGCTGGGCGCCGAGGAGTTTCCGGACTTTGATGTTACTCAGCGCAGCGCCGTATCCATTGCACGCCGCCTTCAGGATCCTTTGGCGGAGCTTGTGAAAATAGACCCGAAATCCATCGGTGTGGGTCAGTATCAGCACGATATGAAGCAGGCAAGGCTTGACGAGGCGCTGGAGGGCGTTGTGGAGGACTGCGTAAACAAGGTGGGCGTGGATCTTAATACCGCTTCTTACTCGCTTCTGTCCTATATTGCGGGAATAAATCTCCAAAGCGCGAAGAACATAGTAAAGTACCGAGACGAAAACGGCGAGTTTTTAAGGCGCGCCGATATTAAAAAAGTGCCCCGCATAGGCGACAAGGCCTACGAGCAGTGCGCAGGCTTTCTGCGTGTTCCCGACAGCAGCGAAATACTGGACAATACGGGTGTACACCCTGAAAGCTACACAGCCGCAAAAGAGCTGCTTCGCGAGTTCGGGTACACGGAAGCAGACGTTAGCGTGGGTGGACTGAAGGAGCTTCGCCGCCGCTGCAGTGACGCGGGTATCCCGGAGCTTTGCGAAAAGCTGGGAATCGGTGAGCCTACCCTTATGGACATAATCTCCGAGCTTGAAAAGCCGGGGCGCGATGTGCGCGACACTCTGCCGCCGCCCGTACTGCGCGAAAAGGTTATTGAAATAGAGGATCTTGAAGAGGGCATGATAATGAAGGGCACCGTGCGCAATGTCATAGATTTCGGCGCTTTTGTGGATATAGGCGTTCATCAGGACGGTCTGGTGCACGTCTCCGAAATATCCGATAAGTTTATCCGCCATCCCTCTGAGGTTCTGTCTGTGGGGGATATTGTCACCGTCAAAATCAAAAGCGTTGACGCGGCGAAAAAACGTATAGGGCTGACTATGAAAAATCTGTAATTTCTAATAATATTAGAAAATACTGCAGAGATTTTCGTGCAAACTTTGAACTTTTTCGAAAATTGCGTGCATTTTGCACAAAGCCGTATAATTAAATTTGGAGAAAAAACATCTTTAATTTAGGGCGCTCAACTGTTATAATATGTGTAGCAAATTATGCGGACATTCCGCAATCAGCCAACCTTTCAAGGAGGATATATAATGGCAAGCGTATCACTTAAGCACATCTATAAGAAATATCCCGGCGGCGTTACCGCCGTATCGGATTTCTGTCTTGAGATCAAGGACAAGGAGTTCCTTATCCTGGTCGGACCTTCCGGCTGCGGTAAGACCACCACTCTGCGTATGATCGCAGGTCTTGAGGAGATCACCGAGGGCGAGCTGTTCATAGGAGACAAGCTTGTCAACGACGTGGCACCCAAGGACCGTGATATCGCAATGGTGTTCCAGAACTACGCTCTGTATCCGCATATGACCGTGTTTGACAACATGGCATTCGGACTCAAGCTGCGCAAGACTCCCAAGGAGGAGATCAAGCGCCGCGTTGAGGAGGCTGCAAGAATTCTGGACATCACTCACCTGCTCGACAGAAAGCCCAAGGCTCTGTCCGGCGGTCAGAAGCAGCGTGTTGCTCTGGGACGCGCTATCGTCCGTAAGCCTACCGTGTTCCTGCTTGACGAGCCTCTGTCAAACCTTGACGCAAAGCTCCGTGCAACCATGAGAACCGAGCTTACCAAGATCCATCAGAGAATCGGCACCACCTTTATTTACGTTACCCATGACCAGACCGAGGCTATGACCATGGCAACCAGAATCGTTGTTATGAAGGACGGTCTTATTCAGCAGGTGGATACTCCTCAGAATCTGTACGATATGCCTATCAACCTGTTCGTTGCAGGCTTTATCGGCACTCCTCAGATGAACTTTGTTGACTGCGAGCTTGAAGAGGATCACGGCGAAATGTTCCTGAACTTCGGCAACTCCTCCGTTAAGCTTCCTCCCGAAAAGGCTAACAACCCCATTCTGAAGGACTATGTGGGCAAGGAAGTCGTTATGGGCGTCCGTCCCGAGTGCATTCACGATGACCAGAAGACTATCGATGCAATGCCCGGCAGCGTTATTGAGTGTGACGTTGAGGTTACCGAGCTTATGGGCGCTGAGATCTATCTGTACCTGGAGTGCGATCAGCAGAAGTTTACCGCAAAGGTTTCCAACCGCTCCAAGGCTCGTGCCGGAGACGTTATCAAGGTTGCTATCGACGCTTCCAAGATTCACCTCTTCGACAAGGATACCGAGCGCTTCATCATTCACTGATTATTTTGCGTATATACAAACCGCCGCAGGCATTGCCTGCGGCGGTTTTGTATATCCATTCGCAAAAAACAGAGAAGCAGAGCGGCAAGCGCCGCTCTGCTTACATATATTTATATATAATGAAAATTACAGCTTTGAGTAGCCGTGGGAATTGATAAGGGCGTCAATCTTTTTGCCCTCTCTGCACATGGGGCATTTGTGGGAATCGTAGCTTGCGTAGTCGGGCAGATCTTTCGGATTGAAAACGGAGGTGACGGGGTAGCCCTCGCATTCGGTGACGGTGGCAAAAACGGAGGCGATGCCTGTCACGTTGCCGTCGTAGTATTTCACCGCTTCAATTGCGCCTCTGGCGGTAAAGCCCGTAACGACGGAGGCTGCAAGAATAAGCACATTTTTTCCCTTTATCATAGGCGCGATATTTTCGCGGAACAGAAGCTGGCTGCCCGAGGTATGCTCGGGAGTGATAATATAAACCGTCTGGTGCAGGTTCATATTGGCAAGCTCCATTTTCGTCATTTCGTTGGCTATACAAGTACCGATGACCTCGGTGCCGTCGAGACACAGTATGGTGTCAACGGGTGCGCTGTAACGGTAGGTTGCCACAAATTCCTGAGCGAGGGCGGTTGCCTCGGAAAGTCGGGTCTTCTGCATGGTGATGTCAATGTAGTAGTTCATATGGCTGTGGCTGGTGGCAAAATGTCCCCGTGCCACCCGCAGATACAAATCGCTTCTTTTTGTAGGAAGCTTTACCATATTCATAACAGTGTCCTCCTTTGCAGACCTTAGTCTGCTTCGTTTTTTAGGTGTCTTTTCTTATGTATAATTGTACAACAATTTCTATGGATTTACAATAGGAAAGGCGGAATTTGAATAATATTCACAAAAATGAATAAATATAAGTTTTGCATTTTGCAAATGAATTGTTTGGTTAAATTTTCTTCAAAAATACAAAAATTATAACAGTATTTTTCCGAAATGTGCAACAAAACCGTAAAAAAAGTTCATATTTGTGCAATATATATATTGCATTTTCCGTATATTGTATGTATAATTACTTACAACAGATATGTCCGAGTTCAGCCGCCGTGCAAGGCGTGCGGCGGAGCGCCCCGATTTTCGGGGCTGTATATACGGTGTATTTGCTAATAAAAATACAATCCGGTGTACATCGCCGGGGAAAGGCTTAGGTAATTTCTATGAAAAAGATTCTTGCACTTGTGCTGGTTGCGGCTATGCTGGTGCTGGGACTGGCTGCCTGCGGCTCCGCTAATACCGATGACGGTTCCGACGCTGCCGGCGCTATCAAGATCGGCGGTACCGGCCCTCTTACCGGCGGTGCTGCTATTTACGGTACTGCAGTAAAGAACGGCGCTCAGATCGCTGTTGACGAGATCAACGCTCTCGGCGGACTTCAGTTTGAGCTTCGCTACGAGGATGACGTTCACGATCCCGAGAAAGCAGTTACCGCTTACAACACTCTGAAGGACTGGGGTATGCAGATAAGCCTCGGCTCCGTTACTTCCAAGCCCGCAGTTGCTACTTCTGCTGAGGCTGCAAACGACCACATCTTCTATCTCACTCCTTCCGCTTCCTCCACCGATGTTATCGGCGGCGTTGCTAACCCTCTTACCGGCACCGTTGAGATCGACCGCAAGGCTAACGTTTTCCAGCTTTGCTTCGTTGACCCCAATCAGGGCGCTGCTTCCGCTAACTACATAGCTGAGAAAGAGCTTGGCACAAAGGTTGCCGTTATCTACAAGAACGATGACGTTTACTCCACCGGTATCTACAACAGCTTCAAGACCGAGGCTGAAAAGCTGAAGATCGATGTTGTATCCGTTACCACCTTTACCGACGACACCTCCACGGACTTCTCCGTACAGATCGCCGAGGCTAAGAAGGCCGGCGCAGATCTGGTATTCCTGCCCATGTACTACGAGGCAGCTTCTCAGATCCTCATTCAGGCTGACGCTGCAGGATATGCTCCCACATGGTTCGGCGTTGACGGTATGGACGGTATCCTTACTCTTGACGGCTTTGACACCAAGCTTGCCGAGGGCGTTATCCTTCTGACACCCTTCAACGCAGACTCCGAGGATGAGACGACCGCTAAGTTCGTTGCAACCTACAAGGAAAAGTTCGGCGAGGTTCCCAACCAGTTTGCTGCTGATGCTTACGACAGCGTATGGGCTATCTACAATGCTATTAAGGACGAAGACGTTTCCGCAAAGACCTCCGCTTCCGACTTCTGCGATCTTCTCATGGAGAAGTTCACCTCCGAGGACTTCAGCTACGACGGTATCACCGGTGACGGTATGACCTGGGATGATACCGGCGCAGTTACCAAGGCTCCCAAGGGCATGGTTATCAAGGACGGCGCTTACGTCGGTCTTGACTGAAATACTCTGAACACAAGGTATAAAGAGGGCTGCTTTGCGGCAACCCTCTTTTGCTGATATATCGGCATAATTCACGGAGATGCGGTTTTCGCCGCTCCGGCGATCTGAGGTGTTATTTTGGCCTTTCTGAACAATTTGATAAACGGTATAAGTCTCGGCAGCGTTTATGCTATAATCGCGCTGGGCTACACAATGGTATACGGCATTGCGAAAATGCTGAACTTCGCTCACGGCGATGTCATTATGGTAGGCGCTTATGTCTGCTTTTTTGCCGTATCCTCTTACGGGCTGAACCCGGCCCTTGGAGTTATTATTGCGGTTGCCGTATGTACTGTGCTGGGAATCGTTATCGAGCGCCTGGCGTACAAGCCCCTGCGTAATGTGACCTCACTTGCGGTGCTTATCACCGCTATCGGCGTCAGCTATTTTCTGCAGAACGCGGCACAGCTTTTGTGGACCTCCAATCCCAAGATCTTCCCCGCTATTTTCGGAAACGGCGGCATTGAGCTGTTCGGCGGGGAAATGACCGTGCCTTACAAAACTCTTGTGACAATCGGCGCCTGCATAATCATTATGGTGGCGCTTACCTTGTTCACCGGAAAAACAAAGACCGGTAAAGCAATGCGCGCCTGCTCCGAGGACAAGGGTGCGGCTCAGCTTATGGGAATCAATGTGAACAAGACTATTTCCATTACCTTTGCCATAGGTTCCGCTCTTGCGGCTATTGCGGGAGTGCTGCTTTGCTCCTCTTATCCCAGACTTATTCCCACCACCGGCTCCATGCCCGGCATAAAGGCGTTTACCGCCGCAGTGTTCGGCGGTATAGGCTCCATTCCCGGCGCTTTTCTCGGCGGTATTCTTCTGGGTATCATCGAGATATTCTCCAGCGCTTACCTGTCTACCGAGCTTGCCAACGCAATCGTATTCCTGGTGCTTATCATTATCCTTCTTGTAAAGCCTACGGGTCTTTTGGGCAAGAAGATCAACGAGAA
>CAMFEL010000049.1 GCA_945949385.1 uncultured Clostridia bacterium | reverse complement strand
TAGAACTTTGCAGATGATAGAACAGCAAGTGAATGATGTACCATTTCGTCCCGACAATGAAGAGTCAGGGCTCCGACAGGAGAAGTGACAAGAGTGCTCAGGCGGCGGGAAGCGCTGCCGCGGCTGCCGAAGAAAAAATTGACTTTTCCAATGTGCAGATAGAGCCTCTTTTTGAGGACTGCGTGGATTTTGAAACCTTCTCAAAGTCCGATTTCCGCGCTGTAAAGGTGCTTGCGTGCGAAGCCGTGCCAAAGTCCAAGAAGCTTCTGAAATTCACTCTTGACGACGGCACGGGAAAAGAGCGCACCATCCTCTCCGGAATTCATGCTTATTACGAGCCGGAAGAGCTTGTAGGTAAGACACTTATCGCTATCACAAATCTTCCTCCTCGTGCTATGATGGGTATTGACTCTTGCGGTATGCTCCTCTCCGCTATTCACGAAGAAGAAGGCGAAGAAAAGCTCCATCTGCTGATGGTGGATAACCACATCCCGGCAGGTGCAAAGCTGTATTAAGTTGATGTAACGATGTACTTTAACCAAATAAACGAGATGTACTTCAAATGATGAAAATCGCAAAAGTAAGTGATTTACATCAAACTTACATCATTGGATGCGTGAATTTGTGCAGACACGAAAAAATCGCATAATTTTCAAGATGAATGGGCAGTTCCAATCGGGATTGCCCATTTTCAGAATAAACGGAGGAAATACAATTCTGATAGATTTTAATGAAATAAGAAAAATAACAATCCCCGGTATGAACGGCGGGACAGGCACGATGAGTGAAAAAATATATATTGATGAGCAAGGGAAAATAATTCCTACAAAAAACTCATCCCAGCTCATCAATCGGACTTCATATGTATGAAACTAGCGATGAAATAATCTATGTTTTTTCGGGAACAGATAAAGCAGTTTGTGACGGTCAAGAGGAAATATTGAATCCGGGCATTTGCCATATCTGCAAGAAAGACTCGGTACACATCATTACGAATATACAGTTCTTTATCCTATTTTACTGATAAAAGAAATACACATATATTCTTCGCTTCTGTAACTATTGTCTTTCAAAAACACAATAATTGTAAATATTTGTGCTAAAAATCATCAATTATTCTTTATTAAGCTGATATACAATATCAGTATCAGATGAAAGGAGAATAATTCATGACAAGCACAGCAACATTTCATGCTATAGAAAGAGCAACCGAAAGAACGAGTTTCAATAAAAAAACTTCTGTGAGAATGATAAAGAAAGCTCTTGAACGCGGAATAATGTGGGATGATGTATCATCGTTTGAAAAAGAGTATCTTCTTAATAAGTCAAAAGATGATAAATTTGCTTTATACTATTCCGGATATTGTTTTATTTTTTCCGAAGGCAACAGAAGATGTATTACTATGTTTGCCGTGCCAAATTGGTTTTTTAAGAAAAAGCATTACAATGGAAAAGAGAAAATAAGAAATACCAGAAGATATGACAGAAACAATCCACAATTACACTACGATAATACAGATTATCGTTTAGATAGTTTATATTTTATGGAGGAAGATTATGACGCCTAAGGAGAAATATAATACAATAGTTTATGCTATTGAAGACATGGTAAATGATACAAACAATTATTATGAAAACAGTGAAATAATCAAGCTATCTTTTCAAAGAGCTCAATGCGGATATCTTGATGAAAAGGGAAGAAATATAGTATTTAATTATCTAAATGGTATGTCGGTTTTGGACTATGTTAAAGAGCGACGCATGGCAAGGTGTTATGCATACATATTTGAATGCGACTCATGGAGCCAATATAAGGATTTCATTGATAACAAGTCAAATATTAAATTCTGTGATGATGCTGCTTTTATTAATAAATTTAAAAAAGCGTTTGGGATGCCACCCAGACAAGCTTTTCTACAAAAGAATAAAGTACTATTACCTCCAATCCGTGACTGGGATTTTGTGAACATAAATGGAAAAGGAGATTACGTAGTGTTTGAAAGAGACGGTGAAAATACTGAAACAAGGTTTGGCATATCAAAGCAACAGTATATGAAAGCGGAAGTGGCAGCAAATTTACAGTCGCTTTATGGCTTAAGTGAAAATGCAAGTGAGTTTGCATATAATCTTTCTGTCACTCATGAATTTGATATGGAAAAGGCGTTCGAATATGTTCATGATTTTATAAATGATGACGAGAAAAGAGAAAGTAAAATCGAAAATACACTTTTAGATGACAGAGTATTAAAAATGTATTTTGAATATGATATGCCTTTTAATGAAATTGTTTGTGTGTTGGCTGCTATAAAGCAAGGATTGGCAGATGAAATCAAGATAGAAAACTCAAAAGAATACATTTCCGGTATCGGCTATTATTATCTTATGAACGGCGAGATTAAGAACAGCCAGATGTTTGAAACAAAATACGGCAAACTTAAATCATATGATGAGATTTTTGATTACTTTTATAAAAACAGTAATAATCAGTACACGCTCTGTGATTTTAAGTTGTTTGTATGTATTTCTCCATTCTATGGATTTGAGGAAGCTATGAGTTTGATATTGCCGGGTGACACAGAAGAAACAGACATATATGAAGTTTTAAATGCTATACCCGGCTATATAGCATTTGATAAAGAAAAACTCAATCAGTTGTATAAAAAACCATTGTTGCCTGAAGATTTGAATTTTAGCCCCGAAGAACTTAGTTGGGTTGAATTCAGTGATAATAAAATAGTATTCAAAAGTAGAATGCTAGCTTTATTTCCTATGCCAGTATTATCAGGTGGATTCTTAACTGTCGTTGATGTAGAACAGAAAATATTTAAAAAGCATTCTGCTTTATTATGGCCGTTTTCAAATTTTGAATATTCAACCGAGCCATTGGAGAAGGAAGAGAAGGAAGAAAATGACAAATCAGATTATTCCTATTCTGTCAATGGACATATACGGGTATTCCTTTTTGAAATGTTCAAATTAGATCAAAGTTTATTTGTTGATATATATAAGCGATATTATACCGTTGATGATTCATATACAGAGTTAGATTATGAGGGAAAAATAAGGTGTTTATTCGGTAAAATTTCCAATGATTTCATTTATGAGTCCATGGAAAATGATCTGTTGCATTGTATTTTTTCTACCGATGATCCTTCATATTCTATATATACTGTTCACAATAATTATGATCAAAAATTTTTCTTAAGAAATGAAAACAAATTTGAAATTTCTGTATTGTTCAGATTTTACCATTTTGTGGAAGATATTATAAGCGCGTATTGTAATGATTATCCTGAAGAAACTGCGGAGTCACTGCAACTGATGAATAAGGATTTGGACGATAGAATGAATCTCTACAAAGAAATAATAGAAGATGGATATAACAGTGAAAAGAATTATGTGCTTTATGATAGATATGTAGAAAAGTTTAAGGAGATTTCCAATTCAAAGCGTCTTTCATTGTTTAACAGTCTTAATATTAAAGCCTTTATGAGACAAGAATATCCTTTGAATTATATTAGAGCCCAAAGTACTACCGATCATGCTCCTTATTTTGAAATTTGGAAAAGAATGGAGGTGAAATAAATTGAGCACTTTTAATTCATCGTTAGTCTTTTATTGTAAAGAGTGTGATGCAAAGTTTGAAATCACGAGTGGTGAGGCAAATTACTATTTGCTAAACAATCTATCGCTGCCTAAAAGATGTAAAAAATGTCGAAATATGAGTAAGAAAACAATATCAGGTGCTGAAAAATTGGGGTATAAACAATCTAGTTTTTTTGATAACATAGAAATATACGGTATGCCAATAGATGTTGCAGGCGGAATATATATTGAGCATTCCTATTGTGTAATTGAATGTGATTCATATTTCGCTATTAAAAAAACAGATGGGAAAAATATATTATATAAGACAAAAGAAAAGGGAAAAGCAACATGGTTCCATACTGAACAGGAAGCCCAAAAATTCTCAGATATTATTAATGAAAGATTTAACCTCAAAAGTAAGACATCTCCTGAACCTATAGTATATAAAAACTATTAACATTTGTATAATGATACTTGATATTTTTCGTTTTCGGTGTATAATGTTAATATATCAGTTTGATATTCTTCTTTCGTAAACAATGAAGCGCACTCACACCAAAACTTAACACCAAACTGCTAATTGCCGGATTCCGGATGATTCTCAATATGTCCTTGTATGTCTGTTTTCGAAACACAAAATGCTTGAAAATTCTTGAGGATTCTCGAGGATTCCCGATTTCCGGTCGTATCCCGACCATGAAGAGTCAGGGCTCCGACAGGAGAAGTGACAAGAGTGCTCAGGCGGCGGGAAGCGCTGCCGCGGCTGCCGAAGAAAAAATAGACTTTTCAAATGTTCAGATAGAGCCGCTTTTTGAGGACTGCGTGGATTTTGAAACCTTCTCGAAAAGCGATTTCAGAGCCGTAAAGGTACTTGCGTGCGAAGCAGTATCGAAATCCAAGAAGCTTCTGAAATTCACTCTTGACGACGGAACGGGAGAAAACCGCACCATTCTCTCCGGAATTCATGCTTATTACGAGCCGGAGGAGCTGGTGGGTAAGACCTGCATCGCCATTACAAATCTGCCTCCCCGCGCCATGATGGGCATTGACTCTTGCGGTATGCTCCTCAGTGCTATTCACGAAGAAGAAGGCGAAGAAAAGCTTCATCTTCTGATGGTCGATAACCACATTCCGGCAGGCGCAAAGCTCTATTAAGCTGTACCTTTTTGCCCTGCAAAACGGTATTTGCATTACCGGCGAAAAGTTTCCGAAAGTACACTTACACCGTCAGAATGGAGATTGTTATGAAAAAGTTTGTTTCAGTAATTCTGCTCTTCACTGTTTTGAGCATGGTGGCAATAGGATTTTTCGGGTGCGCCTCGTCTCCCAAGTATACGGTTCATTTCATAGACCGAGATTTGCACTACCGTTCGGGCAAAACAGTTTCTATCGATGTTACCGAATATGTAAATATTGCAGGTGCGGAATACCATTTTTATATGGACGGCGAAAGTATATCTCCCCAGAGTACGGAAGAGGACAAATGCGCCCTTGTTTTCACCATGCCGGAACATGATGTGAGTATCACCTGCGACCGAACAATTGCGGGACTTCCCGAAGAAGATGAATAGCGCCGACTGAACCGAATCGGCGCAAAACGCTATAATCAAACCACAAGCCCCGCAGAAAGTCCTGCGGGGCATTGTTGGAATACGGAAAATTATAAATCGGAATTTGCGGAGAAAGTTATGGTACTTGGAACAACCTATATTATTGTAAGTGATTTGAAGAAATCCGTGGAATTTTACAGAGAACTGTTACAAGAAAAACCGCTCCGTGCAAACGGTAACAGATGGATACAGTTCAGTAATTTTATAGCTTTATATAACAAGGCTTTTGATGCCGGAATAATTGATTCGGCACCCGGCGAAAAATTTAATCAAGCCTATATTGACGATTTCAATAAGGATAAAGGTGCACCGAAGAATAATACAGTCGTTTTTAATTTCGTAGCTGATGATTTGAAAAACGAATATGAAAGACTGAAAAAAGCGAACATCGGTGAGGTTTCTGAGCTTATGTATGTCAATGTCCATATGCCGTATTGGTATTTTAATATAACCGACCCGGACGGAAACACAATAGAAATAACGGGTAATTACAAATAGCATATATTTCCGGTTTGCTATGAGCTTATATATTTACCTGCATAAAGAGTTAAATTAATGAAAGAAAACAACATAAAAATCGAACTGTTCACCAAAAAGGCAAAAATCATCACGGTAATTACATGTATTTGCGCTGCCGTTTTACTTGCATTAAATGTATTACTGAGGTTTAAGATAAGTGCATCCGTAGGCTGCAGCGAAAGCGTTCAGAGCTTCCGGACAGAAATGTGGGGAAAAATATTTGTTTTTATAAGTTCTGTTCTTTCCCAGGTTTTGCTTTTTACGGGGCCGGCTTATCAGGTCATCAGCGATAACATAAAAGAGAGACAAAAGCTCAAACGATACAAAGGCAAGAATAGCCCGAAAAACAGAAAACGCAAAAAGGGCAAAACTGCTGTTTTGAATCTGACAGTCATTTTTTTAATTCTGCTTTCCGTACTGACAGCGGCATGCGCTGCGGAAATAATTCCGATGATACAGGACATAAGCGGCAATTCCTACGTTACATATGACGGACTGTGTACCATTACTTCAACCGGGGCAGGTAATCCCAGGACTATGAGTGTGAGCCGAATGCTGCTGAATGAATCGGGTATTCGGGTAAAGGGCAGCCCGTATCTTGATAGGGGAGAATACTATGCTCATGTTATTTATGCGGAAAAATCGAAATACATCGTGTATTTTTCGCTTATGGAGGAAGAACCGCAATAGCTGACACGGGAGCTGTACGCTTTAAGTGCTCATTAAAGCAACAAGGGCGGGGCTTGCCGTTGACGATCGTCTGCGTTTTTTTACAATTGAACTATCAAAAAACTGCAAAGGAATTATTTATGTGTACAAGTATTGTTTCCAACAAGGGAAAAACAATCGTCGGCTGGAATCTTGATATACTGGATATGGAGTATCGGGTAGTTACCGAAGACGATAAGGTATATATCGCAATCCGCGACGCGAAGGAAGGATGGCTTCCGCTTTTCGGCGCCAACGCACGGGGCGATTTTGTGGCCATGCCTACCTGCTGGCCCTATGACGGCAGGAGCGAAGCGAAAAGTCCCGACTGCCGCAATATTATAATGCTGGATATTGACCTGCTTACGGGCAAGACTACGCTGGAAGAAATAAAGCGCACGGCGGAAAACGGGTGCATTTGCAGCGTGGAGGGTGTGACTTTCCAGGCACAGCTTTCCGACAGGGACGGAAATGTGCTGCAGATCGTACCGGGGCAGGGATATATTTATAAGGAAAGACCGGAATATTCCGTTCTTACGAACTTTTCCCCTTTCAAGGGTGACAGCGAAAAGCATCCTTGGATGGGTCTTGACAGATATGAAAAAGCAACGGATATGCTGAAAGCCGCAAGGGATGATTTTGATGTCAAGGACTGCTTTGAAATTCTGAAAAGCACCGCGCAGACAGCCTGTCCCACGGTGGTTTCCATGGTTTTTGATGTGGAAGCGAACACGGTATGTTGGTGCGAAAACCGCCGGTGGGAGAATATCCGAAAAAAGCAGATGTGCCGATGAGTTGCATGGCCGATTGTGAAACACACCACGCCTGTGCGGGATGAACATATAAGCTGTTCATCCCGTTTTTCATATCATTCTGTTAAATAAGTTACTGAGTTTTTCTCCCTGTACCGTGATGTATATTTTTAAGCAAGATGATAATTTTGCAATGTAAATAAAAACATTATTTCAATGCAGAAGCGCAAAGTACCGTTTATGGGACTTTTGCTGTGATATAATAACTAAAAAAGTGGAGAACGTCAGAAATGCATCACAGTAATAGGCGTTTTTTCAGTAACTTGCAAAATATTGTTTTAAAGGAGATAAATCAGTGTTCAACTTTGAAAAGCACAAAAAGGGTGAAAAGATATGCAGCCCGCAGCGAAAACTTCCTCTTTCGGTCTTTGGTATCCTGAAGGAAAGCTTTGCATGTATATGAACCAGACTCTCACCGACAAAGAAAACGGTGTAATTGCAGATCTGACTTTGGATGGCAGTGACCTTATCAGCCGGATCGATCTTTGTATGCCGCAGCTGTTCAATTTCAAGCCGTATAACAGGCACGAAAAAAGAGGTAATCTGTGAGATGCCATGTTTTCAATATAGCTGTCACAGAGCCTAACAACTATGGAATAAGAAAGAGAAAAAGCTATGAGTGAAAATGGGGCAGGATTATATTCGGTAAATGTGGACGGTATGGTGGACATGCTGTCAAAGGCTTACATATCTCTGATAGAGCACCGCGTGCTTTTCAGAAAATTTCCTTCCGTTATGCTGTGGGGCCCCCCGGGAGTGGGAAAGTCTCAGGGAGTCCGGGAGATTGCAAACATTATTGAAGATCGCACAGGCAAAAGGACGGTTATTACCGATGTTCGTCTGCTTTTGTTCAATCCCGTCGATCTGCGGGGCATACCGACGGCAAATGAGGATAAAACGCTTGCTGTGTGGCTGAAACCGAAAATATTTCAGATGGATGAGAGCAGCGATACCGTAAACATTCTTTTTCTCGACGAGATTTCGGCGGCGCCTCCGTCGGTGCAGTCTGCCGCGTATCAGATAACACTTGACCGCGCGGTGGGAGAGCATAAGCTGCCTGAAAACTGCATTGTTATGGCGGCAGGCAACAGGGTAACGGACAGGTCTGTCGCATATAATATGCCCAAAGCGCTGGCAAACAGACTATGCCATTTTGAAATAAGGGGCGATTCAAAATCCTGGCACGACTGGGCAGTAAATAACGGAATTCATAAGTATGTTGTCGGATATATTGAATACAATTCCGGGGCTCTTATGCGTTTCGACGGTGCGGGGGCAGAACCGGCGTTTCCCACTCCGCGTTCCTGGGAAATGGTGAGCAACATTTTAAGTGCCGTGTCCGATTGTATTGACGAGGTATTTCCCTTGATAGTGGGATGTATAGGTTTTCGTGCGGCACAGGACTTTTACGAATGGGTGGGTCTGTATGAAGCACTTCCGTCTATGGAGGACATTTTCGGAGACGGAGAAGCAAAGATCCCACAGGCTCCGGAGCTGCAGATAGCGCTGCGCTCGTCAATGGTATCATATGCCGCAGAGCACCCCGAAAAGAAACTTATAGACAATTCAATTAAGTATGCCTGTCGGCTTCCATGGGCTTTCAGAGGAAAGCTTTTGCACGATTACTGCTGCATTCCTGCGCTAAGCCGCACGGTCAGAGAAAACGAGGTTTTCAAAACTGCCGAGGAAAGCGGAATAAAATGACAGAGCAGCGAATTCAAAAACTGAAAAGAAAGCTTCAGGAGGCAAGATATACCCTGGTGCATGAGCAGACGGAATTTGCGATGCCCCTTTACGATATGACCTTTACGGCAGTTCGGGATATATACAGAATTTCCACCAACGGAACCTGTATTTTTTTCGATCCGGACTGGCTTCAGAAACTGGGCAAGACCGAGCTTTGCTTCATTCTGGCTCATCAGCTTATGCACATAGCTTTGGGGCACACAGACCGTCCGCAATATTTCAAAGGAGACAGATTTCACCTTGCAGCGGATATTGTTGCAAACGCCCGTCTGGCTCTTATGGGATGGCGCTATTCAAGACTTCAAAACATCGGAATCATATACAGCGAAACATTTTATCCAAAGCGTTTCGGAGCAGAGTTAACCTCACAGGAGGCAATGGAATTCGTCCCCTTCGACCCTGCCGCCGTGCCGCCCGGTCAGCAAAAGCGGTATATGATCGATTCCGAGAGCCGATGGGACGATAAAGCAGACCGGGGAGAGAGCGGGACGGTTGTTTTGAGTCCTGCGGACACAGATCCGGAGGATCTGGCATACGACGGGAAATTGTACGGCGAAATATGCAGTTTTCAAAAAGAGCAGTTCAGACTTGAAGCTGCCGCTGAAAAAAGCGGCGTAAAAGAGCCTGAGAAAATAGCGGGAAACCAACAGGATTCTTCATCTCAGGAGAATAACAATGAAAGCAGCAATTCAGAAAGCATATCATTACGGCTGCAGAATATGCGCAAGAAAAGAAAGACCGAAGGCAGCTGCTCGCATACGTATTTCACGGAGCGCACGTGGCAAAGCTCCGGAAGAAAGGGGACGGATTGGAGGCAGCTTCTGCAAAGCTTCGTTCAGGAAGAACTGTTTGACTATTCCTTTACACCGCCCGATAAACGGTTTCAGGACAGCGGCTTTTTCCTGCCTGACTTCAACAAAGAATCTGAAAAGCCTAAGGAAGTACTGTTTATGGTTGACACCTCCGGCTCTGTTGACGACGGAATGCTGTCTGCCGCGTATTCGGAGCTGTGCAGAGCGTTGGAACTGTACGGCGGAGGACTTCGCGGTCTGCTCGGCTTTTTCGATACCTCCGTATACAGACCTGTCGCTGTTGACAGCGCGGAAGATATTGCAGGGGTTGTAGCACGGGGAGGCGGCGGTACCGACTTTCAATGCGTATTTGATTATGTGAAAAATTATATGAAAGCAGATCCGCCCGCAAGCATCGTGATATTTACAGACGGAAAGGCTGAATTTCCTGACGCTTCCGCTGCCGGCAATATTCCGGTTCTGTGGCTGTTTACTGCGGAAGCAAGCGCTCCTTTCGGAAAATACGCAAGGATAAGGATATAATTTTGCCTTTTCACCTTTGCCGCAGGGCGGAAAGATTTCATTTAACAGTTGGAGTATAACGTTATGTCTGATTACGGATACGGAGAAAAAATCGAATATTTGACAATTCGGTTGCCCGATACGGACAGAAATTGGTGTTACAGCGCAGAAATGCTGAAGGCAGAGCTGAATTCTTTGCTGGTCGGTCAGCGGATACAAGCGGTTTGCGTAAGTCTTGCGGGCTGTGTTTATGCTTTGTATCACGCTCCCAATATCATCGATCTTTCATATTTGGGTGGATCGTCCCTTTTGCTGTTTGAAAAAACAGCGCTTGAGCTTTCGTTTTATGCTGTCGGAATGCTGGAATACCGGCTTTTTCCCGTATGGGAGGCAAAGCTGCGCCGAGTATATGGCTATGTTCCGCGTGAAAGTTTACCTTCCGATGATTTATTTATCGATGCCTCAAAGTGCGATATTACTAATGTTTTTGCCGGAAAAAGGATCAGCGGCGCCAAGATAATAGGTGCGGATTATTGGAGCATTGACAGCAGCAGCTTTGACGCCGAAAAAGCCGGAGCCGCCGCTGAAAAGAGCGATCTCCCCGCGGAAATCATCCTGAGTTTTGACGGCGGACGTATCAGGTTTGAAAGTGAAGAAATGGAGAATTACCGGGTCTGTTTTGAATTTGACAGTAAAAGCAAAGGCTGCTCCCAATAATTATTCACATACCGATTCATAAACCTATGCGAAAGTCGTATGGCCTTGTTTTACAGAAAAAAGGGGCGGCCAAACCGCTCCTTTTTCGATGAAAATATTGAGAATAATAATTACGGCGGTGACGCACAACTGTTCAGCGGGATGTTATAACCGCCGAAAGAACAAGACGCTTATAAGCATTGTCTGCCGGATAGGCGTCCCTCGCGTTTTCGGTCATTCCGGTGATGTTTACTTCATAAAATCGGAAATGCTCTGAAGCTGTTTTCTTATTTCAATATTTTGAGGGCATCTTTTCTCACAGCTTCCGCAGGAGATGCAGCGGGATATATCTTTGTACGCTGCAAGCTTTTCCCTTGCCTCGCCGCGGCCGATTTTTGCCGAAAGGAACTCGTTATATGCGGCAAAGCTCTCAGATACGGGTACATTCTGCGGGCAGATCTCCTCGCAGTAATTACAGCCTGTGCAGGGTATCTGCCGCCCCTGCCGTATAATTTCGCGCACGCGGTCGGTGGCTTCAAACTCATCTTTATTCAGGGGGACAAAATCTTTCATGGTGCGGATATTGTCCTCCGTCATTTCCGTATTTCCCATACCGGACAGTACCATAAACACCTCGGGGAAGCTTGCGGCATAGCGAAGCGCATAGCTTGCGTAGCTTCCGCCGCCCAGCGCGTCAAGGACAGCCGCCGCCTTTTCCGGAAGCTTTACAAGACCGCCGCCCCTTACGGGCTCCATTACAATGACCTTTTTACCGTGCTTTATTGCCACGTCGTAGCACGCCTTGCTCTGAACGCCCGGGTCGTCGTAGTCAAGGTAATTGAACTGAAGCTGCACCGCCTCGATATACGGCTGCTCCGAAAGGATAGTGTCAAGTATGTCCGCTGTGTCGTGGAAAGACATGGCGATATGGCGCACAAGCCCCTTTTCTTTCAGCTTTTTCACCGTTTCAAAGGCGTTGCACCGCTTGTATTTATCATAATTTCCGCGGGTCAGGCAGTGGAAAAGGTAGAAATCGAAATATTCCACGCCGCATAGGCTTAGCTGGCTTTCAAAAAGGGGCAGGATGTCCTCCTCCTTTTCAAAACAGGGATCGGACAGCTTATCAGCAAGCACGAAAGCCTCACGCGGATATCTTGCACTAAGGCAGTCGCGCACTGCCGTTTCGCTTTTTCCGTCAAGATACAGATGGGCGGTATCAAAATAGTTAAAGCCGGCGTCAATAAAGGCGTCGATCATTTTGTTGAACTCGTCTTTGTCCACCTCACCGTCGCGCATGGGCAGACGCATACAGCCGAAGCCGAAATTCTTTTTTACTTCATCAAAGCGCATGGAAAAGCCTCTTTTCGTTTCCGTTTTTTACATTTTACCATATAAATTCCGTGTTTACAATATGTATAATTGCATATGCGGTCTCGGCTCCTTTATTTTACGCCGCGAACGGTCATAGTCAGGGTCACTTCCGTGTCCCACTGCTTTTCGCCGCGGTCGTACTGAGAAATGCGCCTGTCAAATTTTGCGTTTATCAACCGATTCATTTCCTGCGCTTCGGCTTTTGTAAAGAAATCGGGAGAACCGCGCAGTACTCTGTTTACCGAGTCAAGGGAGGAATATCTTTGAGAGTCGATTATCTCATGAGCCTTTTGGGGTGAAAAGGCGGGGTCGTCGGGGGTAAGGGCGATTGCGGTGTATGCGGCAGATACGGCGCCGAATCCGTATTTTTCCATTGCGGTCGGCAGCTCCGCTTCACTCATGGGGTATCGGCAAACGGGGTATTCACAGGGGGTGGTGCATTTCTGCGCTTTTTCCCAGAAACGCTTTTCCGCTTCGCTTTCGCCAAGGCATTCCGGAGTAACATTTATACTTTTTTTGGTGGAAAGCACGAGACACACGCCGCCGGGCTTCAGCACGCGGTACTGCTCGCGGAAAAACGCCTCGGGCTCAATATGCTCGCAGACGGTGTTTGATACTGTCGCATCAAAGGTTTCGTCGGCAAAGGGAAGTGCGGTGGCATCTCCCTCAAGGAAGTCTACATTATTTTCGTGTTCTTTTGCAAAGGTAATAAAGAGGGTGTCGCGGTCGATGCCTGTTATCTCCGCTCCGGGGTACCAGCGGTGAAAAGCGGACGCAAGCGCTCCGGGGCCGCAGCCGATTTCTAAAATTTTCATTTTTTTGTTTTCATCAAGGCGGAATACGGACTTGTACTGCTCTTTGAACATATCGTCAAAGCGAAGCTTTCGGCTGTAATACAGAGTGTTTATACCCTGCACATTTGCTGACCAGAAATTGTTCATTTTTTCCTCCTTTGTGTACTGTTTGGCAGTATATTATATCGCATTGTACGGAGTTTTGCAATGCTCATAAGGCGAAATTGTTGAGAATTCAGCTTTGATTATTAGCTTACAGAAATGAAGTTAGAAGATTTCGAA
>CAMFEL010000048.1 GCA_945949385.1 uncultured Clostridia bacterium | reverse complement strand
CGAAAAGCTCAGGCTTGCGGGAGGGGTGGTTAATTCCCCTGTCTGGACGCGGATTTTTACCGATGTGCTGAACATTCCCGCCGAGATTATCGAAAATGACGAGCTCGGCGCAAAGGGTGCGGCTATGTCGGCGGGGATTGCCGCCGGCGTTTATAAGGACTGCGAGGATGCGGCGGATAAATGCGTTTCCGTATCCAGCATTGTTGCCCCCGACCCCGAGGGAGTCCGTATTTACGGCAAAAAGTACGAAAAGTACAGAGCCGCCGTTGACGCCCTTGACAGCGTGTGGGAAAAGCTGTCTGAAGAAATTTGAATTTATGTTGCGGCACTTTGCCGCGAAAGGACGGATATATATGCTTGAAGCGCTTAAAGAGCAGGTTTTGCGTGCTAATCTTGATCTTGTGAAATACGGCGTTGTAATATTTACATGGGGCAATGTCAGCGCCCTTGACAGGGAGACGGGACTTGTTGTTATAAAGCCCAGCGGAGTCGATTACAGCGTCATGAAAGCTGAGGACATGGTGGTCGTTGATATTGACGGCAACAGAGTTGAGGGAAATCTTAATCCTTCTACCGACCTGCCCACTCACCTTGAAATATACAAGGCTTATCCCGAGGTGGGAGGCGTTGTTCACACGCATTCCGCGCATGCTACCGCATGGGCGCAGGCAGGCAGGGGCATACCCTTTTACGGCACGACTCACGCCGACTATTTCTACGGGGAGATACCCTGCACGAGAGAGCTCAGACGCGAAGAGGTGGAAACCGACTACGAAAAGAACACCGGTCTTGTTATTGTGGAGACAATCGGTGACAGAGAGCCTCTGGCAATGCCGGGCGCGCTTGTAAAGAGTCACGGCGTGTTCTCCTGGGGAAAGGACGCCGCAAACGCCGTTCACAATGCTGTGGTTATGGAGTATGTGGCGAAAATGGCGACTGAAGCCGAAGCGGTCAATCCCGGTATTCACAGCGCACCCGACTATCTCCTTGAAAAGCACTATCAGCGCAAGCACGGCAAAAACGCTTATTACGGGCAGGGTAAATAATCCCAGCGCGGCGCAGCTTTATAAATTCAGTAACTTACAGAGGTAGGCAGATGAAAAAGTATCTTGCAATTGATCTTGGCGCGTCAAGCGGACGCGGTATAATCGGCACACTTGACGGGGGGAAGCTTACGCTTTCTGAGCTTCACCGCTTTTCAAACGACCCTGTGGAGACGGAAAACGGCTTTTTCTGGGACACTCTCCGTCTTGTTCACGAAATAAAGACCGCCATACTGAAGGCGGCGCACAGCGGCGGCGTTGACACCGTGGGTATTGACACCTGGGGTGTTGACTACGCTTATATTGACAGCGAGGGCATTATGATGGCACCCTCTTTTCAGTACCGCGACGCCCGCACGGAGCCTATGATGAAAAAGGTGTACGAGAGCGTACCTTACAGCGAGCTTTACGGTGTAACGGGCATTGAGTCTATGAGCTTTAATACGGTGTTTCAGCTTTATGACGATGTTTGCCGCCGCCCCTGGCTCCACTCCGCCGCTCGCGTCGCTTTGCTGACTCCCGATCTTCTGGGCTATCTTCTTACGGGAAAGTGTGCCTGCGAATATACTATTGCATCGACTACTGCTTTGCTTGACGCAAAGACGAGAGAGTTCACCTCCGATGTGATGAAAAAGCTGGGTATTCGCGCAGATATTTTCCCCTCTGTTGTAATGCCCGGAGCCGTTCTCGGAAAGCTTACGGACAAAATTGACGCCGAGACGGGTCACACCGGTGCTTATGTGGTTAATGTGGCAAGCCACGACACGGCAAGCGCGGTTGCCGCCGTCCCCGCCTGCGGGGAGGATGTGCTGTTCATTTCCAGCGGTACATGGTCGCTTATGGGTATCGAAAGCGACGCTCCCGTTATCAACGAGGTATCAAGAAAGTACAGCTTTACAAATGAGGGCGGTGCTTTCGGCAAAATAAATATTATGAAAAATATTATGGGTCTCTGGCTTATTCAGGAGTCACGCCGTCAGTGGAAGCGTGAGGGGAAGGAGTATTCCTTTGACGAAATGTCGGAGGCGGCGCTTTCCTCTGAGCCCTTTGCTTCAATTATCAACCCCGACGATCCGGTCTTTAATGCTGCGGGAAATATTCCCGAAAGAATACGGGATTACTGTCGCCGCACTTCTCAGAAGGTGCCCGAAAGCATGGGTGCTGTGGTGCGCTGTATCTTTGAAAGCCTTGCTCTCAGATACCGCTGGACCGCCGAAAGGCTGGAGGAGCTGACGGGACGCAGATACACAACCGTCAACATTGTGGGCGGCGGCACAAAGGATGAGCTGCTTTGCCGCTTTACCGCAAACGGCACGGGCAGGCGTGTGGCTGCGGGACCCGTGGAGGCTACCGCTATCGGCAATATACTTATGCAGGCTTATGCCGCAGGGGAAATTTCCGGAGCGGCTCAGGGTCGAGAGATCGTGCGCGCTTCCTTTGAAAACAAAATATATGAGCCCGATCTCAGTATGTCCGATGGCTGGGACGAGGCTTACGGACGCTTCTGCAGTCTTTGCGGGGAATAATTTCGCAATCATTTCTTCCCAAAACGGTAAGGACGGACAGCCCCGAAGTTGTGCAAGGTGCAGAAATTTACAAAAATTGCGTATTTTTTCCGTTTTCTTACTGTTTTTCGTTGGAATATGTAAAGTTTTATGATATAATTAACTGTATGTATTTTATTTCGCCGACGGCGTAAAAATATTGTGAAATACGGAGGAGAGAGAAAATGGAAAGCTTATACGGAGAGCTTGGCGTTATTGCCATGCGCGGCTGCGAGGGATTTGTAAATCAGGTGGACGAATACCTTAAGGAGTGGAGACGCCACGACGACGATCAGGATTTTATAATGCACGCCGACTGCCCCCGTTTCGGCAGCGGTGAGGCAAAGGGTCTTCTGCACGAATCCGCACGCGGTCATGATCTGTACATCGTATCTGACTGCTACAACTACGGCGAGCAGTACAAAATGCACGGCATGATGGTGCCCATGAGCCCCGACGATCACTTTGCCGACCTTAAGCGCGTTATTGCTTCGGTTGCAGGCAAGGCAAGCAGAATCTCCGTTATTATGCCCATGCTTTACGAGGGCAGACAGCACAGAAGAACCTCCCGTGAGTCTCTTGACTGCGCTATTGCTCTTCAGGAGCTTGTGGCTATGGGTGTTTCAAATATCATAACCTTTGACGCTCACGACCCCAGAGTACAGAACGCTATTCCTCTCAACGGTTTTGACAATATCCGTCCCTCCTATCAAATGCTGAAAGCGCTTGTGCGTGAATTCCCCGAGATTTCCCTTTCAAGCGACGACATTGTGTTTATTTCCCCCGACGAGGGAGCAATGTCCCGTTCCATGTACTTTGCTTCCGTTATGGGTGTGGAGCTGGGAATGTTCTACAAGAGACGCAACTACTCCGTTATTATTGACGGAAAAAATCCCATCGAGGCTCACGAGTATCTTGGCAAGAGCGTTGAGGGCAAGGATGTTATTATCGTGGACGATATGATTTCCTCCGGCGAATCCATGCTTGATGTATCAGAGCAGCTTAAGGAACGGGGCGCGCGCAGAGTATTCGTTTTCAGCACCTTCGGTTTGTTCGTAAACGGCCCCGAGGCGTTTGACAAGGCGTACGAGAAGGGAATAATCAATAAGGTGTTTACCACAAACCTTATTTATACCCGTCCCGATGTTCTCGCCAGGGAGTGGTATGCTCCCGTAAATATGTGCAAATATGTGGCTTATATAATAGACACGCTGAATCACGATCAGTCTATCTCCTCACTGCTCAATCCGGTTCAGCGAATTCACAAGCTGCTTGACAAGCAGGCAGAAAAAACCGCTCAGCAGCTTAGTATTGACGGCTGAAGAATATAAGTTTCGGAATTAAGCCGGCGCGGACTGCACTTGAACTGTACTAACCTTATTTGTGTATTACCGCTGACATAAGCGCGGCAAGAGGCAAAGTCTCATGGCTTTGCAAGACCGCCGCAAATCAACGAAAGGCGTGGTCTTAACTATGCAGAATTTCAAAAACAGGCTGTCGGAAATGCTGGAAGAACAGATAAGGGCAGCCTTCCCCGGGGCAGAGATTTCCGCCGGGGATATATCGGATATGCTTGAATATCCGCCCGACAGCACCATGGGTGATGTGGCGCTGCCGTGCTTCAAGCTGAGCCGCACTCTGAGGGCGGCTCCCCCCGCCATTGCGGCAAAGCTTTCTGAGGCGGCTTTTGATCCCTCGCTTTGCGCCGTTTCCTGTGCGGGAGGATATCTTAACTTCAAGGTTTCTCCCGAATATCTTCTTGGCAGCGTACTTTCCTCCGTTGAGGAAAAAGGTGAGCGTTACGGCTCCTCCGACGTGGGCAAGGGGAAAACGGTATGTCTTGACTATGCTTCTCCAAACATTGCAAAGCCTTTTCACATCGGTCATCTGGGAACTACCGTTATCGGTCACTCACTTAAAAAGCTTCATCAGTTTGCAGGCTACAACTGCATAGGTATAAACCATCTGGGAGACTGGGGCACACAGTTCGGCAAACTTATTACGGCTTACCGCTTGTGGGGCAACGCGGATGAGGTGGAAAACGGCGGAGTTGACGCTCTGGTGGCTCTCTATGTTAAATTCCACGCCGAGGCTGAAAAGGACGATAGCCTCAATCAGAGTGCCCGCGATGAGTTCAAAAAACTTGAGGAGCACGATGAGGAGAATACGAAGCTGTGGAAGTGGTTTATAGACATTTCTCTCAAAGAGTACGATAAAACCTTCAAACAGCTTGATATCACCTTTGACAGCTACGCAGGAGAAAGCTTTTATACTGATAAAATGCCCGAGCAGGTGCAGCTTATGCGCGACAAGGGTCTTCTGAAAATCGATGACGGCGCGTCTATCATTGACTTGTCGGAGTATAATATGCCGCCTTGCCTTATACTTAGATCGGACGGCTGCACTCTGTATCCTACCCGTGATATTGCCGCGGCTGTTTACAGAAAGCGTACCTATGATTTTGACAAATGTATTTATGTGACCTCAAACGGTCAGAGCCTCCATTTTGCTCAGTGGTTCAAGGTTGTGGAGCTTATGGGCTATGACTGGGCAGATGAGCTTGTTCATGTACCCTACGGTACGGTCAGCATAAACGGCGAAAAGCTTTCAACAAGAACGGGTAATGTGGTGCTTCTGCGCGATTTGTTTTCCCAGGCAATCGACAAGGTCTCGGCTCTTATAAAGGAGAAAAATCCCGACCTTGAGAACAGCGACGAGGTTGCCGAGGCTGTGGGCGTGGGAGCCGTGGTTTTCCATTATCTTTACAACAACAGAACAAAGGATATAAACTTTATAATGGAGGACGCGCTGAGCTTTGACGGCAGTACGGGTCCTTATGCCCAGTACACTTATGCACGTACCTGCAGTGTGCTTTCAAAAGCGGGTCAGCCTGAGGGCAGTGCGGCGGTCATCACTGCAGACGAGGAAGCCGATGTACTTAAAGCTATTGGCAAATTCCCCGAAAGGGTACAGGCGGCGCTTCAGGATTATGAGCCCAGTATCATCACTCGCTACATTATTGAACTCTGCACTGCGTTTAACAGGTTTTATCACAACTGTCCCATTATGACCGCTGGAGACGATGCGGTTAAAAATACGCGTTTGCGTATAACAAAGGCGGCAGGCACGGTTATTAAAACAGCTCTCGGCCTTATTTGCCTGAGGGCACCCGAAAAGATCTGATTTTAACAAAGATATCAATATTAGAGAAAGGCCTGGTGCAAAATATGTCCGGACATTCCAAATGGAATAACATCAAAAACAAAAAAGCAAAGACAGACGCTCAAAAAGGCAAGATCTTTACGAAGATCGGTAAGGAAATAGCTATCGCAGTCCGTGACGGAGGCCCCGACCCTGCGGGTAACTCCAAGCTTCGCGATCTTATCGCAAAGGCAAAAGCGGCGAATGTGCCCAACGATAATATCGAGCGCGCCATTAAGAAGGCTTCCAGCGCCGATGCTGTTGATTATGAAGAGATCACCTATGAGGGCTACGGTCCCTCCGGTGTGGCTGTTATCGTAACTGCTGCCACAGACAACCGCAACCGTACCGGCGGCGATGTGCGCCATTTCTTTGACAAGTACGGCGGGAATATGGGTACTACCGGCTGTGTGTCCTTTATGTTTGACGACAAGGGCGTTATCGTTATCGAAAAGGATGACGGTATTGACGAGGACGCGCTGATGGAGGCGTCTCTTGAGGCGGGAGCAGAGGACTTTGCTTCGGACGGCGATGTGTTTGAGATCTTTACAGAGCCCTCCGATCTCGGAGCTGTCAGGGATGCGCTGGAGGGCGCAGGCTATGTTATTGCTTCCGCAGAGCTTGACAAAATCCCTCAGAGCTATGTGACCCTTGAGGATCCCGACGATATTAAGAATATGAATCTTCTCATTGAGCACCTTGAGGACAACGACGATGTTCAGGACATTTTCCACAACTGGGAAAACTGTGACTGAAACTGACAATTAACTAATTTCGGAGAAATTGGGAGAATCGGTATGTTTGAAGTATCATTTCCCGGGTTCGGGCTCGGACCTATTGAAATCCACAAAGTGGCTTTTCAGCTTTTCGACGGCAAAATTCAGGTTACCTGGTACGGTATTCTGATTGCGGTCGGTATGATTCTTGCGTTTTTATATGCCTTGTCAAGGGCAAAATTTGAGGGCATAAAGAGCGACGATATGGTCGATCTTGCTCTGTTTATCCTTATTTTCAGCATAGTCGGCGCAAGACTTTACTATGTTATTTTCCCGCCCAAAGGGGTCACCTATCTTGTAACCGACGGCGGCTTCTGGCACAATGTGGGACAAACGCTTCTGAATGTTGTCTCCGTATGGGAGGGCGGTCTCGCTATATTCGGCGGACTTATTGCCGGCTTTATTGTGACTTTCCTTGTCGCAAGGCACAAAAAAATCCGTCTGCCCGTACTGCTTGACACCCTTGCTCCGTCTCTGCTGCTGGCGCAGTCTGTGGGGCGCTGGGGCAACTTCATGAACGGAGAGGCTTACGGCTATGAGACAGACGTTATCTGGAGAATGGGACTGAAGACAACTTCCGGATATATTGAAGTCCATCCTACTTTCCTTTATGAGTCTCTATGGAACATAATCGGCTTTGCCATTCTTGCAATATTCTATAAAAAGAAGAAATTCAACGGACAGATTTTCTACTTCTATATGATATGGTACGGTCTCGGCAGAGCATTTATCGAAGGTATGAGAACCGACAGTCTGCCCCTTTGGGGACTTACGGACTTCTCCGGAAATCCCATCCGTGTTTCGCAGGCGCTCGCCGCGCTCATATTTATTGCCGGCGTTGCTTTGATGGTGTACTTCTGGGTGAAGGCTTCAAAGGCAAAGAAGGCTATGGCGGCGGCAGAAGTCGCTACCGATGCGGATGCTTCTGCTGCCGACGGCAACGAGTGCGCTGCCGAAGCCTGCGCTGCCGAAGCAGAGGATGTAAATTCCGATGACTCCGAAGAGAGCGGCAGCGAGTCGGACTCGGATTCCGAGGACGGAGAAACAGACTCAAAGGAAAGCGATAACGGGGACAAATAATGGCTCATATTATTGACGGTAAAAAAATTGCCGCCGAGGTGCGCGCAGATATTGCCGAAAGAGTTGCGGCGTTTAAGGCGGAAAACGGCTTTGCTCCCGGACTTGCCGTGGTTATAGTCGGCAGTGACCCTGCCTCCTGCGTTTATGTTCGCAATAAGAAAAAAGCCTGCGAGGCGGCAGGTATGAATTCCCGCGTTATTGAGCTTTCGGAAAACACAACCGAGGAAGAATTGCTTGCTTGCGTAAACGAGCTGGCGGCGGACAATACCGTTCACGGCATACTCGTTCAGCTCCCTCTTCCCAAGCATCTTGACGAAAATGCGGTTATTGCTGCTATTCCCCCCGAAAAGGATGTTGACGCTTTTACTACCGAAAACGTGGGGCGCATTATGCTCGGTGACTTTGATTTTCTTCCTTGTACTCCCGCCGGTATTATGACTATGCTCAGGCAAGAGAAAATTGATATTGCGGGGAAGCGGTGCGTTGTAATCGGCAGAAGCAATATAGTGGGCAAGCCCATGGCTATGCTTTTGCTTCACGCAAACGGCACCGTGACCGTCTGCCATTCAAGGACAAAAAATCTTGCCGAGGTAACGAGAGAGGCTGATATTCTTGTTGTTGCGATCGGCAAGGCGCGCTTTGTAACTGCCGACATGGTAAAGCCGGGCGCAGTTGTGATCGATGTGGGAATGAACCGAGACGCTAAAGGCAAGCTGTGCGGCGATGTTGACTTTGATTGTGTTGAAAAGGTGGCCGGTGCCATTACGCCCGTTCCGGGCGGGGTCGGCCCTATGACAATCACTACCTTGCTTGAAAATACGCTGACGGCGGCGCGGCGTTCTTTGGAAAAATAGTTTGATTTGTTAGGATATATACGAGATATACGGATTTATACTAAAAAGTTTGTGATTTTGCTTGACAAAAGTATATCGCAGGTGGTATACTATACACTGCCGCACGGTATGGGTTTTAACAGCTTTTGCTGACCCGATGACCGGCGAGTCATGAATGAAAGAGAGGTGCTTTTCGTGTACGCAGTAATTGAAACCGGCGGAAAGCAGTACAAGGTCACCGAAGGGGAGACCGTCTTCGTTGAAAAGCTTACAGCTGACGAAGGAGCAGAAGTAGTATTTGACAAGGTTCTCGTTACCGGAGAAGGCGCAGATGTTAAGGTCGGCGCTCCCACGGTTGACGGAGCTAAGGTAACGGCAAAGGTCGTTAAAAACGGCAAGAGCAAAAAGATCACTGTCTTTACCTACAAGCCCAAGAAGAACGAAAAGAGAAAGATGGGTCACAGACAGCCCTATACCAAGGTCGAGATCGTTAAGATCGAGGCATAAGAGATGACCAAGGTCAAATTCTTCCGCCGCGGTGGCTTCTACTACGGCTTTGAAGAAACCGGTCATACGGGATACGGTGAGAGCGGAGAGGATGTGCTTTGCGCGGCACTTTCCGCAATGACAATGCTTATTGTCAATACCATCGAGATCTCCTACGCTTCCGATGTTGACTATGAGGTCGACGACGGAGCAACAAGGATCTGTGTGAAGGCAATGGCCGCTCTTCCGGAGTATTCGGAGGACGAAAAAAAGCAGTTTGCAATTAGCGGACTGTTCCAAGGCTATTTCTTTCAGCTTAATGACCTTGTTGAGGAATATTACGATTTTCTTGAGGTTGAAGAAGTCGACGAGTGAGCGGCTTCGCCATAACTAATTACGGAGGTAAATGAAATGCTTAGAATAGGTTTGCAGTTTTTTGCACATAAGAAAGGTGTCGGTTCTACCAAGAACGGCCGTGACAGTGAGTCAAAGCGCCTCGGCGTTAAGAAGTCCGACGGACAGGCAGTTCTCGCCGGCAACATCATCATCCGCCAGAGAGGCACCCATATCCATCCCGGCAACAATGTGGGTCGCGGCTCCGATGACACCCTGTTCGCTCTTATCGACGGCAAGGTGAAGTTTGAGCATATCCACGGCGGCAGAAAGCAGGTCAGCGTTTACGCTGCCGAGTGAGTTGCAATAAGTATTATGTTTTCAAAAGCTCCTGTTTTTCAGGGGCTTTTGCTTTTTGCCCTTAAGACGGTGTTTTTTATGCGTAATTGTTGACCTTATGGGTAAATTATAGTATAATATAATGAAAAAGAAGGGGAGGTGCACCGATGGTAGAGATAGTTGGTGTTGACAGCAATTCCAGGGCTGAAAAGCACGGTATTCTGCCCGGTGACGTGCTTCTCAGCGTTAACGGACATGAAATTTGCGATGTGCTTGATTACCGCTTTTACCTTGCGGAGCGGGAGGTAATTTTATCCCTGCGGCGGCGCGGGGAGCCTTTCAGCGTACTTATCAGAAAGAAAGAGTACGACGATATAGGTCTTGAATTTGCCACCCCTTTGATGGACAAAAAGCATACCTGTGAAAACAAGTGCATTTTCTGCTTTATCGATCAGAATCCTCCGGGGATGCGCTCCTCGATATATTTTAAGGACGACGATTCACGTCTGTCTTTTCTCCACGGGAATTATATTACGCTTACCAATCTGAAGCCTTCCGATATTCAGCGTATTATAAATATGCACATTTCTCCCGTTAATGTTTCCGTCCATACCACTAATCCGGAACTGCGGGTCAAAATGATGAAAAACAGGCATTCCGGTGAGGTTTTGGCTTATCTGCGTACTTTGGCTGATGCCGGTATTAAGCTGCGCGCTCAGATAGTTTTATGCCGCGGCATAAATGACGGCGAGGAGCTTATGCGCACTATGCGCGATCTCTCCGAGTATTATCCGCAGATGGACAGCGTTGCTGTTGTGCCTGCGGGACTTACGGCGTACCGTGAAAAGCTGTACCCGTTGGAGCCTTTTACCCCGGCGGAATGTGCCGAGGTTATCCGTCAGGTGACCGACTTCGGGAACGGGTGTATTGAAAAATTCGGAGAGCGTATTTTCTATGCTTCCGATGAATTTTATGTAAAAAGCGGGACTCCGCTGCCGGACTTTGAGTTTTGGGGAGATTTTTCTCAGCTTGAAAACGGCGTAGGTATGCTTTCAAGCTTTGAGCATGAGTTTATGTCTGTGCTGTCAATGCTTGACGGCGAGGATTTTAATGTGCGGCGGGAGGTTTCCGTTGCCACAGGCGAGGCTGCGTACGGACTTATCAGTGAGCTTTGCGGCATTCTCTCTGAGCGGTGTTCTGAGCTTAAGATTCATGTATATGCCGTAAAAAACAATTTTTTCGGCGGTGAGGTTACGGTGACGGGGCTTCTTACGGGGCGGGACATTTCAGAGCAGCTTAGGGGCAAGGAGCTTGGTGAGGAGCTTCTGCTGTCAAGAAACGTGCTTCGCAGTGAGGGAGATCTGTTCCTGTGCGGAATGACCCCTGAGGAGCTTTCAGAGACTTTGGGCGTGCCTCTTGTGTTTAACGAAAACGACGGCGCTGAGTTTCTTATGAGACTTCTGGGCAAGGAATAAGGTCGGGCGCGAAAGAAAAAGGATTATTACGAAAGGAATCGGAAATATATGGCAAAACCGGTTATTGCAATAGTGGGCAGACCGAACGTGGGTAAATCCACCCTGTTTAACAAGCTCATCGGTGAGCGACGCGCTATTGTGGAGGATACCCCGGGCATTACCCGCGACCGCATTTACGGCGAAACCGAGTGGCGCGGCAAGACCATGATAGTTATTGATACGGGCGGAATAGAGCCGAAAACAGACGATCTGATCCTTAAAAAAATGCGCGAGCAGGCTCAGATCGCTATTGATACTGCTGATGTTATCGTATTTATGTGCGACATACGCACGGGTCTGCTTGCGGATGATCTGGATATTGCCGTAATGCTGAAAAAATCTAAAAAACCTGTTATTCCGGTAATCAACAAGGTGGACAGAATAGGCGATGTTCCTCCCGAATTTTATGAGTTTTATGAGCTTGGTTTCGATATTGACCCCATTGCTCTGTCCTCGCTTCACGGCAGCGGCAGCGGTGATTTGCTTGACGCGGTTATCGACGCGCTTCCCGAATTTGAGAACGACGACAGCGACGACGATGTTATAAATGTGGCTGTCATAGGCAAGCCTAATGCAGGTAAATCTTCCCTTATCAACAGAATTCTCGGTGACGAGCGGCTTATTGTTTCAAATATTGCGGGTACCACCCGTGACGCCATAGACACCCGCTTTGAAAACGAGTTCGGGAAGTACAATTTTATTGACACCGCCGGTATACGCCGCCGGTCAAAGGTTGAGGACAGAGTGGAAAAGTTCAGTGTTCTCAGGGCAAAAATGGCGGTGGAGCGCGCTCAGGTATGCCTTTTGGTTATTGACGCCGCGGAGGGTATTTCCGAGCAGGACGAAAAGATTGCCGGTATTGCCCATGAGGCGGGAAAAGCCACTATTATCTGCGTCAATAAGTGGGATCTTATTGATAAGGACAATAATACGGTCAATTCATATACAAAAAAGATTTATGACGCTCTTTCGTATATGACCTATGCTCCGTTGCTGTTTATATCCGCTGAAACGGGGCAGAGAGTCACAAAGCTGTTTGAGTATATAAATTATGTGCATAATCAGGCTAACACCCGTATTTCCACCGGTATGCTGAACGATTTGCTGGCGGAAGCGGTCAACAGAGTGCAGCCTCCCTCCGACAAGGGCAGAAGGCTGAAAATATACTATATGACTCAGACTTCTGTTGCGCCGCCTGCTTTTGTTTGCTTCTGCAACAGCGCCGAGCTGTTTCACTTTTCTTATCAGAGATATATTGAAAACTGCCTTCGCCAGACCTTCGGCTTCAAAGGTACTCCTATTAAAATTATCGTAAGACAGAAAGGAGAGAGCGACTCCTGACGCTCACCCTTCACAGATGAAAAGCTTATTTTACCTGCTGCTCCAATGGGGACTCGGCGTAAATGCCGCGTATATTATCAGTATAGCCTTGCTTGTAATTGCGGCGTATCTTTTAGGCAGCCTGAATTTCGGTATTATTATATCGTCCAAGCTGTACCACAGTGATGTCCGCTCCTCCGGAAGCGGCAATGCCGGCAGCACCAATATGCTGCGTACATACGGCAAAAAAGCGGGGGCGCTGACCTTTGTCTGCGACCTTTTGAAAACCGTTTTGGCTATGGCTATCGGCCCGCTTTGCTTCTATCATGAGGATCTGCGATTTCTGGCTCTGTTTATTGCGGGCTTTGCCTGCATGGTGGGGCACAGCTATCCCGTGTTCTTCAAATTCAGGGGAGGCAAGGGAGTTGCCTGCTTTGCCGCCATGGTCATTTTTACGTGCATATGCATGAATTTGTGGTATATTCCCGTTATACTTTTTGTGCTTTTCGCAGGTATTGTTCTGGGTACGAAATATGTTTCCCTTGCGTCTATAATATGCGGCATGGCTTATCCCATACTGCTGAACAGGCTTAACGGCGCGGACAGGAGCGTGGAGATAATTGCCGTGGCCGCGGGTCTTTTCGTCGTATTTCAGCACAGAAAGAATATTGTAAGGCTTGTGCGCGGTGAGGAAAACAAGACCGTGCTGTTTAAAAGCAAAAAGAAAAAGGACGATTCTGAAAATGAGTGACGGGAAGTATCAAAAATTTGCTTCTCTTGCTGCTCTGTCGGCTTCCTCTATGACGCTGAGGAATGTGGTTCTTGCTTCGCCTGCGGGGAATGGAGATGTCCTCAAGGTCAAGGGCGTTTTGAAAACCGTTTCCGGCTCCCCCGTGCTGTTTCTTGAATACGCCTGCACGGAGGGCAGGGTACGGCAGGAGAATATTGCGCCGGGACAGGTTGAAGAAAAGATCCTGCTG